>DATJQF010000206.1:0-2659 GCA_035505995.1 Bacteroidales bacterium
CCAGACCGGGGCAAGAATATTACAAACCGGGTAATAAAGGAGCGGGGTGAGCGAAAGAGAATAGCAAAACAGGAAAAGGAAAAAACTTATGCCCAGCGTACTGAGAATTGGCGGACTTTTAATGCTTCGCCGGATAAAAAGAAGCAAAAACCACAAATAAATTATCAAACCGGCGATTCCGGTCAGCATGATCATCCGGATAAAATCATCGTGGGTACCCCAGAGGAAGCCGGCGTTGAAATCCTGGCTGAAGAGCGCAATGCCAAAAGTTTTTGAAAAAAAATCAAGATTGATCCATTCGTCGTACATGCTCTCGATCCGGCCCACCCTTCCGTGGCCGAATTGCTCGATGTTCACGTCCTGGTTCTGCAGGGCGGAGACATCTCTCCCCACCAGCTGCTGAAGGGAATCGCTTCTCTCATAAACAATGAAAATAATGACCGCAACAATAAGTACAACGAGTCCAGGGTTGCGAAGGATCCGGGCTCTCAGGTTGTAGATGATGATAATCATTGAAGTGACCAGCGTGGTGATATGGTTGATCCTGAACTGGGCTACCCCGATCAGCATGATCGCGGCGATGGTAAGATTTTTCCATTTCCGGGTCTGGTACCTGGCCATCCGGTAGAACAGGATGATCAGCATCATATTGAGGTACAGGCCGTAGCTGGCGATATCGCCGAAGGTGCCCTGGATCCTGAGCGTTCCCTCAACGCGCTGGGTTAGCCGGATGGGGTGTATGAGCAGCTCGAAAAGCAGGATGATCAGTACATAGATCATGCTGTAGAGGTAGGTCTGGAAGATCCCCTCTAGATCCCTCAGGCTTCTCACCAGCCGCTTGGCAAAGTAGAACAGGATGAAAATATTCGTGAATTTCAGCAGGGACTGGAAAATGAAAAAGATCGGCAGCTCTTTGGTAAACAGCATGACGGAATTCAGAATGGCCAGCAGGAACAGGAAAAACATCGGCCGGTCAAAATCCGACTTATGCGATGGGTTGAACAGGATCCCCAGCAGGCACAGGACCGGCATGAGGCCCCCCACGATGAACAGGGGGGAAGCCAGCGGGCTGATCTCCTTGGCGCTGTAAAAGCTGTCGATCACCGGCCGGAGAAGAACGATAAATACGAACCAGCGCATCGACCACGGCAGTCCGCCCACCCAGCGTTTCCATTCGCGATATCCCATAATCAGCCGATCACATCCAGGAAGCCCCGGATCATGGTATGAACATTAACAACCTTCCTGCTTATTTCAAAAGAATTCTGCGACATCCTCCGGATGCTTTCCGGATCCTCATACAAGGACCCGATCTTGCCCGCAAGGTCCTCCTGATCCTTCTTCCGGAAATAATACCCGTTATGCCCGTCGCTTACGAGGTCCTTTTCGGTCCCATCGGCTTCACAGACGACGGCCGGCATCCCGCAGGCGATGGCATGATTGAGCGCCAGCCCGCCTGCGCCCGGCAAAACGAATACATCCGAGGAGAGACAGTACGCGGTCAGGGTCTTCCGGTCATAGATCGCCCCGGTAAATTCCAGGTGAGACGAAATGTCCAGCTTTTCCGAAAGTCGCCGGAGATTCTCCAGTTCAGGACCATCCCCGATGCAGATCAGCCGGAGGTCCGGTCGGTTGGAACGGGTGAGCTGGGCGACCGCCAGCAACAGGGAATCCAGGTTCTTGGCGGGAATGATCCGGCCGATAAAAAGCAGCACCAGCCTTTTCCCGTTGCGGATCCTGAGCTTCAGGTCGCTGAAGCCGGGATCCTTTTTAATTTCTTCAATATCCCGGGTGATCGCATCCGTGTCCATCGAATTATAGGCAATAAAGGAAGGACGGTTGATCCCCAGGCTCTCCAGGTACGCCTGTGTCGCGGTACCGTAGCACAGGAAGGCATCCGCCCTTTGCAGGTAAATCTTCCTTATCAGGCGTCTTGCCCTGCTTTTCCACCGGCTGTCTTCCGGCAGGTGGCCTGAAAGCCAGAATACCACTTTCATTCTGGGGAACAAAAGTCCGATCACCCAGTTGGTCAGGATACCCGCTCTTCCCTCCGTAATGAGGACCGGGGGGCGGTTTCTCCGGATCCAGCGGATCATACCGGGATGAAAGGTCATTCTCCCGCCGAAGAATTTAAGCACGGATGATTGGCAGGCATTAAAGGTCACCACTTTCGCCGGATCGAAAGTCTTCGCATTCTTGATCCGGGTGGACGGCGCATAAAGAACGGTCAATTCCGCCTGTTCTCCCAGCTTGTTAAATACGTCCACGCGGTAATCGGTGATGATTTCCTGGAAAACGGCGATTTTTTTCATCTTCTACTTAATGCTGAAGATCTCAATCCATTTCAGCAGGACGGCGATCTTCCAGAGCTCATTCCCCTGCGTGGGATGGAGGTCTCTCCGGCGGATGGCTGCAAGGATCCTGTCGCGTCTCAAAAAGTCCGGCATGCTGCAGGAAGAAAGGAACCCGGTAAGCATGCGGGCGCTTTGTTCTTTCCAATCGGCCTGGGGCGTGACAAATCCTTTTTTATCTTTTCTCCAGGTGATCTCCGGGGGAACTTTGTCCTCCATCGCTTTCCGGAGAATATATTTTGAGTAGCCGCCCCGGAGCTTGAGGTTTACCGGCAGGGAAACAGCCATTTCGGCAAGCCGGTGGTCGA
>DATJQF010000207.1:0-4635 GCA_035505995.1 Bacteroidales bacterium
TTCAGCATGGGGAACAATTCCTTCACCGGGAACCTCCTGGTGCTCCTGAACATGATCTTCTACGCCATGTATCTGGTGCTGATCAAGCCGCTGGCCGGAAAGTACCACACCTCGACGATCATGAAATGGGTCTCCCTGTTCGGGTTGCTGTTCATCCTTCCCTTTTGCGCCGGCAGCATTACCACGATCCCGGTCCGTGCGTTCGACCTGCAGGTGTGGCTTTCCCTGGCATTTATCATCATCCTGAACACCTTTGTCGCCTACCTGCTGATCAATTTTGCACTGCAGTCGGTGACGGCGACTTCGGTGAGCTTTTACAGCTACCTGCAGCCGGTGATCGCGTCCATCATGTCGGTCTCGCTGGGATTTGAAAGCATCACCTGGCCCAAGATCGCAGCGGCCCTGCTGATATTCTCGGGGGTATACCTGGTGAACCGGAAAGTCCTGAAGGGATCCTGAAGCAACCGCGACTCACAGCATATGCCGGAAGGGCAGCAGGGTCCATTCCAGGATCTTCTGGATCAGGGGGCGGCGCTGCCATCTTTCATAATCAAAGGGTTCCGATTCCAGTAACGTTTCGTTCACATGGTCGCGCAGCTGCCGTAAAATATCGGGGTCCGACCCGATGAGGGCGATCTCGTACTGGTACCGGAAGCTCCGGTAATCAAAATTGGCCGAAGTGATGGAGAACACCTGGTCGTCGATGATCATCAGCTTGGCATGGAGGTTATGCGGCACGAAGAAAAGCAGCTTCACCCGGTTCTTATGGAGGAGCCCGAGGTACTTGTTCCGGAGCACGTCGATCATCCGGACGTCGGAATTCTTCGGCATGATCACCTTTACATCGACCCCCCGTTTTCCCGCATCGATCATCGCTTTCCGGAGAAGGAAGCCGGGAAGGAAATAGGGTGTTTCGATGACCACGGAAGATTTTGCACTGCGGATCATCCGGACGTATTTTTTCTTCAGCCGCTGGAGCGGCACCGAGGGCACATCGCGGATCAGCTCGAAATCCCCCGATTTCAGGGTTTTCGAATAATTGACCTTGTTGACGATGTTGTACGGATTGAAAGCATCGAAATTCTCCTGGAAGCATTTCTTGAAGATCAGCACCAGCTCGCCGGTCATCCGCAGCGCCAGCTCCCTCCAGTTCAGGTTGTAGCCGGTGATGTTCATGGAGCCCATGTAGCTCACTTCATCGTCGATCACAAGGATCTTCCGGTGATCGCGCCGGTGTCCGCGCGTGAAGATGTCGGTATTGATCTTGATCTTCTCGAAGAATTTGACTTGTCCCCCGAGCCGGATCAGCTCTTCAAAAAAGGATTCGGAAACCGGTCCTTTGCCCCAGGAATCGATCAGGATCTTGATCCGGACCCCCTCGTGCGCCTTGCGGGTAAGGACGTCGCGGAACCGGATCCCCATATGGTCGTTGGCGAACTTATAAGTCTCCAGGAAGACGTATTTCCTGGCCCTGGAAATGTCCGCCAGCATTTGATTGTAGAACTTCAGCGGGTCGTCGATGACCATATATTCCATGAAGTAAATTTATAATTATTTTGTGTAAGTTTGCAAAAAAGGCCTATGATCGCGTCCATGACGGGATACGGGAAAGCCGAGGCCATCCTTCCCGGGTTGAAGCTGACCATCGAGATCAAATCCCTCAACAGCAAGCAAACCGATATTTCTCTCAAGCTGCCCTCGGTGTACCGCCCGAGAGAGCCCGAGATCCGCAATTTCCTCATCCAGCAGCTGGAGCGGGGCAAGATCGATCTTTTTGCGAATGCGGAGGTCACCGGGGATCTTTCCACGGTATCGATCAACAAGCCGCTGGCCCTGCACTATTACCGGGAGCTGAAAGATCTGCAGGAGGAAATGATGGAACACTCCGATGACGATCTCCTCCCTGTGATCATGCGGATGCCGGATATAATACAGACCGGGCGGGAGGAAATCAGCGAGAGCGACTGGGATACGGTAAAGCAGGCGATTGTTAAGGCGGTAATGCAGGTGCGAACATTCCGGAACGATGAGGGTAATGTGTTGGAAAAAGATTTGCTGGCGCGGTTGAAAATCATACAAAACCTGCTGATCTCGATCGAACCTTTTGAGAAACAGCGAACGCAGAGCATCCGGGAACGGATTCATAAAGAGTTGATGAATTTAACCGGATCCGACGGCAATCCCTTACCGGTGGATCAGAACCGGTTTGAGCAGGAGCTGATCTTTTACCTGGAGAAACTGGATATAACGGAAGAGAAGGTCAGGCTGGGGAAGCATTGCACCTATTTCCTGGAGACGATCCGCGAGGAAGCCTCCCAGGGTAAGAAGCTGGGGTTCATCGTGCAGGAGATGGGCCGCGAGATAAATACGATCGGGTCGAAAGCCAATAATGCGGAGATCCAGAGGATCGTGGTGCAGATGAAGGACGAGCTGGAGAAGATCAAGGAGCAACTTCTCAATATTCTTTAGCCCCTCCCCTGACCCCTCCCCACCTGGGGCGGGGAATAAAACAGAAAAATGCCGGGTGATGAAAGTTCAAACAGACCCTAAAATAAACAAGGCCATTATCATCTCGGCACCGTCGGGAGCGGGAAAAACCAGCATTGTAAAACAATTGCTGGCAGCGCTTCCCGAGCTGGAATTTTCCATATCGGCCTGCAGCCGTCCAAAAAGAGAGAATGAGACCGACGGGAAGGATTATTATTTCCTTACGGCAGAGGAGTTCCGGAGAAGGATCGAAGCGGGGGAATTTGCAGAGTGGCAGGAGGTGTACCCGGGAAACTATTATGGAACGCTGAGGTCGGAGCTGGAGCGGATCAGGAAACATAACAGGATCCCCCTGTTCGACCTGGATGTGATAGGCGGATTAAATCTTAAAAAATTTTTCGGGGATGCCGCACTGGCTGCCTTCATTGCACCGCCATCATTGAAAGAACTTGAAAACCGGCTGCGGAACCGAAACACCGAAAGCGAGGAAAGCCTGAACACCCGGATCGCGAAGATGGAATATGAGATGGGTTTCGCCGGAAAATTCGATTTGGTCATTGTCAATGATGATCTGGAGAAATCGGTTTCCGATGCCATTGAAAGGGTCCGGCAATTCATAGATTCCGCAGCTGCGCTGCCACAAAGATGATACAGCTGCGCTGCAGTATCAGGATGTGGTTGACCGGGATATTGAACAGTAACTGCCCGACGCTTATTTGTTTGAATGGTATGATTAATTGATTATTTCTTGAAATCAAATCTAAAGACCGGTCTCTTTTTCGGTTCCTTCAACCCGATCCATAACGGCCACCTGATGATCGCCAACTACATGGCGGAATATACCGGGATGGGGCAGGTATGGTTCATCGTCTCCCCGCACAATCCCCTGAAGGAAAGATCCACCCTGTTATCCGACGAGCAGCGGCTGTACATGGCCAATGTCGCGGTGGAGGATGAGCCGCGGTTCCAGGCATCGAACCTCGAGTTCCATCTCCCCCGCCCCTCGTATACCATCGATACGATGACCTTTCTCCAGGAAAAATACCCGAAGAAGCAATTTGTCCTGATCGCCGGCAGCGACGCGCTTCCCTCCCTGAACAGATGGAAAAATTATGAGGAGCTGCTGAAGCAGTACGAATTCTATATCTATCCCCGGCCGGGCGTTCCTGCCTCTCCCTTCGATCATCATCCGCACGTTCATTTCACGGAGGCGCCGCTCATCGAGATCTCATCCAGCTTTATCCGGAAATCCATTAAGGAAGGGAAGGATGTGCGGCATTTCCTGCCGCAGAAAGTGTGGGAGTACATTGAGGAGATGCACCTCTACCGATAACGGGAAATTAAGATAGTGGTTGTTTCACTATCGCACTACATTATACTCCGTAAACTTTCCCGGCAAAAGCCTGCACGGTGGCAAGGGTTTCTTTTTTCGCTTCCAGGAACCCCATGTGGGCGACATCCTTCAGCAGCAGGACCTCCGACCGGCGGGGCATCCGGATGATCTCCCAGGCGCGGGCTACCGGGAAGCGGGAATCCTGCATGCCGACGATAAACAGCACGGGAACCTTCGATCTTTTCAGCACTTCCGAGCGGTCTTTCCGGTGCTTCATCCCTTTCATCGCAGCGATCAGCGCTTCCGGGGTCATGCGGGAAGCGGACGTTGTCAGATCCCGGATCCGGCTCTGGTATTTTTTCCGGGTCTTATCCCAGAAAAGCAGATCAATGTATTCTTTGAGGAATTTCATTTTATCGGTCCGGATCAGGCTGATGAACTGATCCCTCGCTTTTTTGGTCTCTTCCGAATCCTCAAACGGGTGCGAATGGAACAATCCGAAGCCGGCCAGCATTCCCGGGTATTTCCGGGCAAACTCCAGTGTAGTGAATCCCCCCATGGAATGGCCGACCATCACGCATTGCTTTATTTTCAGTGTTTTCAGTATTTCCCACACGGCATCTGCCAGCAGTCCGATGGGGTGCGCCTCCCCAAAGACTTCGCTCCTGCCATGGCCCGGCAGGTCGGGAGCAATGACACGGAACTCTTTCGACAGCACCCGGATGAATTCTGCCCAGATCGCGGAGGATTCAGGATACCCGTGAAGCAGGACAATAACTTTTCCCTTGCCGGTATCCCGGAAGAACAATTGCCTG
>DATJQF010000208.1:0-11249 GCA_035505995.1 Bacteroidales bacterium
CGAGCAGCATCCGGATCCCCTGGAGATCTACCTGAAAAAACTAGAGGAGGAGCAGGTGCTGGGACAGATGAATTTCGAGGGCATCAAGAGCGGGATCCAGGAAGCGCTGGAGACCGGGTTCACCCGTTCCTCCACCATCGAGAAAGAGGATATCCTGCCTTTCCTGGGCGAACTCTGGAAAGAGTTCCCGAAAGCCTCCCCTCCCGATTTTGATAAATCGCCGGATACCGCGGTGGATCTGAAAGTGCTGATGGAAGTGGGTACCCGGATCACCAGCCTCCCGGAAGGAGTTCCCTTTTTCCGGAAGATCACGAAGCTGCAGGAAGAGCGGCGGGCGATGCTGAAGGACGGGGGCCGGCTGGACTGGGCCATGGGGGAGCTGCTGGCTTACGGAACCCTGCTGCGGGAAGGATATCCCGTGCGGCTGTGCGGGCAGGACACCCAGCGGGGAACATTTTCCCACCGTCATTCGGTATTGACGGTCGAGGACTCGGAAGATAAATTCATCCCTCTGAAAACGGTGACCGGAGCCCGGGACGGCTTTGAAGTGATCAATTCCCTGCTGTCTGAGTACGGCGTCCTGGGATTCGAATACGGCTATGCCCTCGCCTCTCCCCGGTCGCTGACGATCTGGGAAGCCCAGTTCGGGGATTTCTGCAACGGGGCGCAGGTGATCATCGACCAGTACCTCAGCAGCGCGGAAGATAAATGGAGAGTGATGAACGGGCTGGTCCTGTTCCTTCCTCACGGATACGAGGGACAGGGGCCTGAGCATTCCTCGGCCCGCCTGGAGCGGTTCCTGATCCTTTCGGGGAATTACAATATGCAGGTGGTCAACTGCACGACCCCCGCCAATTTTTTCCACGTGCTGCGTCGCCAGCTTCACCGTCCGTTCCGCAAGCCGCTGGTGATCTTCACCCCGAAAAGCCTGCTCCGCCATCCGAAATGCATTTCCACCCTGGATGAATTCACGTCGGGGGGATTTAAAGAAGTCATTGATGATCCGGCGGGAGATCCTTTAAGAGTGAAAAAGATCATTTTCTGTTCGGGAAAAGTGTTTTATGATATTTATGAAGAGAAGGAAAGGTTAGGCAAGGATGATATTGCGGTGATCCGGCTCGAGCAGATCTATCCGATGCCCGTACTGCAACTGAAGGAGATCCTCTCAAAATACAGTCATGCTGTCGACTTCCATTGGATCCAGGAAGAGCCCGTGAACATGGGGGCCTGGAAATTCATGAGCGAGAATTTCACCCTGGTGCCGCTGCATCATACGGCCCGTCCACGGAGCGGCAGCCCGGCCACCGGTTCCGCCAAGCTGCACCGCATCCAGCAGAAGCTGCTGGTCGATAAAGCGATGGGGCAGTGCACGTGCGAGCTGAATCATACGAGCTGCCGGTTGCATTGTGCCGAAACCGAATAAAAAAAGCCGTCCCGGACCGGAACGGCTTCCCTCAGACCCCGATTTCCTCAGGGCATGGTAATGGTGTAGGTAACGCCGTTGATAATGACCGTGGCGTCGGCATTGCAGGTGCCGTCGCCGTAATCCACCTGGATCAGCGGGTAGTCCTGGGGTTGAATGTCGAGCTTGCCGGTCACCACCCAGTGACAGTTCAGTTTAATCTCGAGTGCGGAAGTGATGTTGATCGTATAGGTTTTCCCGTTGGCATCGGTTCCGTTCCCGGAGCCGGTGACCAGGTAAATATCGTCCCACCATTCGGGCGTATTATACCCGGCCGCCCACTCATGAAGCCGGTCGGAGTTCCAGGTGATGGTCCCCCCGTTATTGGCCTTGATGATGGATCCGTTCACGACCACGTGGAACACCGGATGTCCCAAGGTATTGGGCCCTATATTCGTAACGGTTTCGGTCCCCAGCACCTGGTTGTCATCCACGAAGTAATTATCAAAAGTATACGTCAGCACGGTACCTGTTGCCCAGTAGAGGCCGTTGATGCTCGTGATGAGCTTTCCCCTCCGGTATCTTCCGTCGTTGCATAGGCAATTGGTGGTTCCGAAATCAATGGTCAGGGTCCACAGGGTGTCGGTCTTGTTGAGGGTGACCAGTACGCAGGGGCCCAGGTAAATAGTGTCTTCGGCAGAAGCTTTCTGCATCGGGCCCACCGCCTCGTCCGAAATGTTCTTTACGTCTCCATAGGCCTTTTCAGCCAGTGCGTTGTCGGAAGCCCAAGATGTGTTGTTGTTGGTAGTGTTGTCCTTATCCTTGTTACAGGACGAGTTGAGAGCGGTCAGCGAGATAACCATCGCGAGAATGAACAAAATCCTGAGTGCTTTCATACGTTTGGGATTTGGGATGAATAATTAGGTGGATGATCCGTTGACGGTTCGTACGAACAAAGGGGAACGCGTTTAAAGGTAGATTTCTGTTGAATAGTTGTACCTTTGCGGATGTTTACGGAGGGTAAAAATATAAATTATTCCTAAAGGATAACGTTCCGGAATCCGTTTTCGTATAGCGGGCATAAAAATATATAAAACTCATATTTAGTATCCTTGGAAGGCATGAGCGCGGATATCTTGGTACCGAGCCCGGGTGAGTCGATCACACAGGTACAGCTGGTAAAATGGCTGGTGACCGACGGGGAGAGGGTGGAGAAAGACCAGGAGGTGGTGGAAATTGATTCAGATAAAGCCTCTTTCCCTCTTTCCGCACCCATCGACGGGATCATCCGGCTGATCATCCCGGAAGGAGAGACCATTGCAGTGGGGACGGTGATCGCGACGGTAGAGGCTTCGGCCAATCCATCGCCCGCACCGCCCCCTGAAAAGAAAGCGCCCGACACAGCTCCGCAACCGGTGAAACCTGCCGCCAGGCCACCGGATAAACCCCCGGTAACTCCCCTGGCGGAAAAGATGCTGGCTGAAAACCGGATCACCAAGGAAGAGGTAGCCCGGTTTGCGGGTTCGAAAAGGATCACCCGGAAGGAAATCGAAGCTTTTCTTTCTTCCGGCAAGACTCCCGCGCCCGCGGGCAAGCCCTCCCGCGAGGTGGCCCGGAAAAAACTCTCCACGCTGAGGCTCAAACTGGCCGAAAGGCTGGTGGCGGTCCGGAGCGAGACGGCCATGCTGACGACCTTTAACGAAGTCGACATGCACAAGGTCCTGGACATCAAAGAGCACTACCAGGAAGCGTTCCGGGAGAAATACGGGGTCAGCCTCGGGATCATTTCCTTCTTCACCAAGGCGGTTACCCTCGCCCTGAATGAGTTTCCCCAGGTGAACTCCATGATCGACGGAGAGGATCTCGTTACTCCCGAATACAAAGACATCGGCATCGCCGTGAGCACGCCGAAAGGACTGGTGGTCCCGGTCATCCGGAACACCGAGATCCTGGGGCTGCCTGAGATCGAGACCCGCATCAAGGAGCTGGCCGCCAAGGCCAGGGAGAACCGGATCACCCTCGACGACATGAAAGGCGGCACCTTCACGATCACCAACGGCGGGGTATTCGGCTCACTGATGTCCACCCCGATCCTGAACCCGCCGCAAAGCGCGATCCTCGGGCTGCACAAGATCCAGGACCGGCCGGTGGCAGTCGACGGGAAGATCGGGATCCGGCCGATGATGTACCTTGCTCTTTCCTACGACCACCGGGTGATCGACGGGCGGGAAAGCGTGGGATTCCTGGTAAAAGTCAAGGAATATATCGAGAACCCTCTCGAAATGCTGCTCTCCGGGGAAGATCCGATGAGGCTGCTGCTGAATATTTAAACTTCGTCTCGCCTATGAGAAGGCATGCGGATTTCCTGGTAATCGGTTCCGGCGTCGCCGGGCTCACCTTCGCCCTGAAAGTGGCCAAATTCGGAAAGGTGTGCATCGTCACCAAGTCGAAGGTGGACGACGCCGCCACCAGCTATGCCCAGGGGGGCATTGCCGCCGTGATGTATACGCCCGATTCCTTTGAGAAGCATATCCGGGACACGCTGGAATGCGGCGATGGCCTGTGCGACGAAAAGATCGTGCGGATCGCCATTACCGAATCCACCGACCGCATCAAGGAGCTGATCAAGTGGGGGGCGAAATTCGATAAGACCAAGACCGGCACTTTCGACCTGGCCAAAGAAGGAGGCCATTCCGAGTACCGGGTCCTTCACCACAAGGACAGCACCGGCCGCGAGATAGAAGACACGCTGCTGTACCAGGTAAAAAGCCATCCTAACATAGAGATCCTGGAAGGTTATTTTGCGATCGACCTTATCACCCAGCACCACCTGGGCATCGAAGTGAACCGGCGTACCGAGGGGATCACCTGCTATGGGGCCTATATCCTGAACCCCCGGACCCACCTGATCGACACGATCCTGTCGAAGATCACCCTGATCGCCACCGGAGGAGCCGGCCATGTGTACAGCATGACCACCAACCCGACGGTCTCCACCGGCGACGGCATCGCCATGGTGTACCGTGCCAAAGGGACGATCGAGAACATGGAGTTCATCCAGTTCCATCCCACAGCCTTGTATAATCCGGGCGAGAAACCTTCCTTCCTGATCTCGGAAGCCTTGCGGGGATTCGGGGCGATCCTGAAGAATGTGGACGGGAAGGAATTCATGCAAAAATATGATGCCCGCCTTTCGCTGGCGCCCCGTGACATCACCGCCCGGGCCATTGATAACGAACTTAAGATCAGCGGGGAAGATCATGTATACCTGGATTGCCGGCATCTGAACAAGAACGAGCTGATCAACCATTTCCCTTCCATTTACGCCAAATGCCTGAGCATCGGGATCGATATCACCCGCGACATGATCCCCGTAGTTCCGGCTGCCCATTACATGTGCGGGGGGATCAAGGTGGATGAGATGGGCCGCAGCTCCGTGGTCAACCTCTATGCCTCGGGGGAAGTCTCCTGCTCGGGATTGCACGGGGCGAATCGCCTGGCCTCGAATTCCCTGCTCGAATCGGTGGTGTTTTCGCACCGGGCCAGCCTGGATGCCATCGAACAGGTCAAACGGATCTCCTTCCGGGAAGATATCCCGGAGTGGAACGCGGAAGGCATGGTCTTCAACGAGGAAATGATCCTCATCACCCAATCCCTGCGGGAGCTGCAGTCGATCATGACCAGCTATGTCGGGATCGTCCGCTCAAATCTTCGTTTGAAAAGAGCCTTCGACCGGCTGGAGATCATTTACACCGAGACCGAGGAGCTGTATAAGAAATCCATCCTGATCCCCAGGCTCTGCGAATTGCGCAACCTGATCAATGTGGCCTACCTGATCATCAAGATGGCCATGAAGCGCAAGGAGAGCCGGGGGCTTCATTATTCTCTGGATTATCCGAGGATCAACGAACCCAGCAAGCTATGGCAATCATCCGGTCTGTAAAAGGCGTCAAGCCGAAATTCGGCAGGAACTGCTTCCTGGCCGATAACGCAACGGTGACGGGCGATGTAGTCACCGGCGATAACTGCACGATCTGGTTCAACGCGGTGGTGCGGGGTGATGTTCACTATATCCGGATCGGGAATAATGTGAACATCCAGGACGGGGCGCTTATCCATTGCACTTACCAGAAAGCCCCGGTGAACATCGGGGATAATGTGTCGATCGCTCACCATGCCATCATCCACGGCTGTACGATCCACGACAATGTGCTCATCGGTATGGGCGCAATCATCATGGACGGCGCCGAGATCCACAGTAATTCGATCGTAGCGGCGGGGGCCCTGGTGAGGGAAGGCACGGTCGTGGAATCGGGTACCGTTTGGGCCGGGGTGCCGGCCAGGAAGATCAAGGAGATTGATCAGTCCCTGCTGGAAGGGCAGGTCAACCGTATTTCCCGGAATTATACGATGTACGCCTCTTGGTACGACCCGGAATCCTGATTTGAAACTTCACAGAAAATAAAAAAGCCGGTCATTGTAAGATACCGGCTTTCTTTTTACCCGGGTACGGGCTATAGGCCGATCCCCAGCTTTTTCTTTACCAGCGGCATAATATCATCGGCCGTCTCGGAATAAAGGACGACGTCTTCGATGGAGTTCAGGATCAGCGTATACTTGTTTTCCTTCGCTACATCTTTGATCGCGGCTTTCGCCTTATCCAGGATCGGTTGGAGGAGCTCCTGCTGTTTTGCCTGCAGATCCTGCTGCGCTTTCGTCTGGAAAGCATCGATCCTGCCCTGGAGATCCTGTAGTTCCTTTTCCTTGGTCTGCTTGATCAGATCCGACATCCCGGCCTGCTGGGATTGGTAATCCGTGTATTTATTCTCAAATTCCGCCCGCATGGCATCCAGCTGGTCGGAAAGGGTTTGCTGGTATTTCTGGAGCTTGGCTTTCACCGAATCAACTCCCGGCATGGCGGTCACCAGGGTATTCATGTCGATATATCCTATTTTGACAGCATTCTGCGCCAGGGTGACGGAGGAAAACATAAAGGCAATCGAAATAACGGCTAAAATCCTGATCAATTTTTTCATTGCAATGAACTATAAGGTTAATACTGATTTAAAGGTGTGCAAATTTAGAAAAATTTCTGAAATTCAAAGAGATTCGGCTCCATCCTATTTTTTCCTGGGTTGAGTATTCTGCTCCGTCTTCGGTTGGTTGGATCCGCCCTGGTTCTTATCCTGGCCGGAAGTGCCGACATTGGACGGGGGATTGTTCTGCCCGCCCTGCCCGGTGGTCGGTTGCTGTCCCCCCTTGCCTTTCCGCCCGTTCAGGCTGGCTCCCAGGTTATCCAGCACTTCATCGCTGATATCGTATTTCGGGTTGGCATACATGATCGTCAGGGCACCGGCTTTGTCAAAGACGATCACATAATTGTTATTCGTGGCGATCTCCTGGATCGCGTTATACACCTTCTCCTGGATCGGCTTCACCAGCTCCTGCCTCTTCTTGAACAGGTCGCCGTCCTTCCCGAAACGCTTCTGCTGGAGGCTCTTCGCTTCTTTTTCCTTGTCCACGATCTCCTGCTCTTTTTTCTTTTTCATGTCGTCGGGAAGCAGCACCGACTGTGCCTGGTAATCCTGGTACATCTTATCGACCTCGGCGAACTTGGCTTCGATTTCCTTTTGCCAATCGGCGGAGATCTCATCCAATTGTGCCTGCGCCTCCGTGAATTCCGGAAGGTTATCCAGGATATATTGCGTGTCCACATAGGCAAATTTCTGGGCTTGTGCCAGGAAGGCCGCGAACAGGAAGACGGCGATCAGAATGCTTATCTTTTTCATGGTTTTACACTTTATTAATTATCTTCCGCGGGGATCAAAATTACTGCGTAATTCTCAATTTTCCGAATGGCGGCGTCAGTCGAGCGATGAGTTGATGGAGAAATGGAACTGGCTTCCGTTAGCGCCCGGCACTCCGGGAACGGCATCGAGGCCATAGCCCCAGTCGAGCCCCAGCAGCCCGAACATCGGCAGGAATACCCGGATCCCGAATCCCACCGACCGGTACACATCGAACGGATTAACGTTCTGCCATCTCAGCCAGTCATTCCCGGCCTCCATAAATGCCAGGGCATAGACCGTGGCGCTTGGATTCAGCGAGATCGGGTAGCGGAGCTCCAGGGTATATTTGGCATAAACGGTCCCCCCGATCGTATTCGGGTAATTGGGGGTCAGGGAGTTGTTCTGGTATCCCCGCATGCCGATCAGTTCCCTGCCATCCATGTTATTGTAGCCGGTAAGCCCGTCGCCTCCGAGATAGAACCTTTCAAAGGGTGTGATCCCGAGATCATAATTATACGCGCCCAGCACCCCGAACTGGATCCGGGGGGTCAGCACCAGTTTTTCAACCAGGTTGATATACCAGGCACCCTTGAATTTCCACTTGTAGTATTCCACCCACTGATACCGCTCGTTAAGGGGCATTTTGGAATAATCGACATTGCCCCGGAACCAGGAGTAGGGCGGAGTGACTTCCAGGCTCAGGGTGAATTCCGATCCCAACTTGGCAAATATCGGGGCGTCCACGGAGCTCCGGGAGAGTGCGATCGTGTAGCTGAAGGCGTTGTAGACCCCATCGCCTCCGCCGAAGGAGAAGATCTGGGTATACTTATGCGTGTTATAGCGGTTGTAGGTGAAGGCATGGTTCAGGACGAAATAGTCATCCGGCCAGCGAAGGTTGGATCCCAGCCCGACCGTAACCCCGTCGATCTTGAAGTAAGCATACGCCGTGTCTTTCCGGGTCACCCCGTTCGTATACAGCGAATGATAATAGGCCAGGCTGAGGGCCAGGGGCTTTTTCCCGCCGAGCCAGGGCTCCATGAAAGAGATGCTGTAGCTCAGGTACCCACGCCCGTAGGTCTGGAACCGGATCCCGAGTTTTTCGCCGTCCCCGGTAGGAATGGGCTTCCAGGATTTCCAGTTGAAGAAATTCCGGATCGAAAAATTATTGAAGGAGAGCCCGAGGGTCCCGATGATCCTGCCATACCCCCAGCCGCCGGAAAGCTCGATCTGGTCGGCAGAGGTCTCTTCCACCCCGTATTCGAGGTCGACGGTCCCGTCTTCGGGGTTCGGGGTGACATTGGGCGTGATCTTCTGGGCATCGAAGAATTTCAGCTGGGCCAGTTTCTGGTTGGAACGGATCAGCTTCTCACGGCTGAAGAGCTGTCCGGGCTTGGTCTCCAGCTCCCGCAGGGCCACATGGTCGCTGGTCTTGGTATTCCCCTTGATGGTGACCTTGTTGATGACCGCCTGCTTGCCTTCATTGATGCGGATCTCCAGGTCGATCGAATCGTTCTCGATCTTCACCTCCACCGGATTCACATCAAAGAACAGGTAGCCGTCGTCCATATAAAGGGAACGGATGTCCGATCCGGTCGGGTTATAGGTCAGAGCCGTCTCCAGGGCCTCCTGGTTATAGACATCCCCCTTTTTGATCTTCAGGATATGGTTCAGGACCCGGTCGGAGTACTTGCTGTTCCCCACCCAGGTGATATTCCGGAAATAATATTTGGGCCCTTCCTCCACCCAAATGTCGATGTTAACGGTGTTATCCTCATTATTTGTGATCGAATCCTTCAGGATTCGCGCATCGCGGTAACCCAGGGAGTTGTACTTCTTGATGAGGTTGATCTTGTCTTCGTCGTAATCCTCCTGGATGAACTTCGAGGATTTGAACAGCCGGATCCTCACATTGTCATAAACATTGCGCTCAATATCGTTCGCGATTTCCACAAAATCCATCTTCAGGGCGTCTTCGGCAGATTCATATACCAGCTTGTCCATGTCTTCCATCGGGTTAAAGACACTCTTCTCCTTGGTTTTCTTGAAGGAGGCCAGGATCATCTCTCCCGTAACACTTTTATTGCCGTGGATGGTGATATCATAGACTTTGACGCGCCCTCCCTTTTTAACATCGAAGATCAGGGCCACCTCGTTCGCCCGGGCGGAGTCCTTTTTCTGGGTGACATTGACTTCCGCATCCAGGAATCCCTTGTCGGTAAAATATTTTTTTATGATCTCCTGGGTCTTCAGGACCAGGTTATCGGTGACATAATCCCCTTTGACCAGGTGGATCTTTTCGCGGATATTGTCGGCATCGCCTTTTTTGACGCCTTCAAATGAGAAATAGGAAAGCCTGGGCCTCTCCTTGATAAAAATATTCAGGTAGATCTCATTCCCGGTGATCTGGGATACCGAGATCCGGATATCTTCGAACAATCCCTGGTCCCACAGCTTTCTGACCGCCTGGGTGATCTTATCGCCGGGCACTTTGACCTTATCACCCACCGAGAGGCCGGACAGCATGATGAGGACGTTCATATCGAGGTTGACCGCCCCGGTGATCGTGATCCCGGCAATGGTGTACTCAACCGGCGAGCCATAGTCAAGATTCAGCCCGCCTTCCTGGTTAACCTGGGGAAGGGCCGGGAGGATGAAGCTCAGGCAGCAAATCAGCAGTAAAAAGGATCGCAATCTCATCCGCGTAGCTGGGTTAGGGGTTTGTTCTTCCGGAGCTGGCTGCTGGTGAGACCAAACCTCCGTTCGCGTTTCTGGTAGTCAACGATCGCGCAGTAAAATTCCTCCTTGGTAAAATCAGGCCAGAGGGCCTGTGTGAAATAAAGCTCGGTATAGGCAATCTGCCAGAGCAGGAAATTGCTGACACGGTATTCCCCGCTGGTACGGATCAGGAGCTCAGGATCCGGGATGGAAGAGGTGGTCAGTTCCTCCGAGACGATCTCCGCGGATATTTGTTCCGGCTTCAGCGCCCCTTTCGCAACCTTTACGGAAAGCTTCCTGACCGCTTCCGTGATCTCCCACCGCGAGCTGTAGCTCAGGGCCAGGATCAGCTGCATGCCCGTATTTCCTGAGGTTTCCCGGATGGCATCCATCAGCTCCTCGTAGCTCTTTCCGGGCAAACTTTTCAGATCCCCGATGGCGGTCAGCCGGATATTATTGTCCATGAAGGTCTTACGCTCCTTGTTCACCGACCGGACCAGCAGCTGCATAAGCGCATGGATCTCATATTTCGGCCGGTTCCAGTTTTCGGTGGAGAAGGCGTAAAGGGTCAGGTAGCGGATCCCCAGCTCCACCGCGGCTTCCACCGTCTGGCGCACCGCTTCCACTCCCTGTTCGTGGCCACGGGTCCTGGCATAACCGTGCTGCTTGGCCCACCGCCCGTTGCCATCCATGATGACGGCTACGTGGACCGGTATGCCTTTGTTCTTGATCTGTGACCTGAAGTCTGTCATGGGCTTTGCAAGCAGTAGTGCCGGTTATTTGAATTTCTGGTCCCTGCACCTCCGGTTCCCGTGCACCTTGAAACGATAGGAGACGGAGATGCCGGCAAACGCGTACCAGTCGTTGTTCTTTGAATTCCCCCGTTCCATGCCCGGTTGATGGCTTCTCGCGGGGTCGGACAGGAACTCGGCGGTATTGTTCGGGTCGATGGACGCACCGTTCAGATAGTAGGTCCCGCTCACGTCATCCAGGTAATCCGTGAAGGTTTTGTGCATTTCCCAGAACAGGGTAAACCCGATCCTTTGGCTGACGGATAGTTTCATTCCGAGTCCGAACGGGATGCTGACATCTACCAGCGAATAGGGCTTTTTCCCTCCTTCCGTGTTCTGTCCCTCCGTTCCCAGCGGCTGAAGCGCTTCCCCTCCCGATTTGGGATTGAAAAAGAATACGCTGACCCCCGCATAAATGTAGGGCGTGATAAAATGCCTGCCGCTGCCGATGAAATATTCCAGGAAATTGAATTCCGCTTCCACGGCAATATCGGTGATATTGCTGGTGAAGCTTAGGTCTCTGCCCGGAAGGAACTTCGTCTGGTCCGAATT
>DATJQF010000209.1:0-10241 GCA_035505995.1 Bacteroidales bacterium
GCTCCCCATCCAGGATTGCATCATCATCGACGGCGGGATCTTGATCATCTTATCGATCGAAGGGACCCAGTTCCACATTTCATTCTTCCGCTTCAGGAATACCTGGCCTTTGTCCTTGGCCGGAGCCGTGATCAGGATCAGGGCGTACTCCTTCTCCTTCGACCAGGCTTTCATGCTGACCGATCGGCTCCAGTCGGGCCGCACGATGGTCATGGTCATTTCTGACTGGCTGGAAATGCCGCGCGCCTGGTCCTCCGCCTTCTGGACGATCTGGCGGGCAGTCAGCTCCTGTCCCCACGACAAGCAGGGTACGGCAAGCAGGCATCCGATCATCAGGGTAGCTTTCATCCTTGTTTTTTCTTGGTGAGCTGTTTTTTCCATTTTCCCAGGATCTCCGGGAATTGCTCCTCGTAGATCTGCATGAGTTTATAGAATTGTTCAATATGACGGTTGGTCTCGGGATATTTACGGGAACGAAGTTTCAGGGCTTCCCCGACCAGCCCGCGGAAATCGGCAAGCTCCTGCAGCTGCACCTCGAACATCCGGTCCCAGGATTCCTGGTTCAGCCGGAAATAACGCTTGCGGTCGCCCGGAAATTTCACATAATCCACCATGCCGACATACATCAGCTGGTGCAGCGTGTTGCTGACCGCGCTTTTGCTGCATAGCAGGAATTCCGTGATCTCTTCGAAGGTCTTGTGCGGGGGTTCCGCCAGCATCAGGTATCCCATCAGCCGGCCCATCATGGCCTGCTGCCCTGTTTTCTGGTAAAATACCCCGAACTTTTCGATGCAATGCCGGATGGCGCTTTCCCGGTCTTCCATGGATTACATAATAAGGCGCAAAAATAATAAAAAATAGTTAGTTCGGAGAAAACAGAACTAAAAGAATCTTTAAAACAGGAACTGAATGAGCGAAGGGACAGACTAATACCCGAAAATATCCTCCAGGGTCAGCCGGGTCACCGGACCGAATTTCTCCAGGCCCGGGAGGTTTAACTCCGGTTCCCTGCCCAGGATCACATAGGTTTTTGTCCGGTTCCGGAGATGCCGGTCGTGAAATTCCTTCAGATCGTTTTCCGTCAGGGCCGTGACCCCGTGAAAAATCTCCTCCCGGATATCCCGGGTCAGTCCCAGCTTCTCCGCATTGATGTAATTCCAGAGGATATTCATCCGGGTAAGCCGGTCGGTGCGGATCCGGTTCAGCACCGTGTTCCGGGCCAGGCCGAAGGCCACCCCCGACGACGGCATCCGGTCGTAAAGTCCGTTGAGAGCAGTCAGGGCGCCGGTCACTTTATCATTCTGCGTGGCAACAAATCCCACCGACAGGTAATGCTTTTCCAGGGTGGCAGGCTCCAGGTACCGGGAATAGGCGGTATAGGCCATCGCCCTCTTTTCCCGGAGCTCCTGGAATATCACATGGGTCCCGAAATAATTGTTGTGCAGGGCGACGACCGGGGCGAGGGAAGGATCATATTTTCCGTCGCGCACGATGGATTGCAGCCGGGTTTGCGCCGCATCATAATGGACGAACAGCACCCGGTCCTCCCGGGTGGGCCGCTCTCTGAAGTGATGGGAGGGAACCAGGGTTTTCGGCTTCGACGGGGGACGATGGTGTTTTTCCAGGAGCCGGATCAGCCGGTCCGGCTTTTCCGGACCATAATAAAGTACCTGGTGGGAGAAGCGCTTAAGCTCCCGGATCTTCCTGACCAGCGGCGCGGAGGAAAGGGACCGCAGTTCCTTTTCACTGAGCTGGTGCTTGTAAGGGGATTTCGGTCCGTAGGTGCCGTAGCTGACCAGGGCGGAGAATACTTCGGCCTGGAGGGTCTGGTTGCTTTTCCGGGTCATCAGGGTGTTGCTGACCAGCTTTTCCAGGGCAACAGGGTCCGGTCGGGGATTGTCCAGGAGCTCCTCCATCAGGGAGAGCGCCGGTTCGAAATACCGGTGCAGGCCGGTCAGGTTCAGCTGCGTCTCTTCTTCCCCCGCGTTGACCGTGAAGCTGCAGGCCATCCGGTAAAATTCCCGGTTGATCTCCGAAAGGGATCTCGATGAGGTGCCGAGATAGGGGAGGTATCCCAGCGCAAAATTCAGCAACCGGTCGCTGTTCCTGCCTGTCCGGAAGTAATAGGTAAGCTGGAAGGTCCCGTCCTCGTTATTCTCCCGGTACAGGACCCGGGTGTTCCCGTTGAGATTGAATTTAAGGATATCCCGGTCATAATCGACGAAAACGGGGGCAATTTCGCTTACCGCGGCATCCTGGATCTTTTTGAAGAATTCCGACTTCCTGTCCCTGTGAATGACGATCGGGGTGATGGGCGGCTTCACGATCTTCGCTTCATCTGCGGGAGGTTCCTGTCTTTTCAGGACCACGGCATACCCTCCGCTCATGAAACGGTCGGCGAAACCGGCAATCTCTTTCCGGGTGACTTTCTCCATCCGCTCGGGGTAATCCGAATATTTGTTCCACGGGATCCTGTCCACGAAGGCTCCGGCCATCGCAATGGCTCTTCCCTGGCTTGTCTGGTACTGTTTCATCAGGTTGAACCTTGCATTGTTCACGGCCGCCTCCAGCTGACTCGCCGGGAATTTGCCTTTTCTCAGCAGCGTCACCTGTTCCAACAGCAGGTCCCTGGCCTGTTCCAGCGTTTGACCGTCCACGGGCCGGGCGCCCAGCAGGATCATTGCGTAATCGGTGAACTGGTTGGCGTAGCCGGAGGGCGATATCAGCCGCTGGGTCTGGGACAGGTTGACATCGAGCAGGCCGGTCTTTCCGTTCGACAGGAGGGTGCCCGCCAGGTCCACCATCAGGGAGCGGTCGTCTTTCGCCCGGATATCGAATCCGAACCCGATCCGTATATATTCCGATTCCAGGCCGGCAACTTCCCTCGTCACCGGTTGTTGTAAAGGTTTCCAGCGTGCGTAGCGGAGAGGGGCGACATCACGGGATTTAAGTTTTCCGAAATACCGGTCGATGATCTCAATGGCCTCATCGGGCTCAAATTCGCCGGCCATGCAGATGGCCATGTTATTCGGCACATAATAGGTCCGGAAGAACTCCGTGATATTCTTCATCGAGGGATTCTTCAGGTGCTCCGTTTTCCCGAGCGTGGTCTGCCGGCCGTACGGGTGATCCGGGAACAGCAGGCTCAGCAGCGTTTCACTGACCTTCCGGCCGTCGTTCGTCAGCGACATGTTCTTTTCCTCGTAAACGGTTTCCAGCTCTGTATGGAACAACCGCAGGACCGGCCGGGAGAACCGTTCCGCCTGGATGATCGCCCAGTTCCTGATCTCGTTCGAGGGGATGTTCTCCATGTAGAGGGTGTAGTCGGCGGAGGTGCCCGCATTGGATCCCTGGGAACCGATCGCATCCATCATCTTATCATACTCGTTGGGGATGGCGATGCGGGAAGCCTGGAAAGAGAGCCGGTCGATCTTCCGGTAAATGCCGGTCCGCCTGGCCTCATTTTTCTCCGCGCGGTACTGCTCAAACAATTCCGAGATCTCCCGGATCAGCGGGCGCTCCTTTTTCCAGCCGGAAGTCCCGAACGCTTCCGTTCCCTTGAACATCATGTGCTCGAAGTAATGCGCCAGGCCGGTCGTTTCCGGAGGATCCATCTTGCTTCCCGCCCTCACCGCGATATAGGTCTGGATGCGGGGAGCGTCGTGATGCACGCTGAAATACACCTTCAACCCGTTCGCCAGCGTATAGATCCGTACCTTCAGCGTATCCCCGGGAACGGAGACATACCGGTACCTCTTTTTCCCTTTCAAGGCCATACATCACAGGTTAAATAAAACAGGCAGAAAAACAACCCGGGCCGGTCGTTACGGTCGACCCGTACTGATACAATGCATCTTCCCCTGGCGGCGGAACTTATTTACCTTCCCGGGACCGGTCTTTCAACTGCGTATACAGCAGGATGGCCAGGATCGAGGCCAGGATGAAATTCTCATCCGCCCACCAGTAGGTATACCACTTTACATGGAGGAATTCTGTCCTGGCCAGCGAGGTGATGATGGCGATCAGCATCAGCGCCCCGGCAACGGCTGACAGGGTCCAGGCCAGATACCATATGATTTTTTTCATAGGCCCTCTTTTATAATGCCTGACAAATGTATAAAATTAATAAGGCTTCGGGCGCATCGCTCCTGCCTGTTTTTTAACTTTGGCCTGTGAAAAAGTATGCCTGGCTGATCCGGAAAGAGTTCCTGCTCCTGATCCGGGATATCCCGGGGGTGTTCATTCTCTTTGTCCTGCCCGCCTTGCTGATCCTGGTGATCTCCCTCGCCCAGGAAAATGCGATCCGGTACTCCATGGAAGCCCGCACTCCGGTCCTGTGGGTGGATCAGTCCCGCTCCGGCTTTTCGGGGGAGGTGGAAAGGAGCGTCGCCGGTTCAGGTTTTTATGACCTGATCAAAACGCGGAATGGAAAGCCGCTCGGGGAAGATACCGCCCGGTGGCTGATCCGCAGAGGCGAGTACCAGGCCGGACTGGTGATCCGGCCCCATGATGCGGGAATCATTCTCCTGCTGGATCCGGCGGCCGTAGATATCTCCCACCCGGCCCGGATCCGGTCCCTGACCTATCTGATCCGGGCGACCGAATACAGGCTGGCGGCAGAGAAGATGACGGGTGGAGCCGGCCGGGGGAAAAGCCGGTGGAGCGAACTGCTGGAGTCATCTGCCATCAGGGAAATGGCGCCGGTTGAGGTCCGGTACGCCGAAAAGGACCAGGCCGCGATCCGTCCCACCATCACGCAGAACAACATCCCCGGGTACATCCTCTTTGCCATGTTCCTGATCGTGATCCCCGTGGCGGGAAACCTGGTCAATGAAAAGGCGATCGGGTTCCGGACCCGCTTCATGACGCTGCCGGTCCCGGTAGGGGCGCAGATGATCTCCAAGATCCTCCTTTACGGAACGGTCTGCCTCGGCCAGTTCCTGGTCATGTTCGCCGTGGGATGGCTCGTCTATCCCGATTTCTCCGGTTTCCTGGCGGTGGATCCCGTGCGCCAGTACCCGCTGCTGTTGCTGACAGCCCTGTCGGCCGCGCTGGGAGCGACCGGATTCGGGTTACTGGTGGGATCGGCCGCCTCCTCCCACGGACAGGCGGCCCTCTTCGGTCCCCTGATGGTGGTGATCCTGGCGGCTTTGAGCGGAGCCTTCCTTCCTGTTTACCTGATGCCGGAGTTCCTGCGGGCGATCGCCCGGTTCTCCCCGCTGTACTGGGGCATTGAGAATTTTATCACCGTCTTCTTCAGGCAGGGGACTCTTGGAATGATCCTTCCCCGTGCCCTGTTCCTCCTCCTCTTCTTTACCGGCTCCCTGTTCGTTTCCTCCCTGCTGATGAAACGCGCCGTCTGAGCCGTTGTCTGCGGATACCCGGGCGGACCGGCCCGGTAAGATTTTATCAACGATCCCTGAGCCCGGGGACCCACGCGCAGCCAATTGTAGTAAATTTGGCCCCGGAGAAGCCCTGCAAAAGGCCGGAATGACCGGCCGGATCCCCGGGGCCCAATAAGGTATGAAAAAAAGAATCCTGCTGAATGTCCTGTTCCTGGCAACGGGCATTCTTTGTTTTTCCAATCCCGTGTTCCTGAAGATATCGGAACCGCCAGCGTCCGTCGCGCTGTACGACAAGTTTGAGCTGACCATCGATCTGAAGGCCAATTACACCAACCCGTTCGATTTCGACCAGGTCAACCTGGTCTGTATGTTCCGCTCTCCTTCCGGGAAGCAATTCACGATCGACGGTTTCTACTATGAGGATTTTTCCTATGAATGCAATCCCGCCACCTTCGACGAAGGACTGAAGGACCTGGGCACCCATCACTGGATGGTAAGGTTCACCCCCGTGGAGGCGGGAACCTGGCAATATCAGCTTTCCTGCACCGATCAGGACGGGAAGACCACGGATCCCGATACCCGGAGCTTCACCTGCACCGGTTCCGGCCAGGGCAAAGGATTCATCCGGAAAGCAAATGCACGCTATCTGAAGTATGACAACGGCGACTTCTATTTCCCGATCAATATCAATGCGGGCTGGAGCGAGGCCACCATCACGGCGATCTGCTCCTACCACGATTGGATCGATAATTTTGCTGCGCACGGGGGGAACAACATGCGGATCTGGGCAAACAGCTATATGGGCATGTCGCTCGAGAAGCATGAAAAGGACAATCATTACACGCCCGGAGATTATTCCGCCTATATGAAAAACGGGTTCCGGCTGGATAACATCCTCGATTATGCCCGGTCCAAAGGGGTCAACATACAGCTGGTCATAGACGACCATTCCATTTATAACTGCCGGACGCAGGCATTCGGGTATTGCTATTTCCAGAAAGAGAATCCCTATTACTGCGGGAACCTGAATTCCTCCGTATATAAATATTGCGCCTCCGAGGGGTATGACTGTTTCACGCTCACCAAAACCCAGCCTTACAAGACCCTGATCAAATGGCAGACGCAGCGTACCCGCTACATGATCGCGCGCTGGGGTTATGCCTCTAATCTTTCGGCCTGGGAACTGATGAACGAATTTGACCTGCTGGAAAATCTTAAGGACAACCCGGATCACATCGAGATCATGAAGGATTATTTCAACTATATTATCTCCGTGATCAAAAAATATGATGTGAACAACCACCTTATCTGCATTTCCGGGGGACGGGAGATGCTGGACGGGAACCCGGACCCGAATTCGCGGGCAGGTCTCCAGGTACAGGTCTTTTCATTGCCGGGGATCGATTTCATTTGCCACCACACATATTCTGACAACAGCGTGGCGAACAGCAGCGGGTTCAATGAACCGAAGCTGCCGGAATACCTGGGCGACCTCATTCCCCGAACCCAGGCCGCCCTGAAAAAGCCGGTGGTAGTGGATGAAACACTTTGGGGCGACCGCCATTATTATCCCGAGGGTGACCCGAACGGGTATTTACTCCACAACCTGCTCTGGATCACTGCATTCTCAGGATCGATGGGCACTGCCCGGCCGTGGGACTGGGTTCCCATGCTCACCCGGAATCCGGCGCCTGCGAATAAATATTACTGTCCCGGATACATGGATCAGTTTAAAACCCTTGCGGATTACATGAAGGGGATAAACCTGCTGGATGAGACGTATCTTCCTGAGAACACCGAACAGGACCGTTTGCCTTTTCATTGCTACTACCTTGCAGGGGAAAAGAAATTGTACGGCTACATCCAGAACAGGGAGTATGACTGGGAGCAGCTTTACGCTACCCATAAGACTTTCCTGATGGCTCCCGGCACACAGACCCCGACTGCTGCCATCACCGTCCCCTCAACAATACCGGATAACACCTCCTGCACGCTTTTAGTAAAAACCCCGGGTACATATCGCATTACATTTTATTCCTGCGGGGAAGGGAACCGGGAGATCTCCTCGGCCACGTATCAGGCCAAATCTCACGGCAGGGAATACCTGCTTAAAGTGGAGCTGCCCGCGATCAGCTGGGATGTTGCTTTTAAGGCGGAATTAATACCGTGATTGAAACATATCATCCGGAAAATTCTTATATTCGTACCGGTTAAACAATCCATCAAAAAGACACCTCAAAAATTGACCCTATGAGAAAAATTTATGCTCTTTTCCTGTTGCTGGGTTTGAGCCTTGCTTCTTTCGGCCAAACCTACCTTTCGGAAGATTTCAGTTCCGGCATCATGCCCCCTGCCGGATGGACCATTGACAACCTGGCCAATCAGTGGTCGATCTCCAATACCAACAGCGCGGGAGGAGTTTCTCCCGAAGGAATGTTCACCTACATCAGCCAGACCGCGACCACCCGGTTGATCTCTCCATCCGTCGATCTGACCGGTCTTACCCAGGTCACCCTGATGTTCAGTCATTACTATAACGTGTACACCTCTCCGGTCCCGATGATCGGTGTGGCTACCCGGCACGGAAGCGGAGGCTGGACTTCCGTCTGGGAAGTTACCCCGACGGGAAATGTGGGACCTGAGACCAAAGTTCTGACCATCATGAGCACGGATGTAGGCCACTCCGACTTCCAGTTCTGCTTCTATCTCCAGGGTAACCTGTATAACATGAATTACTGGTACCTGGATGACATCCTGCTTTACAACCCGTCTGCCACTGACCTCAGTCTTACTTTGGCCCAGTTACCCCAGTACAGTCTCATCGGGGACACCAACCTGCTGACCGGAAAAGTAAAAAACCTGGGCACTAATCCGATCACTTCATTTGATGTCTCATTTGCGATTGACGGAGGGTCCCCGCAGGTTCATTCATTTACCGGGTTGAACCTCGCCATTGGCGACAGCTACGATTTCTCGGATCCCGACCAGCTCATATTCAACACCCTCGGAAATCACTCCATCCCGGTGAAAATTCAGAATGTGAACGGGGGAACGGACGACAATCCTGCCAATGATACCTTATCAAGGGTCATCGGCATTGTTCCGTATAGACCCGATAAAAAGGTCTTCTGTGAAGAAGCTACCGGTACCTGGTGCGGGTGGTGCGTGCGGGGGATCTGCTACATGAATTACATGGAGGAGACCTATCCGGATACCTGGATCGGGGTTGCCGTCCATAACACCGATCCTATGGTGGATCCCCCCTATGATGCGGCCATCCCCAACATCATCCCCGACTTCCAGGGATACCCCAGCGGAACGATAGACCGGGCCGGAGGGATCTCCTGGGACCCGGAGGATTTTGAACAGGGATACCTGCAGAATATCAAGATCATTTCACCGGCTACGATAAGCGTGGTTAATTTCACTTATGACCCGGGAACACGAACCGCCGATTTCGATGTACAATCGGACATCCTGGTCGACATCTCGCATGAGCTGAGATTTTGTGCCGTCATTTCGGAGGATAGTGTCTGGGGAAGAGGCACCACCTGGGCTCAGCATAATTATTATGCAGGTGGGGGATATGGCCCCATGTGCGGATTTGAAAGCCTGCCGGGTGTGATTGCGGATTCCCTGATGCACTATGACCATGTGGCCAGGGCCATCCTGGACACGCCCTACGGAACAGCCGGTAGTATTCCCTCGCCGGCACTGGGGGGAAGTACCTACAGCCATCATTACACAGTTACCCTGGATGCCTCCTGGAACTATGCGAAACTGCATTTTTACGGGATCATCCTGGACAACGTAACCGGCGAGATCCTGAATTCCACCAACGAATTGATCGCGCTGGGAGCAAAGACCCAGAAACAGGATATCAGCCTGGCGGTCTATCCCAACCCGTTCAGCTCGGATGCGACACTGGCATTCACGCTGAAAAAGCAACAGAACGTTGAGCTGAAGGTCCTCGACCTGCTGGGGAACGTGGTTTATCAGGAAAATCAGAGAACCTATCCTGCGGGAGAGAATAAAATCATCCTGCATGGTAACCTGTTCAACAACGGGATGTATATAGCCGAGCTTCTGGTCGACGGCCAGATCCATACCCGGAAGATCTCGGTGATTAAATAAACAGGACCCTGATCTGTTTTTAAGCGGCCGGCTTGTCCGGCCGCTTTTTTTGTCCCCGGACGGCGCCCGGCTTTCGAGTATCTTTGCAATATCAGACATGAAATTTTACACCTTCATACTTTTCCTGAGCCTGTTTGTTACTGCGACAGGTCAGACATACCTCTCGGAAGATTTCAGCTCGGGCGTGATGCCCCCTGCGGGCTGGAGCATTCAGTATCTTCCGGCGCAATGGTCGGTCTCCAACACCCATAACGCAGGTGGAATATCTCCCGAAGGTAAGTTCACCTGGGCGAACCTGGATACCGTCTCCCGGTTGATATCCCCTCAGATCAGCCTGACGGGACTGGATTCGGTCACCCTGATGTTCAGCCACTATTATAATATTTTCACCCTCCCCGCACCCGTGATCGGGGTGGCTACCCGTCACCTGGGAGGCGGCTGGACCACCGTCTGGGAGATCCAGCCGGATGATAATGTCGGACCCGAAACCCGGGTGATCACCATTAAAAACCCGGATGTCGGCCAGCCGGATTTCCAGTTCTGCTTTTTTATCGACGGGAACCTGTACAACATGAACAGCTGGAACCTGGATGACATCCTGCTTTATACTCCGCCTCCCAAAGACCTTGCGTTAATATCCGTCACCCTGCAGGAATATGCGGTCTCGGGCGACAGCGTCCTGTTATCGGGCAAAGTAAAGAACCTGGGGAAGGATACCGTGCATTCGTTCGATGTTTCCTGTAGTGTTGACGGCGGAGCGCC
>DATJQF010000210.1:0-13927 GCA_035505995.1 Bacteroidales bacterium
AAAACACCCGCCACACCGCAAAAAGAGCAATGATGCGGACAGCCCATGCTGGAATGATACGAAAAGGTTCTTACTCCCAGCCAGGTCCGCGGCAGATACCGGTTCAGGTCATAAAATTTAGCCAGTTGGTCATACGGCAGCGGATTCAGCCGGTCCGGTTCGGGAACGGGCCCGGCGTCATTCATTACCGGGAAACCCTGTGAGCTCAGATACACCAGCCCCGGGATCTTATTCAGATTCCTTTCCTCTCCCCTGATCACGCAATCTACTAAAAGTGGAAAAGCAACCTCTGCGCATCCCCTTATGAGATAGTCGATCATCCCCGACCGGATCGCGGTCTCCGGGTAAAGCGAGGCGAAATACCCTCCCCAGACGGTGATGACCGACGGGAATAATTCCCGGATCTTCCGGGTGAAGGGAATTGCCTGCCCGAGCTGGGGACCCGGCATCACCGTACATCCGAAAAACCGGAACTCCCTGCTGCCCAGGTACTCCGCAATTTTCCCCCAGGGATCCTTTTCCAGGTTTCCATCCACCACGACAAAATCATATTTCCCGCCAACGGAAGCCGCCACCTGCAGAATGGAATTGGGAAGCCGGTGGTGGTGATCCGCGCTGCGGGGATTAAAAAATAAGATTTTGTCCATGCGGGATCCCGTTATTTCAGGAACGGGAAAAACTCGGGCGTCTTGCGTTCATATTCCTGCCAGGCCTCCCCGAAGAACTTCTGCATCTCATCGTATTCGCTTTTAATGAAGGCCTTGAAAACGATGTACCCGATCACACTGGTGGTAAGGACCAGCCAGGAATTGAGCACCAGGGCAAGCCCCGGGAAGATCATCAGGATCAGGGTCGCATAAAGCGGATTCCGGCACAGGGCAAAGGTGCCTCTGGTGATCAGCTTTGTGTTGCGCAGACCTTCCAGGAGGAGCCTGGCCGTAATTACATAGGAAATCAAACCGACGGCAAGCCAGACTATGCCAACGATCAGCAGCACCCTCTTCGCGCCGGGACCGAAGGTAAATAACTCCGGGAAAAGGGAATTAAGCACGATCGTCACCGCCAGGTAAGGAAGCAGGAATCCGGCTATCCGGGGACCGACTCCAAGAAAGTTCAATTTTTCCATAACTTTTACTGGGGGGTTTCGTTAATTTATTTAATATTGCTGAACCTCACAAATTTAACAAATTGAACCGATCTGATCTATTCCGCAAAATGAAACCGATATTGCTTTCCCTCGTCCTGCTTTTATCCTGCCCGGGGATGAATGCGCAAGACCAGACTTCCGCAAAAGAATCACGCAAGGAAGCCAGCCAGCGCAAAAAGGCTGAAAAGGAGGCGAAGATCGACAGCCTTTACCGGCTGACCGGCAAGCTGCTGGAAACCCGCCGGATCGTGCTGGAAGCAACTACGCTGAGCGGCCGGATGGGAAGACCGGTCCATGTTTCCTCGATCCTGAATTTTGTTGCGATCGATTCGGATAATGTGGTCCTCCAGGTGGGATCCGTGCAGGCGATCGGTTACAACGGGGTGGGCGGCATTACGGCGCAGGGACGTGCCAACGGATGGAGAATCAGCCCTTCCGATAAGCAAAAAATGTATGATCTTTTTCTGACGGCTAATACCAATAAAGGCGTATATGACATTCATATAAGCATCGATTATTCAGGATATGCCACTGCGACCCTTACCGGATATTCAGCCGGACAGATTAATTTTACGGGGAATCTGGTTCCCGTTAAAAATTCAGGAGTGTACAAAGGCCAATCCTATTGAAACCGCTTCATTTATCCATCACCAAACCCTTTCTTATGAAAAAATGCTTACTGATTATCCTGGTCGGCGGCTTATCCATGCTGCTGCTGACCACGGTTTCCTGCAAGAAAAAAACGAAAGACCCGGATTATCCCCAGCTGATCGGGACCTGGAGCGGAACCACCTCCCAGGCCTGCCCGGTAATGCTCTCGGTTCAGAATTTTGACGGTGAATTGCGGATCACCTCCGTGGCGATGAGCTATTCATTCGGCCCGGGCAGCTGGGATACCATCCACAGTTCCAATTCCGACGGGTTGACCGCTTTATCCGGTACAGTCTTTAAATATTACTTCGATAATTCCCCGCCGGTGGTTTCCTTTATCGGGGGCACCTTCCGGACCGACACCCTGGAATTGAACGGTAATTTCCAGTTAACCCAGGTTGACAACCCGGGTAACCAGGTTTCCGGGACTTACACAGCCTACAAGCATTAGAATTTCCCGGTTGATATTTTATCGGAATGAACTTTATCCCGGGAGCAGTTACTCTATCTGAATCCTCATGAGTTAAATTTGTAAATTATTTCATGCACTGATATAATTTTTATAAATAACCTTCGCTTATTGTTACGGGATTAAATAAAATCTTTCTATGCAATACAGGAAAGTCAATTTGATTACCGGGTGGCTGGTGTTTTTCATTGCACTGGTTGTCTATCTCCTTACGGTGGAACCAACGGTGAGCTGGTGGGATCCGGGGGAGCATATTTCCACCTCCTATAAACTCCAGGTCGGCCATCCTCCCGGGGCACCGACTTTTATCCTGATCACACGCTTTTTTTCATTGTTTGCCTTCGGGAACCTGAGCCGCGTGGCCGTAATGATCAATATCGCGTCGGTCCTGAGCAGCGCGCTGGCCATCCTGTTCCTGTTCTGGACCATTACCATGATCGCCAAAAAGCTGCTGATCCGAAACGGGGAGGAGATCACGAAAGACAATATGTGGACGATCATGGCGGCCGGCTTTATCGGGGCGGTAACATTCTGCTTCACCGATTCCTTCTGGTTCTCCGCGGTGGAGGCCAACGTTTTCGCCATGTCGTTTTTCTTTACCTCCGTTACGATCTGGGCGATCTTTAAATGGGATGAGGTGGCGGACCAGGAGCATCACTACCGGTGGCTGGTGTTCGTCATGTTCATGATCGGGCTTTCCATCGGGGTTCACCTGTTAAGCTTGCTGACGATCCCGGCACTGACGATGGTATTTTATTTCCGGAGGTTCAAAGCCACCCGGTGGGGGATTATATTCGCCCTGGTGATCTCTTTCATCCTGGTGTCCTTGCTGATGTACGTGATCATCCCCTGGATCCCGAAGCTGGCAGGCATGTTTGAGCTATTTTTCGTGAACGGGCTGGGACTGCCGTTCAATTCCGGGCTGATATTTTATTTTATCCTGTTCATCGGCCTGCTGGTATGGGGGCTCTGGCGTACCCGGAAATCGGGAAGGACTATTCTGAATGCCATCCTTCTCTCCCTTACCTTCCTGCTGATCGGATACACCTCCTTCCTCACCCTGGTGATCCGGTCGAACGCCGATACCCCGATCAACGAGGATAAGCCGAGGGACGCCATTTCCCTGGTCTCCTACCTGAACCGCGAGCAGTACGGCACCTGGCCTTTCCTTTACGGGCAGTATTATACGGCCCCTATCGTGGATTATGCCGACGGCAATCCGGTTTACCGCAGGGACAACCAGAGCGGGAAGTATATAGTGATCGACGACCGGAAGGGGACGATCCCTGTTTACGATCCCAGGTTTACGACGATCTTTCCGAGAATGTGGTGCTCCAACGAGGAGCGTCCGGGCAGCTCTGATTTCTATAAGAGCTGGGGAGGTCCCGGGCAGGCGCTGGAAGTCACGCTGCCGGATGGAAAGTCGGAGACCATCAGCCGTCCGACTTTCGGGGAGAACCTGAAATTCTTCTTTTCCTACCAGATCAACTGGATGTATATGCGATATTTCATGTGGAATTTCTGCGGCCGGCAGGATGATATCCAGGGCACCGGGGGGATCAAGAACGGGAACTGGATCTCGGGGATCCCTTTTCTGGATAAATGGCATGTCGGGAATTCCCTGACGGATCTCCCGGACAGCGTCACGCAGCGGGCGTCTCACAAATATTTCATGCTGCCCCTGCTGCTCGGGCTGATCGGGTTCTATTTCCATGTGAAGAAAGATTACCGGTACAGCCTGGTCGTGCTGCTGTTCTTCTTCATGACCGGCCTCGCCATCACGATCTATCTTAACCAGAAGCCTTATGAGCCGAGGGAGCGGGATTACTCCTATGCCGCATCCTTTATGGCCTTCTCGGTCTGGATCGGGCTGGGCGTGATGTGGCTGATAGACCTGGTCCGGCGGAAGCTCAGGATGAAGGGATGGCTGCCGGTGGCCCTCGTGACCTCCGTGGTCACGCTGCTGGTACCGGTCATTGTCGCGTCGCAGAACTGGAAGGACCATGACCGTTCGGGAAAATATGCAGCCCGTGATTTTGCGGCCAATTACCTGAAGAGCTGCGATAAAGACGCGATCCTGGTCACCAACGGGGATAACGACACTTTCCCTCTCTGGTACAACCAGGAGGTGGAGGCCGTGCGAACGGACGTGCGCGTCATGAACCGGGAACTGGCATCCGGATCGTGGTATATCGAGCAGATGTATAAAAAGTATTATGACTCGGACCCGCTGCCGCTTATGATCCCTGCCAGTCAATATGAGCCTTCCAGCAGCAATGTGGCCGTGTATTATGACACCGGAATCAAAGGGTATGTCGAACTGAAAGATCTGATCAAATTCATCCGGAGCGATGACCCGGGGACCTATGTCACTATGCAAAGCGGGGTAAAATACAAATTCTTCCCCACGAAGAAGATCAAGATCACCATCAATAAGGAGAACTGCGTGAAATACGGGATCGTGCCCGCTTATTTCAGGGATAAGATCATCGACACCCTCTATTTCACCATCAAATCGAATTACCTGTACCGGAACGACCTGGTCCTGCTGGACCTGATCGCGGGAAATGACTGGAAACGGCCTATCTATCTTGTCTCTCCCCCCACCGTCAAGAATTTCCTGGATGTGGAGCCCTACTGTTACCTGGAAGGATGGGTGTACAAATTCATGCCTGTCAGGCCTGACAACACGAATTCCATGCCGTCGCTGGGAAGCGTGGACGCCCGGGGGTGCTATGACATCCTGATGAACCGGTGCGCCTGGGGGAACCTGGCCGATCCGCATGTGTACATCGATCCGGAAAGCCTGAACAACACTCTCCGGCCTAAAATGAATGTAGTGCTTACCTGCCAGATGCTGCTGGAGAATGGCATGAAAAAGGAATGCAAGAACCTGCTGGACCTGTACCTGGAAAAGCTTCCGGATCCCAAGCTCGTTTACGATTTCTACAATCTTTCTTTTGTGGAAATGTATTTCAGATCCGGCGATACAACCTCCGCCCTGAAGATGGGGAACCGGCTGGCCCAGATCCTGGTGCAAAACCTGAACTATTACACCTCTTTCTCAAAGAAGGACCAGGAAAGTGCGTTCGGGGATGATATCCAGATCACCATCGAATCCCTGCGGAGGATGCAAAGCATGGCCGAGCATTACGACCAGAAGGCATTTGCCGACAAGATCGGCGGGCTGCTGAAGCCCTGGAACCTGTAAGGTTACCGGAAAGAGTTTTAAAACGACCGTTATGAAAGCAAACAGGTTTATTCTTGCCTGTCTGTTATCATTATTCGTGACAGGCATTGGATATCCCCAGGTGACCAGCGATTATGCGGTGATGCTGACCGCGACCATCGATTCGGGCGTGGGCCGGATCACCCTGAAATGGCCCCACGATCCCGTCGCCACCGCATTCACGGTTTACCGCAAACTCAAGTCCTCCACTACCTGGGACCTTACCCTCGCCAGTCTGCCGGGAAGCGACAGCACATACATCGACAATACAGTCATTGCAGATTCAGCCTATGAATACCAGGTGCAGAAGAACGAGCCGTCCCTGACCGGCTACGGATACATCTATTGCGGCACCCACCTCCCTCCCACCGAATACCGGGGCAAACTGATCCTGCTGGTCGACAGTGTGATCGGCACCCAGCTGACGCAGCCGCTTACGCAGCTGATGAAGGATATATCGGGCGACGGCTGGGCCATTGTACGGCATGATGTCAGTTCCGGCATCTCGGTTGAGGAAGTAAAAACCCTTATTGAAGCGGATTACGCTGCCGACCCTTCGAATGTAAAATGTGTCTTCCTCTTCGGACATGTAGCCGTTCCCTATTCGGGGGACCTTAACCCGGACGGACACCCGGATCACCTGGGAGCCTGGCCGGCCGACCTGTTTTACGGAGACCTTTATGGCGACTACACGGATCAGTATGTCGACGACACCGGCGCATCGCGGCCGGATAACTGGAATGTCCCCGGCGACGGGAAATATGATCCAAGCAACATTGCCAGCCTCGTGAACCTGCAGATCGGAAGGGTGGATCTTCGCGATATGCCTTCTTTCCCGTCGTCGGAGGTCGGCCTTCTTGCGAAATACCTCTTTAAGGATCATGCTTACCGCACCCACCAGATCACCCCGCAGCTCCGGGGACTGATCGATGATAATTTCGGAGTTCACGGGGGCGAAGCGTTTGCGGCCAACGGCTGGCGGAATTTTTCCACCCTGGTTGGCACCCAGCACATCGATGAAGCGGATTACTTCACCACGCTGCAGCATCAGAGCTACCTGTGGTCCTATGCCTGCGGAGGCGGGTGGTACCAGGGAGCCGACGGCGTGGGCAGCATCACCGATTTTGCGAACGATACCGTGCTGACTGTCTTCACGATGCTTTTCGGCAGTTATTTCGGAGACTGGGATAACCAGGATAATTTCCTGCGTGCGCCGCTGGCCTCTACCGGGTACGCGCTTACCTGCGCCTGGGCGGGAAGACCGAACTGGCAATTCCACCACATGGCGTTGGGGGAAACGATCGGTTATTGCACCTGGCTTTCCCAGAACAATCCGGGCACCTATGTGTCAGGGTACGGCCGTAACGGGGTCCATGTGGCGCTCATGGGGGATCCTACCCTGCGGATGCATCCGATAGCTCCCGTATCCAGTGTGGTCGCAGCCGCGCATGATCATGATGTGGGAGTTACCTGGCAGGCCACCACCGATCCGGTACTGGGCTATTATGTGTACAGGTCGACTGAACCTTACGGAATATATTCCCGCATTTCGACCCATCTCGTTACCGGTCTTGCATTCACGGATTCCACGCCGGCTTCCGGAGTCAATTATTATATGGTCCGCGGGATGGCGCTCCAGCAAACGCCCAGCGGAAGCTATTATAACCTCAGTACGGGGGTGACCGATTCGGCGATGGTCTATATCTCGATTGCGGATTTCCGGGAAAGCACGGTACCCGGATTGCTGATCTACCCAAACCCGGCATCCTCCAGGGTCAACCTGCAGTTCTCCAAGGACCTGCCAGGAGGATGCAGGATCAGGATTTTCGATCCGACCGGCAGGGAAGTGATTACATCTGATCTCCCGGAGATCCGGAAATACCTGCCCTACTCCATCTCCCTGGATGCACAGTCTCCGGGTCTTTACCTGCTCTCAGCCTATACCCCGGAAGGAGTCATAACCCGTAAGCTTCAGATCGTTCGATAGACCTGCGGTCAGGAAAACGATCTGTTTTAATTTTCGGCTGACGGATCCCGGATAACCTTTTCCTGCGGTTTGTAAATATCCTTTACGGTCCCGGTTTTTAAAAATGGACCCCGAGCTGGATCGCATACCGGAATCCAAAACTTGTCCGGGTGCGGGTCCCGGTGAATTCAAGCTGGTCGGCATTGAAAAGGTTCCTTAAAAGCGGGAAGCGGTTTAATAATTTATCCACGGTTTCCTGGTCCAGGTTTTTGATCTCGTCCTGACTGAGAGCCCCGTCGATGGTAAAACTCCCGGAGTAAATGCTGACGGAGGGTCCGAACAGCAGCAGATCCAGGGAAAATCTTTTCCAGAAAATGAACTGGTATCCCAGCGAGACCCCAAGATTGAAAATATTCAGTTTTCCTTTCATGGAACCACCCTGGTCGACCGTTGTATTGATAATGTCGAAATTGTTCTTGAACTGAAATCCATAGTAAGATAAATAGGCCCCGATATATAACCCGTCGGGGGCAGGCCTCCGGTTCCTGGAGAATGGATAATACCGGTAATCGAGTGAAAGGTTCACCCCGTATTTTTCGTGAGAGTTGAACACCACGAGGTTCAGCATTGTATCGTTGATCAGTTGGGGGAAAATCAGGTACCCGGCCTGGAGAGAGAGGGACATGTCGCGGGTGATCAGCCTCTCGTAGGTTAGGGTGATATTCCTTACCTCCACGAACTGGATGAGCATCGGGGTTGGATTGAACTTGATCACGTTCCAGTGATAGGGCGTGAGCGGTACCTGTTTCTCTTTTTTTCGTTCCTTCCGGGTGGAATCGCTCTTTTCTTCCGCTTGTAAACTGTTCGCGGAAAGGAACGCCAGCAACAATAACAATAAAAATCCTTTATTCATACGAACATGCATATTGATCCTCCTTTGCTGTAACAAATATAATCTGTAATTTTTTTATTACCAGTGTAAAATAATTTTACCCTTCCGGTATAATATTGGAACGGATTTAAAGTTTAGCCGGTTTACCAACCCTAAAAATGATAGACCATGAAAAAGTACATCGGAATATTGCTGATCCCTTTTCTCTTTGCATGCGGCAGGGCCGCCAAGGAGAAAGCGGTGGAATTGCAAGCTCGGAATGACAGTTTGATGACTCAATCGAAGCAAAAAGATGTGGCTATAAATGACTTCATGAAATCTGTCAATGATATTCAGGGCTTGCTGGACTCAATCAAGACGCGGGAAAATATTATCAGCGTCAACGCACAGAAAATGGGAGAAGCCGGCGCTTCCTCGCGCCAGCAGATCCGGAACGATATAACCTCGATCTACGGGATGCTGGTCCAGGATAAACAGCGTTTGTATGAAATGGAGCGCAAACTGAAGAATTCGGGGATCAAACTGGCTGAATTCCAGAAAATGGTGGATAACCTTCAACAGCAGATCGCTGATAAGGATAAAGAGCTGGCCGATCTGCATGATCAGCTGACAAAGATGAATATTGATCTTACTGCAGCAAATCATAAGATTGATACGCTGAACACGGTTACCCAGGCACAGGGGCAGCAGATCGAATCACAATCAAAGACGATTGCCGATCAAACGACGTCCCTGAATACGGCCTGGTATTTTGTCGGAGATTCCAAGAAACTGAAGGACAGCAAGATCATGAAGGGCGGGAAGCTCCTGCAGGATTTCAACCGCGACCTCTTTACGAAAGTGGATATCCGGAATATTACCGAAATCCCTGCCGAAGGCAAAAAAGTGAAGATCCTTTCCAATCATCCTTCCTCCTCCTATAAGCTGGAGATGGATGGGAAAAAGGTAAAGGCGCTCAACATCACGGATGAAAAAGCCTTCTGGAGCAACACCCGGTACCTGGTGATCGAGGTGGATTAAACAGATGGTGGGATAGTGAGATAGTGAGATAGTGAGATATTGTTTTCGCTATCTCGCTATCTCGCTGTTCGCTATTTATTCCTCTTCCCTGTTGATCAGATTCGATAGGATGAACCTCAGGTAGATCACCCCGGAGGGTCTGAATTCACGATACCCCTCGAGATTGACGGTGATATAGTTCATGGTCCCGCCCAGTTCGAGTCCGATCTGCGGGGTGAAAGTGAATCCGATTCCGCCGCCGGCCAGGAATCCGTATCCGAAACCTCCCTGGTTGGTAGGGTTGCTCTGGATATCGGTATTGGGGACATAAGTCTGGTTACCGTAAATATTAATGATGGAATATTCCTTACCGTAAAAATCAATGTATGATTTCATGACCCCGGTGTAGTTGAAGTTCATCCCGCCTTCCAGGAACAGGTTCATTTTGTTGCGGTATACCGGAAACCGGCAGTGGGCGCCGAGGTCAAAGTTCACCCGCTGCTCCCGGCCATGGATCCCGAACAGGCGGATATCCGGGTTCGTCAGGTAATAAGCGGAATCCACCTGCACGGTAAACTGACCGTCGGTCTTGAGCTGCACATAATCCATCTGCAGGAAAATACCCCAGTGGCGGGAGAAATTGAACCGGAAATAGAGCCCGCCCGTGATTGCCGGGGTGTAGTGCATATTGCCGGGATACTCCTTTACGACCACCGTATCCGTCGATTGCAAAAGCTGGGCGATCTCCTGGTACCAGTATTTGTTGGTCATCACAAAACTGATCCGGTTTACATTGCCCTCACTGCCATTGTAATACGACGCGGTATACGGATTGGCAAAATAGGCGCCGAAATTGAGGCCGAATTCCCAACGGGTGATCTTCTCTTTTTCTTCGTCCGACCCTTTTTTATTTTTTTGAGCGGAAAATTTGCCCGTTTGATCCGGATTCCCCTTTTGAGCCCTGGAAGAAGGCGGCAGCAACAGGAACAGGGGTATTAGAAAAGCCGGCAGAAGGAGTCTGGTGAAGTTCATACGACAGTTGAGGATAGCCGATAAGAGAAGGACAAATATACGGCGATTACCGGCAGGGTTACAGTTTGACGGCGCAAACTACATGAAAAGAATACATATAATCTTCCGTGAGCCCGATGTAGAATAACCGGGCTTCCCCGCCTATCAGGAACAATTTGGAGACCGGGTAAAAATAGGATGCGCATACCTGGAAATTGGCAAGGGAAAGCTGGGTGCTGCTTTCTTTGTCCCCGACGCCGCTCAGGGTCGAATATTGCAAGGTAAGTCCCGGCGCCACGCTCAGGTAGAACTGATCCACGATCCGCATCCTGACCACCAGCAGCAGCGGGACAAGGTACATCCTGGAATCCATGGTATATTCATCCGAAAGCTTCAGGTGTACCCGGTATTGCCGGTAAAATCCGGTCTCCAGTCCGAGGCTCAGCCGGTGGGGCGGCTCCCAGAGAAACCGCAGGGAGGTGCCGATGAAGTCCTTTTGAACATCCCGGGTACTGACCGTCACCATTGAATTGATGTAGTGCGACCAGCCAATACCGACGGCCAGGGAATAATGAGACCGCTCCCTGTGGGTGCTGTCCGGCTTCAGGGCAAACACACCCGGGCACGCCAGGAGAAAAATGATCACTAGCGCGATAAGTTTTCCCCGGCCGGAATAGCTTGCTGTTATGTTCTGGTTTCGTTCCCGCATCAGTTGGTCCGGATGTAATGATAATAACTTACGATGAACGGATAATTGGTCAGGATGCCGTCGAAATGTCCTTCGTCAATGAATTTCTGGATCCACTGGATCTGGTCCAGCGTCCAGCACCAGGCGATCCTCCCCTGTGCATGCATGGCATCCACGCTCTCATTTTGCGTTCCCTCCGTCCACCGGGGCGCCCACACATGGGAATTCAGTTGTTCTACGTCGTCGGTGGTCAGCTCGCAGAGCGAGGGGATATCCAGGTAGCCCGGCTGGGCCATGAAATCATCTTTGGCCGTTGAGGAGGGGATCCCGATATAAATATGCAGGTCCCGCCCCTGATCCTTTGCCCGCTGGAGCATTTCCTGCTGGATGGGGATGACAGCCGACATCGAGTTCACATTTTCCTTCATATCCAGGTAAACCATCCTCAGTTTGGTGCTGTCCACCACGAACCGTAAGGCATCCTCAAGGGTCGGGATTTTTTCCCCGTGGACCAGGGTCACCAGGTAATAAAGCTGGGCATACGTGTAATTATGAATGGGACCGGATATGGGCCCTTTCTGGCAGAGCCGGATATTGATATCGTCGTCATGATACAGCACCGGGATGCCGTCTTTGGTAAGCTGGATATCGATCTCGATTCCCGTCGAACTGAGTCCTTCGGTGAAGTTGATCATCGCGATCGAATTCTCCGACACCGGAAGCCGGTCGGAGGTCCTGCCCCCGGAACGGTGCGCCAGGATATTGAACCCGTTCCACAGCATGGCGGGCGCAATGGGCCTCACATATTCAAGCTGAAGGGGGTTGTTCACCTCATTCCCGCTGCTGCCATATCCGCCCCGGATGATGATCTTCGACGGGGGAGTGTTCACGTTCAGGATGTCCGTCCCGCCTTCCGCCCTTCCGATATACCCCGTCACCAGCCCGGTCTCATCGTTGAAGGCATATCTCCAGTATCCCTGCAGCATGACCACGCTGTCGAGCTGGCCTGCGTCCAAAACGCAATAGTTCCCGTTGGAGCAGCAAACCGTCAGATTCTTCCTCGACCAGATCAGCACCACCTGATCCCCGAAGCGCTCTGATCCCGCCGTCACTTTGTAAATGCCGTTCATCACGCTGCGGCTGGTATCGGTGAGCGGATAGGTTTCCGAGAGGATCGAATTCGGCCCCGCGCTGGGAATGGACACCTCGGTGTACTTGTTGCACCCGAACAGCCATATTGCAATACCTGCTATAATAAGGATCCTCTTCATTACAATACCCAGTTGAAGTATAGTTCGGGGATATGATAATACCGGTTGAAGGTCGTGAAGACCATCCAGGCAGGCCAGTAAAATTTAACATAACTGTCCTTGAACCCGATCACAAAAACCTTTTTTCTGAAGATCCGTTGCTCCAGGTAGATCGCGCCGGTCACGCCATCAAAGTAATTGCTGGAGTGGCTCACCTCATTCTCCCCGGTCTTCATGGTGCCCCAGTTCAGGATGACGCACTCCCCTTTCAGGGTAAATGCCAGTTCCTTGGTTTTAAATCCGATGGAGAGATTGGGATAGCTTGAAACCATCATCCCGGTATTATGGAATCCTGCCTGGTTCAGGGTTCCTATGCTGTAGGCCACATCATAACCCAGGTTGAAGGAAAAGAACCGGTACAGGAAATTCCAGCGGGGTCCCAGCATCACCTGGTTGGAGACGATCAGCGTGGTGACATCCCCTTCCAGGGAAAATCCCAGGGGCATGCCAAAAGTCAGATGAAGATTGACGAGCGGCGCCTGGAGCGCGGTCTCCACCCAGTCGCGCGGCAGCCGGACCATCGAAAATCCCAGGCCGGTCTGCACCTTCCAGAGCTGGTAGGGATGAGGAAACCGCATGCTCTTCGTGCCGATATCGAAAGCGGGGATTGAATCCTGCGCCTTTCCGTTCAGGAATGTGATGAGAATGAAAAAAAAGAAGGTAAAGAGTTTCTTCATGTTTATTGAGTAGTGCAAGTTAACAACAAAATCATTCCCGTTTCAATTTTTCCTATTTTTACTTCAAAGGAGGAACCGCATATGAACCTGAAAATTACCGGGAAGAGCCGGGAAATGAGGATCGTTACTACCGCTATTTTACTGGTCTTCACGCTTATTATGGTACCGGTTTTCAGCTATTTCTTCGGGACCGCTCCCGGAGCGACCGAATGGCAGGTCCTTCAGGTCCTGATGATCATTGCCGGAATAGCTGCGGCATACTCTTTCCTGGCCGGGGAGCTGACCCGCAATAACAGCCAGGTGGATAAGCTCTGGAGCCTCCTCCCGGTCGCATACGTGTGGGTGGTCGCCGGTTATGGCGGTTTTTCCTCACGGCTGGTGCTGATGGCGGTGCTGGTGTCCTTATGGGGAATCCGGCTGACCATTAATTTCGCGCTGAAAGGGGCCTACATGTGGCGTTTCTGGGGTGGAGAGGAAGATTATCGCTGGAAGGCCCTGCGGGAGAAGCCTGGGTTTTCCCCGCGCTGGAAATGGACATTGTTCAACCTGTTCTTCATTTCCTTATATCAGAATGTCTTGATCCTGCTTTTCACGCTCCCTGCGGTGGTGGCGCTCCAGTATGATTCTTCGTCCCCGGGCATAGCGGATGGGCTGGTAGCGGGTTTGATGCTTTTCTTCATCATCTTTGAAACGGTGGCCGACCTTCAGCAATGGAAATTTCAGAGCAGGAAAAAAGCCCTTGTGAAGGCGGGAGATGAACTTACCGGGGATTATAAAAAGGGATTCCCCAATAAAGGATTATGGGCGCTTTGCCGTCACCCGAATTATTTTGCCGAGCAGGCGATCTGGGTCTGCTTTTACCTTTTTACGATAACCTCCGGCGGACCC
>DATJQF010000211.1:0-13036 GCA_035505995.1 Bacteroidales bacterium
ACCATGATCGAATTTGAGAAGGTGATCCGGCGGGAAAGGCCCGACTGGGTGATTGTCGTCGGCGATGTGAATGCCACCCTTGCCTGCTCGGTCACGGCTAAGAAAGAGCATATCCGGGTCGCCCATATCGAAGCCGGTCTCCGCTCCCGAGACCGTACCATGCCGGAAGAGATCAACCGGCTGGTGACCGATTCCCTGTCCGACCTGCTCTTCACCCCGGACCTCCTGGCGGGAGAGAACCTGCTGGCGGAAGGTGTCCCGGAGGAAAAGATCCGCTTTGTGGGAAACATCATGATCGATACGATGGACAGGCACCTGGAACAGGCCAAAAAACTGGACATCGAACAGATCATCCGGGAAAATCTGATCGCCCGTCCTCATCATGATATTCCTCACGGCATTCCTCGCGACCCCTACGCCCTGATGACCCTCCACCGCCCATCCAATGTGGACCGTCCGGAGATCCTGGTGCCGTTGATCCGTTTCCTCACCGGGGAAGTCTGCCGGGATATGAAACTGATCTGGCCGGTCCATCCGAGGGCCTTGAAACAGTTGGAGACCTTCTCCGTGATGCAGGAAGTGATGGCTTGCCCCGACCTGATCCTGCTCCATCCGATCGGGTACCTGGAAATGCTCCGGCTGAATATGGATGCCAGGATCATGCTGACCGACAGCGGGGGGCTGCAGGAGGAATGCACGGTGCTGGGAACTCCCTGCCTGACCCTGCGGCGGAATACCGAACGCCCGGTGACCCTGCGGGAACATGGCGGAGCAAGCATCCTGGTGGGAGAAGAAATTGAAAAGCTACGGCTTGCCTGGCAGCAGATGAGCCGGATGCCCCGGGAGCCCTATCGTCCTTCCCTGTGGGACGGTCATACGGCGGAACGGATCGTTGAAATACTGGTACACGAAACATAAAGACTGGATTCCATGCGTGATTTTACTGTTACCATGTGTGTAAGGCTCCTGGAGACCCTGCGGAACAAAGGATATTCATTCTCAACGGTATCCGGTTACCGGAATTCCGCCGCTGCAAAGACGGTGATCCTGCGGCACGATATCGATGCGCGGCCCGGAAAGGCCCTGGAGATTGCCGGGCTTGAAAATGAGCTAAAGATCCGGTCTACTTTTTATTTCAAGGCCACCCAGGGTCGCTTCGACAGCAAGCTGGTGAAAGAAATTGCCGGATTGGGTCATGAGATCGGGTACCATTATGAAGATCTTTCGAAATCGCGGGGATCATTTGAAAAAGCCATCGAACGGTTTGCCCGGAACCTGGAGGAACTGAGGAAGATCTGTCCGGTGACTTCCGCTTGTATGGACGGTCATGTCCTGTCACGCTGGAACAACCTGGACCTCTGGAAGAAATACAATTATCACGATTTCGGGATAGCAGCGGAACCTTATCTCGATTTCAATTTCTCGGAATTCCTTTATATTACCGATACCGGAAGGAAGTGGAATGCCGTCCAGTACAGTCTGTACGATAAGGTGAATTCCGGGTTTCACTACCGGAATAAAACGACGCCGATGCTGATCCGTGACCTTGAAAATGATTCCGTTCCTGACAGGCTCATGATCACGCTCCACCCCCAGCGCTGGCACAACCATGCAGGAATGTGGATGCAGGAAGCCGTGTTCCAGCGTATGAAGAATATTGTGAAATATGTGATCATCAAAATCAGGAGCGGGAGCTCCGTCTCATAGATGTCCTTACGGATCATCAGCGACCCTGGGGAATTACAAGCAGGAAAATGGGAAGCTTTCAATTCTTCTCATCCCGATTCTTCCGTGTTCCAGTCGCCGTTGATGCACAGCTATTTTTCTTCCCTGGCAAACGCCGAACCGGTATTCCTGGCGGTCCTGGATGACCGGGAGTTTCCGGCAGGCATCCTCCTGGGGGTCCTGATCCGTGATTCCGGGAAGCTGCCGGGCTTCCTCGCATCGAGGGTGGTTGTATACGGCGGTCCGCTTATCCGCCCCGACCGCGAAAACCCGGAGGCCGTTCTGTCGATGCTGCTGGGAGAGCTGGTTGAAAAGCGGGCGAAAGGTTCGTTTTTCATCCAGTTCCGTAATTTTTTTGATGCAGGCAGGTATGCCGGTATCTTCCGGGAGCACGGGTTCATGCTGCACGACCACCTGAACCTCGTGCTGGATACGACCCGGCTTGACACCGTCCTGTCGGGGATCAGCAAAAGCAAGCTGCGGCAGGCCCGTAAAAGCCTCGAAGCGGGAACGGTGGTGGAGCCGGCCCGGTCGGTTGAAGAAGTGCGCGAATTCTATAAGATCCTGGAAACGCTGTACCGGAAAAAGATCAAAAAGCCCCTTCCTTCCCTGCAATTTTTTGAAGAATTTTTTTCTTTCTCGAGGGAAAAAGGGCTCGGGGTTATCCTGGTCGCACGGTCCGGCGGCACCCTCATCGGCGGTATGGTCTGCCCGATCAGCGAGGGAAGGAGAATGTTTGAATGGTATATCGGCGGCCTTGACCGCGAGTACAGGCAACTTTACCCGAGCGTGGTTGTCACCTATTCTGCCATAACCTATGCTGCAGAACACGGGATACCGGAGTTTGATTTTATGGGAATGGGCAGGCCGGAACGGGAATACGGGGTCCGGGACTTTAAATCCGGGTTTGGCGGGGAAATGATCAATTATGGACGATACCTCAGGATCAATAACAAATTGCTATACGGACTTGCAAAATCCGGATACAGGATCCTGTCCTTTTTCAAAGCCTCCTGAATGGATAAAACATATTTTTTTGTATCATTGAAGTACCGATCGAGATAAAAGACGATGGTTAAAAAATCACTGGCTTTCATCATCACGGATATTTTTCTTGTCGCACTGGTCTTCGGAATCCTGATCTGGATCAAACCGGGAACATTCCGGTACTATATTCCCACCTACAAGGAACCGTTTATCCTGTTCCTCTCCTTCTGGTTCACGGTGTCCATATTTTCAAGGAAATATGAGATTTTCATAAAAAGAAAGCTCCGCGACATGGTGCGGCCGGTGCTGCTCGCCAATTTTATCATTCTCTCCGTCATTGCCATCGGTTTTTACGGATTCGCCTATTACAGTTATTCCCGCCTGATCGTTTTCGGGACTATCCTGTTCTCAACGCTGCTGGAACTGTTCATCCTTTACATCTACTATAACAACCTGCACAGGAGCAGGGATACTGCTTATTATGAGCAGGAAAAGGTTCCCCAGGCAGAGGCCTTCGGGCAGCAGAAGGCAGAAGGAACCCCGGAAAGCTTACTTCGCGATGAAAGCCCCCTGGTCGAATTATCCGAACAGCACCGCGAGCTGATCATATCGGAAGCGGGAAAGGAAGCATTCGATTTTCTGGCGAATCATTTCCGCGCAGGGTTCCAACCCGCGCTCGTACTGTCCACGACCGCCAAGTTCAATGTCGACAACCAGCCCGACAATTTTTTCCGAAGCATCATTAACCTGGAAAAGATCAACGACATCAAGCGGGTGAACAAATTCTTCGAATCGGTCAACGGGAAGCTGCCGATGGGAGGATATTTCATCGACTGCGTGGAAACCAACGAGATCAAAAAATCAAGGATCCTTAAAAAATATCCGGTCCTGCTCAATTATTTCATTTATTTCTGGTATTATATTTTCCGGCGCCTCATCCCGAAGCTGCCGCTGCTGAAGCAGATCTACTTCCTCATCACCAACGGATGGGACCGGTCGCTCTCGAAGGCGGAAACTTTCGGGCGGCTGTACTGCTGCGGCTTCGAGCTTGCCGACAGCCGCCAGATCGGAGGCCTGCTTTATTTTGTGGCCCGGAAAGTGAAGCTTCCCTGCTTCGATCCCAATCCTACCTATGGCCTGCTGATCCGGCTGAAGCGTATAGGCAAAAAAGGAAAGCCGATCACGGTCTATAAGTTCCGGACCATGCATCCTTATGCGGAGTATATCCAGGACTATGTATTCCGCCAGAACGATCTCCGGGAGGGCGGAAAATTCAGGAACGATTTCCGGGTGACCACGACGGGAAGGATCCTGCGTAAATTCTGGCTGGACGAGCTGCCGATGCTGTTCTCCTGGATCAAGGGGGATATCAAGCTCTTCGGGGTCCGCCCGCTGAGCCGCCACTATTTTGAGCTGTACTCGGAGGAGGTGAAGGAAAAAAGGATCCGGGTAAAGCCCGGGCTGGTGCCGCCATTTTACGCGGATATGCCCAAGACCCTGGATGAGATCATGGCCTCTGAAATGGATTACCTGGATCAATACTTCAGGCATCCGCTTACCACCGATCTGTCGTATTTCTTTAAAGCGCTTTACAATATAATTTTCAAGAGGGCCCGGAGCAATTGAGCCCTAGCCCTGTTTTCTTATTTTTCTGCCCGTGCGTTTCAGGTACCTGTTGATTCTTTTGCCGGGGATCTTATGGTCGACCTGGGGGAGATCCCAGTCCGTCTACCTTGCCCCGGCAGATCCTGGCATCACGGAACTCCTGGATGAGCTTGCAATGAATCATGTGATCGATATCAATTCGGTCAGCCTTCCTTATTCACGAACCGATATTGCCCTTAAACTTTTCCAGGCTTCCTTACCGGGGGAAAAACTAACCTTCAGGCAGAAGGAAGAGATCTCCTTTTATCTGCAGAATTTCGCTCCCGAGATCTATAAGGCAGGATTTAAGGTAAATAAACCGGAAAGGAAAGTAAGTCTCTTATTCAGCACCCATCCGGTAAGTCTCGAATTCTCCAAAGGAAAAATAGCCGGCTCCGTGAGGCCCCTTATCGATTTCCAGCAAATCGTCAACGTCAACAATTCCGTATCCCAGCTGAATATCGGTGTCGGAGCATTTATCTACCTGGGAAAGCATCTGGGTGTCGCGGCCGGCATCACCCGGCTGTGGACCAACCAGATCCTGTCGGAGCCGGTTTACCTGACGCAACAGCCGGGAGGAAGCTGGAACCGCTATTCGGACGGAGGCGGCGATTTTGCCGAATGGTTCGGACAGATCAGCTGGTCGTGGAAATGGGGCATGATCGGGGTTTTTAAAGACCGTTTTCAATGGGGAGAGAATTATCACGGGGCGAATATCATCTCGGACAGGGCTCCTTCGTTCCCCCGCCTGCGGCTGAACCTGAACCCCGCCCGGTGGATGGAGTTTGAATACTATCACGGATGGCTGCAACCCGAATCCATCGACAGCGCCGAAACCCTGACCGGCAGCGGGATGGAGGTGGTCCGTGTAAATAAATACATGGCGGCTAACCTGGTCACCTTCAAGCCCTGGAAATACCTGAACCTTGCTATCGGGAACTCTATCGTGTATGACGGACAGATCCAGCTGGCATACTTTATCCCGGTGCTTTTCTTCAAGTCGGTCGATCATACGCTGACCCACGGGATCGATAACGAGAATTCGCAGATGTACTTCAGCATCTCTTCCCGGCAGATACGCCACCTGAACCTGTACCTGACGCTGTTCATCGACGAGCTGAAGATCTCCAGGATCCGGAGCAGCGAGGAGCATAATTTCCTCGGCTGGAAAGCCGGCCTGAAGGTGTGCGATTTCCCCCTGAAGGATCTTTCCTTCATCCTGGAAGGCACCCGGACACTCCCCGGCACTTATCAGCATTATGCGCCCAGCCTCACGTATGAGAACGACGGGTATAACCTGGGACAATATCTCAGGGATAACTCGATGGAGATTTACACCAGTCTTCGTTACCGGCCGTTACGCGGACTGGAGCTGGCTGCCGGCTACACTTTTGCCCGGCACGGGGTGGACTATACCTATGCCCAGGGAGGGGCGATCACAACCTACCCGGTACTGGATCCGGTTGCCTGGCAAATGTCTCAGGTGGATCTCACCGCCTCCTATTCAATTTGTTCCAACCTCTTTTTTTCACTGGGATACCAGTACCGCTCCACCCGGGGAGATGTCAGATACACGCCGCCGGTCTATCTTGGAGAGACCAGCTCACTGGTTGCCGGTCTGCGGCTGGGGTTTTGACCTGCCGGGATAGAAGTATCTGATCCACATAAGCCAGAGCCCGAAGATCACAATATAGAACAGCAGGCGGAGCAGGAAGTGGTGGATGAGGTATACATGCTGCGGGATATGATCCAGGGTGAGGGCGAGCAGGATCAGCCGGAAGAGATTCACGAAATGCAGCAGCAGCATGCCGGCCGGAATAAACCAGGCCTTGTGTTTCCAGGGACCGGGGAAGAGCACCATCAGCAGGCCGAACTGGACGATCTGCTTCAGCCCGGAGCAACTGCCGTTGATGTTCATCCCCCATCCGTTCGGGAACCAGAAGGATCCGTCATGAAAGGAATACGGGACCGGGACCAGGTGATCGAAGACCCAGGCGGTTTGCAGGTTGAGCTGATGGATCAGAAAGCCCAGCAGGGAGTCCATCTCCTTTTCAAACGGGGCGTAATTGAGATGATACGCCCAGAATCGCCAGGCATAATGAATGGCCAGCGTCAGGACCAGGAAAATCAGGATATCCTCCACCGCGAGGAAGTACCGGTTCTGTTCGACCTTATGCCAGCCCTGCTCGATCTTTTCCCAGGCGCTCATTCAGGGATTCAATAAAAAATACGCAAACGAATTTAGGGTAAAATAGCGAAACGCAGCACGGATTACAATCAAAAAGGCGATCTGGCCCCTGCCATTTCGCCTTTTTATATTTTATCAGTTGCGAATTCCCGGACTTCGCGCCTTACCCTTCGCACTTGACTTGTAGCCCGTAGCGGAATCGAACCGCTGTTACCAGGATGAAAACCTGACGTCCTAACCCCTAGACGAACGGGCCAACTATTGGAATCGGGCTGCAAAGATATAATTTCCACTCAAAACTGCAAAAAAACTGTGGCCAATTGGTCGCTGGTCACCGGTCTCCGGTATCCGGCATCCGGCATCTGGCATCGGTAAAACCCTTTTTCTTATTTTTGACATCAAATCCCGGAACATGTCCCCAAAGAAAACAAGCACGGATCTCTTTACAAGCGTTGTCAGCAAGTCCTGCCTGAAACAGGAAGTATATGCAAAAACCCTGGAGATCTTCAACCAGTTCAAGCAGGAAACGCAGAACCTGGTTAAAAAATACCACCAGAAGATCAGGGAAACCCCCTACAGCATCCCGTTCGCTTTCAAGGATCACGGGCAATTCGCTTACCAGCTGGCGTTCGGCTCCGATATCCTGGTATTCTTCATGCATACGAATGTGTTTGAATTCCCCCGGGATCACGAGGTGATGAAGAGTCCGTATATCAAACAGGATAAGACCCGGTCTTACTGCGGGATCATCCATATCTTCAATTTCCTCGGGGATTCGTTCAGGTACAACCGGATCAGCGACGTGGGATACCTGATCGGGAGGATCTTCGTGAACCGGGAGCTGCACTATTTCGTGGAAGGGAAGAAAGAGGTCGGATTGCTTTATAATAATTTTCCGACCTCGGTCCTGGATAAAGAGGCCATCCGTTCCATCCTCGATTCATCCATTCTCTATACCATCCATTTTGACCTGCTGACGCCGCCTTTCGATGACATGAAGGAAGTCACCGTCCAGGATATGAAGACTGTTCTGGAAACGATGCAATTCAGGACCGGCAAGCGGCTGGGGTTCCGGTTCCAGGCGGATAAGGTAGAGGACTGACCGGTTTAAGGCGGCCATCCGGAAACGCCCGGCACCCGTCACCTGCCATACGCCGCGATCAGTTCTGTCAGCGAAGCGTAGGTATTCTGCAGCACCTTCGGCAGGCTTTTCCGGCTGATCCATTCCACCTTCGTAATGTCCTCCCGGGTCTCCGGGATCAGTTTCTCTCCCGAATCCGATTTCATCTCGAACCAGCGGGTGCGCTTGAGCAGTATTTTTTTCTTGATCGAATAAATATGCCAGGTGGAGGAAGTCTCCCGCACCAGGTTCAGCTTCCTGATCCCGGTTTCCTCCCTGACTTCCCGCAAAGCTGCTTCTGCCGGAGTTTCTTTCTGCTTGCTCCCTTTTTTTTTCTTTTTTCCACTGTCGGAGATCTTTCCTTTGGGCAGATCCCATTTCCCCCTGCGGAAAATAAACAGCAGCTCGCCTTTCTCATTCTCCACGATCCCTCCGGCCGCTTCCACGAAGCCGAACAGCGACAGGAATTCCCGTTTCAGCTCCGGGAAATTATTTCTTTGCGACCAAAAGGCGAGGGATTTCACCCCCGGCTCCGCGGAAAATTCTTTGAAAACATCCCGCAACCGTTCTCCCGACCGGTACTCGATGGTCCAGTCGGCGGGAAAAGAGCTGACTCCCTTCTCATCGGCAAGTAAGATCATTTTCCCGCCCAGGAAAATCTTCAGTGGCATCGGAACCTTTCCCCTTTCGGAAGACATGCTTTTGAATATTGAAATATTTTCCGGTAAATTTACAAACTAATCAAAACCATAGCCATGCTATTCAATAAAGAGACCGCACTGACGACAGCGGAATATCTGCTTCAGATTAAGGCTGTCAAGCTGAGCCCCAAAGAGCTGTTCACCTGGGCGTCCGGGATCAAATCCCCGATCTATTGCGACAACCGCGTGACCCTTTCCTTTCCGGAGATCCGTTCCTATATCAAGGAGAAATTCGCGGAGATCATCCGGGTAAAGGCGGGGTTGCCGGACCTGGTTGCGGGGGTGGCTACCGGCGGCATCCCGCAGGGAGCCATGGTGGCCGATATCCTGGGGCTTCCGTTCGCCTATGTCAGATCGGGCAGAAAGGATCACGGCCTGGCAAACCAGATCGAGGGAAAGGTGGAAGCGGGGCAACAGGCGGTCGTGGTAGAGGATCTTGTTTCGACCGGGAAAAGCAGCCTGGATGCCGTGGAAGCTCTGAAAGAGGCTGGATGCAGGGTCAACGGCATGGTGGCCATCTTCACCTATAATCTTCCGGTTTCGGAGAAGGGATTCGCGGCAGCAGGGTGCCCCCTGTACACTTTAACCGATTACGATACGCTGGTTGAAAAAGCGCTGGCCATCCAATATATCACGAAGGACGATCTGCAGGTACTGACGGAATTCAAAGCCAGCCTGGCGAACCGGTAGCGGTTCCCCGAACCGGTCAGTGCACCACCACTACCTTACCATAGGCATTCCCCGTACCGGTGCTCAGTCGCAGGACATAGGTGCCTGCATAGAGGCCCGACAGGTCTATCTGGGCGGTGTAGCTTCCGGCCGTTTCATTCCCAAGGTCCCGGTACGCTACCATTCTTCCCGTAAGGTCGTACACATACAGGACCGGGTGAACATTTTTATCCAGCAGATAGCTGACGGTCACCTGGCCATGGGTTGGATTGGGATTCACCCGGAGGGTTCCGGCCATTGCTGAAGGACCTGCAGCCGGTTCGATACCCAGCGGCATATAGTACGTCGTATCCATGAACATGCCTCTTCCGTAGGAAGCCAGGTAAAGGGCGCCCCAGTTTTCCATCCGGTAATAGGTAGGCCCTTCCACGACCTGCTGCTTGATCATCGTGACCGGCGTATTCCCGATCCCGGCATAGTCGGCCGACCAGGCAACGGATCCGGCTGTAATATCCGGCGTGGAAAAAACACCGAAATCGGTTCCGATGATCACGCGGCTGTTGTCATTCACTTCGATCACGCTGGCATATACCGGCATGGCCGGCAGGTTCCCCTGCACGGAGGTGAAGGTGGGAGAGGCAGCCTGCGCATTGGTGGTGTAATAGACATAGTCCGAATTCCCGTAATTCCCGAGGGTGACGACCAGTTTATTCCCGTCGCTGGGAGAGATCGAAATGGAAGTGATATGCCTGCCCGTCATGGCAGGATCATTGAATTTATCCGTCACGATCACGCAGCCGGAGGAGCTGACGTTGGCGGTCAGGGAATCATATGCCAGGGCGATGTTCGAGATCCGGTACAGGGTTCCCTGTGAAGTGCCGGCCCACAGGTAATTCAGATCTTCCGACATGGCAAAGCAGGTAATGGTATCGGCGCCCGCCACGTTGCAGATCTGGAACCATTCCGGGTCTTTCCCGAAATTCAGGACATCCTTGGTCATGGACACACCCGAGCCGGTGAGGATGAAGAACCTGGATTGGACGATATCCGGGATCATGATGCTGTCGCCCTTCGGAATGGTGCTGGTCACCGTGTACGGGAAGGGGAACTTTGCATTATAGCTCTGGATGGTGAGCACGGTGCCGGGATGAATGGTGGAATCCCTGGCAATGAACTTAACCGAGTCAAGGGTGTTCACGAAATCAAAGCTTTCCCAAAGGTGGGTGGGGATCTGGTAAGTCGGGAACGCCAGGGAGCCCAGGAATGTCGGGGAGAAGGAATTTCCCAGGTCTTCCGACCGGCGGAAAGGATCGGTAGCCAGCCCGTTCTGGGAATAGATCACGATGTTGGGGCTGATCAGGGACCATTCGCAGAATCCCCCGGTCCCGCCGTCATTTCCGAAGCCGCCGTCATTCCATACCTGCTTGCCGTCGGTCGGATTATTATAGGGCGGCTCGCCGATCAGCTGCGTCCCGATGTTCACGCCGCCTCCCATGATCTTGGATTTCGCGACGCCCATCGTAACCGTGTTTAGCTGCCCGGTGATATAATTCCTGATGCCCAGCTGGAATGAAAGTGCCCCGAGGTTATTGGTCCCGATGGAAATTCCGTTATCGGTGGCGATGGCAAATTGGTTCGGATCATTCGGACGGAAGACATATGCGTGATGCGAATAGGGTACGAAGAAATTTTCCAGTATCGATGCGGCTCCTTCCGAGAGCATCTGCCAGTCGAAATAACCGGTGGGGAGATATTGCGTTCCGAGCCAGAGGTTCTGTCCCCCCAGGAGGATCATATTGGGATTCTCAGGAAATACGGCCAGCGTCATCGCATAGCATCCGTTCTTATTAAGGGGGAAATAAGTGTTGTTATACGGGAACACGACCGACCAGGTCTGGCCCTTGTCTTCGGAGCGCCATACCCCCAGCATATTGCTGACGGCAGCATCGGCACAGCAGGCATACATGATGTTCGGATCGGACGGCGCGATGGCAAACTCGATCCATCCCACGTTCAGGAAGGGCAGGCCGGTAGTGGTGCCGGTCGACATATTCCTGAAATTGCCCAGGTCTCCGTTCACCGCGATGTACGCGGTATCGTTGATGGCCGTCAGCACCGTACCGTCGGACCCCACCTTGACATCCACGCAATATCCTGATTTGGCAACCTTCCAGGTATTTCCGTCATCGGAATATTTCAGGCCGGTGTTGGTGGCGGCAAAAAGCCTTCCGTTGCTGTTGATGGCCATTTTCAGGATATAGGCCCAGTCGCCATCGGTTGAATTGGGGGTCGGGGAAGTACCCGGGATCAGTTCGAAATTCTCCCCGTCTTCCGAGCGGTAAAGCCCGGTGCCGGGAAACTGCCCTTTATTGCAATAGCTTTCCCCGGTCCCTGCATAGATGACTCCCGAGGAATTTTGCACCAGGGCCGTTACCCGTAAGACTTCGTTTGCCGAGGTATTCATCTGGTGCCAGGTCAGGCCCAGGTTGGTCGATTTCCAGATTCCCCCGGTCACGCCGCCGGCATAGAGGGTCAACCCGGTGGCATCCCGGTTGTCGAAAAGCACGGTGCGGGTCCGTCCGGCCGCGTTGCCGGGACCCATTTCAATCCAGTTCAGGCCGAGACCTGCCAGGTCTCCGCTTTTCATGTTCTTAACCTGCTCCTCGGCCCTGGCCATGGCCTGATAGTCCGGCAGGCCGGTCACCTGGTTGCAGCGGATCTTATAAAGACGGTCGGCCGGGTTGGTGCGGGATCCGTCGGGACTGCCTGGACCCGGGGCGGGCATTCCAGCAAAGGACAGGCAGCTCAGGAAAAGAAAGGAGAAACTCAGGATCAGTGAGAATAAGCCAGAGGGTAAATGTCTATTTTTCATAGGGAATAAGTTATAGATTTACAAAATGATGATCGCAATTGCCGGGTTTATAGGGAATAAACGAATCGCGTGTACTCCGCCTATTAATCGAACAAATATAAAGGAAAAACTTAATTCTACAAAAAAATTTCAGGTCTTGCAGGGCGGTCGGGCGCTGCTTCGCGACCTGTGAAATTCTGAACAATGCACTAAAAAAGGGAAACCGGGCGGGAACGGAATCGTAAAATTGAATAATTCTAAATTTTCTCCACCGAGTTGAGCGGGAGCCAGCCCACCGACCCGTTGGCGATCCGGATCTCGTACCAGGTGCCGATGTGATCGATCAGCTCGACTTTGGTGCCTTCATGGAGCACGAACAACTCGACGCTGTTTTCGTCCGGCGAGCTTTTTACGGTGACGGTGGGGGCAAATACGATCGCGCTCTGCGTATTCCGGATCCCCTGGTAGTTCTGCCAGGCAAACAGGATCGAAGAAAGCGAAAGCAGGAGCAATATTACAGCTCCCCAGAATCCGATCTTGCGCAGGAGCAGCATCCTCGATAAAAAGTAGATCAGCCCGAACAGCAGAGCCGCCACCAGGGCGATTATGCTTACCCTTGCCCAGGCATCGGCCGCCATCAGCTTCACCAGGCTGCCAAACCATCTTTTATAGAAAAGGACGGGAAGGGGCTCGATCTTGTCGGCAATTTTCGTATTGGCCAGCTGAAGATTGAATTCGATGTCCTCGTTGCCGGGATCCAGTCTCTTCGCCCGCTCATAATTCAGAATGGCGGAAGGCAGGTCATTCATCTTATAGCAGGCGTTGCCCAGGTTGTAGTATAGGTCGGGAGCCTCGTAGCCGGCCTGCAGCACTTCGCGGTAAAGCCCGGCCGCTTTTTCATACTGTCCCTCGGAGTATGCCTTGTTTGCCTCGGCAATGATCGGCTGAAACCCCGATGCCCGGACCAGCACCGACGCAAACAGTAACCCCAGGAACAGGATTCCTTTTCTCATAAGAGCATCCCTGACGGATCTCTGCCGTGTGCTCACAGGTCGCTTCATCCTTTCAGCTCTTTTTCAATTTTCGAGATGATCTCGATCCCGTTCTCATAGATCTTCTCCATCATCGGCATCTTTTCACCCGGGGCGAAC
>DATJQF010000212.1:0-5752 GCA_035505995.1 Bacteroidales bacterium
CCGAAAGAGATGTCTGACCAGTTAAGTAGTCTCAATGCCCGTTTGAATGCCTGACGCATGACCGGGAAAAATAAAATCTATACCAAGACCGGCGACAAGGGGGAAACCTCCCTGCTCGGCGGGACCCGCGTGAAAAAGAGCCACGAACGGGTGGAAGCATACGGCACCGTGGATGAGCTGAACTCATTCCTGGGCATGATCGCGGGGCAGGAGATCGATCCCCGGTACCGGGCGATCCTCCTGAAGATCCAGGAGAACCTTTTCATTGCCGAGGCCTGGATCGCTTCCGATCCGGCGCTGCCGCCGAAGGAACTGCCAAAACTGACGGAAGAGGATGTGCTCCTGCTGGAAAAGGAAATGGATGAGATGAACCTGGCCCTGCCCGAGCTCAGGAATTTCATCCTTCCCGGGGGGCCTGCGGCCGCGGGGTACTGCCATGTGGCGCGGACGGTCTGCCGCCGGGCCGAGCGGGCGCTCATCCGCCTCTCGCAGCCGGGAAGAGAAGACGGCATTATTATCCGGTACCTGAACCGCCTGTCGGATTACCTGTTCGTCCTTTCCCGCAAGCTCGGGAAAGACCTGGGAGGAGCGGAGATCCCCTGGAAGGGGAAAAGATAAATTTTATTTGGAAATGATATTTTTTTATACTTTTGCGTTCCTTTTCAGAAAACCCGCCATATGTACTGGACCTTAGAATTGGCATCCAAGCTTGAAGACGCCCCCTGGCCGGCCACCAAGGATGAGCTCATCGATTGGGCGATCCGGTCCGGAGCGCCGCAGGAAGTCATCGAGAACCTGCGGGAGATCGAGGATGAAGGCGATACGTATGAGAGGATCGAGGATATCTGGCCGGATTATCCGACCAAAGACGATTTCTTCTTCCACGAAGACGAATATTAGCTACCCTATAAGGCATTGGAGCAGGGTGGGGAATCAATCCTCACCCTCTTTTTTTGCCCGGAAAAAGCTGAAATGCACGTTCCCGTATTTCCGCTCCTGGTCAAATCCGGGCTCTTTTGTAAAGTCGTAATTACGGGAGTGCTCCAGGATGAACCAGCCCCCGGGCACCAGCAGGCCGGAGTTCAGCACCAGCGATGGCAGGGTTTCCATCCCGGCCAGGTCGTAGGGAGGATCGGCAAAGATCAGATCAAAGGATTTGCCTGCCAGCCGGATATACCGGAATGCATCGCTCCGGACGGATTCCAGGACTCCCGGCCGGATCTGCTGCGCGGTCTTGCCGATATACTCCGCGCAACCGGGATGCTTATCCACGGCAACCACGCTTCCGGCTCCCCGCGAGAGGAATTCCAGCGAGATGCTCCCGGTCCCCGCGAAAAGGTCCAGCACCCGGAGCTCCTCAAAATCAACCAGGTTATTCAGGATATTGAACAGCCCCACCTTGGCAAAATCGGTGGTCGGGCGCACCGGCAGCCGGGAAGGCGGGTGCAGCTGCTTCCCCCGGTGGGATCCGCTTATGATCCGCACAGCACCGGGTTTAACAGGAGATAGAGAAAATGCTCCGGAACGTCGTGGAAGGCCGGACTGACCCTGACCGACTCGCCGCGGGAGGCAAACTCCAGGTTGCGGATATACCGGAATAAAAGCTCGAACACCGGCGACTTCCGGTCGATCTGTCCCAGCAGCACCGCCCCGGTCTCCTCGGGGTTCAGCCCGAGCTGTTCCATAACAAAAATGACATAATAGGCGACGTCCTCGGGAACCAGGAAGGAAAAAGAGTTGGCATAATAAAGCTGGGCGCCGTCATAAACGACCAGGTCGAAGCTTCCGTCGCGAAGGTGTACGAAAAGCTTCCGGGCGCTGAGCCGGTTCTTGAAATTGATCCAGAGGGTTTCGATCAGCGTGCTGGTGACATGGCAGATCTTCCCGGTGGGGAAGGCGGCCTTTACCCGGTTCAGAAGGTCCTCCGGAACGGCAAAGAGGTTATAGACCTGGGGATGCTGCAGGTGATCGGCCAGGATCTGCTCCCGGATGCCGCGGTCGACCGTAAAATCCAGCAGGTTCTCCCGGTCCGAATCCTCGTAGAGCATCTCGGGGACCAGGGTGGATTTGTTATTCTCGATCACCAGGTGCACCGACCGGAAGGGCTGTCCCAGCCAGGGATATGCCTGCAGGACCCTTTCCAGCGGTTCTTTCAGCACTTCCGCCGCGACGAACCGGTCTTTCTCCCGGTCCCGCAGGCAATATATGAAGGAATGTTCCCCGATAAAAGCGGTCAGGTCATACTCCCCGGAGAGTTCTTCCGGTAAGGATTCGTCTTTTCTGCTGAATGAAACGGCAAGTTTTTCTTCCATAGTTTCGGGTTAGACCATAAATACAAAGACCAGGTTCAGCACGATCACGACCAGGAAGCCTCCTATCAGGAAAGCCCAATTCTTTCGGTCGGAGAAAAAGCAGGCATAGACCATCTTCAGGATGTTGTTGCTGACGATCGCCTGCAGGGTCGCTGCGGCCACCGCCTCTATGCCAATGCTGTATTTCCCCTGGAACAGGTTGATCAGGAACGGATCGATATCGGTGAGCCCGACCAGGTACGAGAGGATGTTCAATCCCGTCGTCCCATACCGGTTCACCACAAAGGAGGTGATGAAGGTGAAGGCCACGAACAGGGCGGTAAAGATCAATGCCACCCTGAACTCCAGCGGGTTCTTTTCATCGGCCAGCCCGGTATCGGTGGCGGCGACCTGCTTGTTCCGGTACAACAGGATCAACGTTCCCACCAGGGCGGTGACCACGAAAAGGATGATAAAATAGAGATAGACCGCCCGGAACAGCTCCTGGTTGAAGATCAGGATCAGCGCCAGGATCCGGAGGTACATGAGCGCCGTGGCATAGATGATGGAGGCGATATACTGGTTCCTCAGGGCAGGCTCGTTCCGGCTCCTCTTCGCGAGGATGATCGTGGTGGCGGTGCTGCTGTACAGTCCGCCCAGGATCCCCGACAGCAGGATGCTCCCTTTCCTGAACACAAACTTCTTCAGCAGGTAACTGAAATAAGAGATCGTGGATACGACCACCACCGCCAGCCAGATCTTATAAGGGGTGAGGGCGATCCCTTCCATAAAGGGCTTGTCCGGAACGATCGGCAGGATCACCCCGGCTATGATCAGGAATTTGCCGAGGTTCAGGAATTCGTCCTTGTTGAATTTTTCGGAAATATGCAGGAAGGATTCCTTCAGCTCGGTAAAGATCAGGACAGTGACGATCACCAGGACGACCATCCAGAGCGGCTGGGTCATGGTGAGCGGCCCGATGCAATAGGTGAGCAGGGCGATCAGGATGGAAGTGATCCCGTGATCATTATGGTCCCGGATATTGAAGAAATAGTTGATCCCCATAAAAACGGATAAGGTCAGTCCGCCGGCCAGGAAAATATACAGGTTCTGCGGGCTCAGGATATACAGGATGAACCCGAGGATGCCGATGAAGGTGAAGGTGCGGTCGGTGCCGAACGTACGCGGCTGCTGGTCGGTGATCGCGTGCAACCTTCGCTGGGAAAGCCCGATCAGCAGGGAAAAAACGGTGACCAGGATGAAGTTCACCAGGACCACCGGTATTTGCTTGATCATACCCATACCCTGTTTGAATTATGTTATAACCGGATCCCGGATCCCGGATCCTGCATCTTTTATCCCCCCGCCTCCATCTCCGGGTATTCCGGAATTTCTTTCAGGAAGCGATAGCTTCTGCCCTTAATATCGATCCGGCAGGCATAATGCTCCAACCCGTTGGTGACCACCAGATAGGGCACTTTCAGGGTCATGTTGTAAGTCGCCACCTGCTGGAACACCTCTTCCGTTACCGGCACCTCCGGCGCCTTGCACTCCACCATGAGCAGCGGTTTTCCCTTACGCCCGAACACCACCAGGTCGCTCCGCTTTTTCAGGCGGTGATAGGTCAGCTGCATCTCCACCGCCAGCAGCGAGGACGGCACCTTCTTCTCCCGGATCAGGTACTGGATAAAATGCTGCCGGACCCACTCCTCGGGAGTAAGGGAGACAAATTTCTTCCTCACGGGGTCGAAGACCTGGGGCTTGCCGCCGGTCTCGCGAAGCCTCAATTCGGCGGTGGGGAGATTCAGGGTCTGCATGATCCGTCCGGGATTCAAACGCAGATAAAAATACGACAAAAACTTTAACTTTGCCCGGTTGCGGACCGGATAAACTGCGTTCCGCCCGAATGCCGGTAAAACTTGTGTAAATGGCTGCCCGGAAAAACGCTGTCACGTTCGAAGAGATCCTCGACGACCTGGATAAGAAGATCTATTACCCGGTCTATTTCCTGTTCGGGGAAGAGCCCTATTTCATCGACGAGATCACCGGTTATCTCGAGAACAACATCCTGACCGAAGGGGAAAAGGAATTCAACCTGACCGTTCTTTACGGCAAGGATGTCTCGGTCGCCGACATCATCGGCTATGCCCGGCGTTACCCCATGATGTCGAACTACCAGGTGATCATCGTCAAGGAAGCCCAGGAAGTGAAGAACATCGAGGAGCTGGAGGTATACCTTCAGCACCCCCTCGCCTCCACCCTCCTCGTGATCTGCTACAAATATGAAAAAGCGGATCGCCGGAAATCCTTCTTCAAGCTGGTGGAGAAGACCGGCGTGCTGTATGAGGCGGCACGGCTCTACGATAACCGGATCCCCGACTGGATCACCGCCTGGCTGGCGAAACGAAAGTACCCGATCACGGCAAAAGCCAGCTTCCTGCTCACCGAATTCCTGGGCAACGACCTGGCGAAGATCGTGAACGAGCTGGACAAGCTGACGATCAACGTCCCGGCGGGACAGGAGATCACCGAGGAGCTGGTGGAAAGGAACATCGGGATCAGCAAGGATTTTAACGTGTTCGAGCTGCAGAAGGCGCTGGGCCGGAAGGATGTCGTGAAAGCCAACCAGATCATCAGCTACTTCGCGGCCAATCCCCGGGAGAATCCCCTGGTGAAGGTGATCCCCATTTTGTACAGCTTCTTCTCGAAACTGCTCCTGTACCATTGCCTCGGGGATAAATCGAAGAACTCGGTCGCCGCCGCCTTATCCATCAACCCGTTCTTTGTCCAGGATTACCAGGCCGCGGCAAGAAATTATCCCGCGGCACGCCTGATCTCCCTGATCCCGGTCCTCCGGGAATACGACCTGAAGGCAAAGGGGGTCGACAACCAGCTTGCTTCCGACGGCGAGCTGATGAAAGAGATGATCTTCCGGATCCTTCACTGATCCTCTTCGATGCGGTAATTGAATTCCTGCGAGCGATACGTTTCGTCGATCACCTGGCGGTATTTTTCCTGGATGAATTTCCGCCGGAGCTTCAGCGTGGGAGAGAGTTCCCCGGTTTCCACCTTCCATTCGTCGGCCAGGAGCCGGAATTTCTTTATTTTCTCGGTCTGCCCGAGATCCAGGTTGAACCGGTCCACCTCCCGCTTGATCCGCGAGCAGATCCGGGCATTGGCGATCACCTGGTCGAAGCTGATGAAGGGAACCTTCTTCAGCGCACACCAGCTTCTCAGGTGCTCGAAGTTGGGCACGATCAGGGCGGCCGTATATTTCCGGTTCTCGCCGATGATCATGATGTGCTCGATGAAAGGGGATTCCTTGAACCGCTGCTCGATGGCCTGCGGTGAGATATATTTTCCGCTGGAGGTCTTGAAGATCTCCTTTTTCCGGTCGGTGATCCTGAGGTACTCCCCGTCCTCGATCTGGCCGATATCGCCGGTATGGAACCAGCCGTCCG
>DATJQF010000213.1:0-13171 GCA_035505995.1 Bacteroidales bacterium
CCGGCTGCAGGCCGATCTTGCCAAAGCCATGCTGAGCATCAACGCGGCCAAGGGCTTCGATTACGGCTCGGGCTTCAGCGGTACCGCCATGAAAGGCTCAGAGCATAACGATGCTTTCGTCATGAAGGAGGGCCGGATCCGGACCGCCACCAATTTCTCGGGCGGGATCCTGGGCGGCATCTCGAACGGGGAAGAGATCTGTTTCCGGGTGGCGTTCAAGCCGGTTTCCTCCATTCGGAAAGACCAGCAAACGGTCGATATACAAGGAAACCCGGTCCTGTTCAAAGGCAAAGGCCGCCACGATGTCTGCATCGTCTTCCGCGCACTTCCCGTAGTGGAAGCCATGGCGGCGCTGGTGATCGCCGATCACCTGCTGCGCGCCGGAAAGTAGAATTATTCCGGCTCCTGCTGTGAAAGGCAGTGCCACGACCCCATTCCCCAGATCAGCTCCACCGAATCGATCCCCACGATCTCCCGGCCGGGGAAGCATTCCTGCAGCACCCGCATCGCCCGGTCATCTTCGTTGCACCGGTAAAGCGGCACGATCACCGAGCGGTTCGTGATATAGAAATTCGCATACGAGGCCGGCAGGCGCTGGTCCTCGTATATGACCGCCTTCGGCATGGGGATCTCGGCGATATCGGGCTGTCTGCCGTCGGCCAGCCGCAGGGTTTTCAGGAGTTTCAGGTTGTCCTTCAGGATCCGGTAATCCCGGTCGCCGGGCCGGTCGCTCACGGCCGCCACGATGCCATCGGGTCTGAAAAAGCGGGCCATATCGTCGATATGACCGTTCGTATCGTCGCCCTCGATCCCTTCGCCCAGCCAGAGCACTTTTTCCACCCCGTAATACTGTATCAGGTATTCTTCGATCTCCGCCTGCGAGAGATCCGGGTTGCGGTTCTCGTGCAAAAGGCAGGAGGTGGTGGTGAGCAGGGTCCCCTTCCCGTTGAGATCGACCGCGCCACCCTCCATCACGATGCCGGGAGCCGTTACCGGGATCCCGAGGTGGCGCCCGATCAGCCCGGGGATCCGATCATCGAGGTCATGGGGATATTTGTTTCCCCAGGCATTGTATTTCCAGGCGACGATCATCTTCGGGACCTTCGACCCGGGATTCACCAGGAACGCGGGTCCGTGGTCGCGGCACCAGGCGTCGTTGGTGGGATGAAGGCAGATCTCCACCCCGGACCTGTCCACTCCTTCCCGGTCCAGCGCTTCGATCACTTTCAGCTTCAGCTCCTCGCTCCTGACGTTGAGGCACACTTGTTCGCCCTTCGTAATTTCCTTGATGAAACGGTGGTAATAGGGGAAGATCTTCGGCAGGGTACCGGGCCAGGAATAGGAATCGTCGTGCGGGTAACTCAGCCAGGTTGCCCGGTGCTTCTCCCATTCGGCCGGGAACCGGTATCCCTGATCTCTGGGGGTGGGGTGTGCGATCATCGGGAGCAGAAAAGTGTTATTCGTCCAGAAAGCGGTTCAGGATCGGGCCGTAGCTGTCGATCCGGCGGTCGCGCAGGAAAGGCCAGTGCACGCGGGCTTCGTTGATCTTATGCAGGTCCAGTTCCTGCACATGGACCTCCTCCCGGTCGTGCGGCGCCCGGTGGAGGATCTCCCCGAAGGGATCGGCTACGAAGGAAGCGCCCCAGAAATTCATGTCCGATTCCCTGCCGGTCCGGTTTACGGAAACCACATACACCCCGTTCGCTACGGCATGCGATTGCTGGACAGCCTGCCAGGCCCGGTGCTGCTGCCGGTTGGTTTCTTCCGCCTGGGACACCGCCCATCCGATCGCGGTCGGGAACACCAGGATCTCCGCGCCCATCAGGCTGGTGATGCGGGCGGCTTCCGGGTACCACTGGTCCCAGCAGATAAGTGTTCCGATCTTCGCGTACCGGGTATTGAAAACCATATACCCGGTATCGCCCGGGGTAAAGTAGAATTTCTCATAATAGCCGGGATCGTCCGGGATATGGTGCTTCCGGTATTTTCCCAGGTATTCGCCGCCGGCATCGATCACGGCTGCGGTATTATGGTACACTCCGTCGGCACGCTTTTCGAAAAGGGACGCGATGAGGACCACCCCAAGCTCCTTTGCCAGCCTGCCTAAGACTTCGGTGGTCGGACCCGGCACCGGTTCCGCCAGCCGGAAATGATCGTAATTCTCTTCCCGGCAGAAATAAAGGTTACGGAAAAGCTCCTGCAGGCAGATGATCTGCGCTCCTTTCTCCGCACAATGGCGGATAAGCGATACGGTTTTATCCAGGTTCTCCTGCGGATTCTCCGAGCAGGCCATCTGGATCATCCCGATGTTTACTTTTCGCGGTTCCACCGTGAACGTGTTATAAATTCAACAAAAACTTCTGCGTGTATTTCTTTCCGTTATGGAGGATCTCCAGGACATACATCCCGGGCGGAAGGCTCCCGTACCCGAGAGCATCGCTGCCCTTTGTCATCACGGATCCCGGCAGTTCCGCCGCCGGCCGGCCGGTCATGCCATACAGTACCGCGGATACTTCCTCCGGCTTTGCAAGATCGAAATTGAATACCAGCTGCTTCCTCTCCCGGTCGTTGTAAACATAGATGCCGGCATCGGGATCCTGCCGGTCGATGCCTACCGTATAATCCAGGGAAAGATCGTCCACCCATAACGTCGTCCCCTCGTGCAGCGTCGTTTCCTCGGCAGAAGAGATAGCCATCACGTTCATCGTATCGGGCTGCTCGCCTGCGATCACATAATCGATCCAGGCGGAAAAATGGGTCCATTGGGTCACCGTGTCGAGGGAACTGAAATAGCCGTAGCCGACCGTGTCGATCACCCCGGCATTGAGTTTCGTAAGCAGGATCCCGATCGTGCAGCTGTCGCCGCCCACGGGAACGAACTTAAACCATCCCATAAGGTGGGTGGGATGATCGTTGATGGGGATGCCCCCGTGAAGCGTGTAGTCCGGGGGAAACAGTGTGACGGTAAGCGTTCCCAGGGTGATAAACCCGGGAATATTCCCCACCCCTAAAATATTCTGGGTGACGAGCTTTGCGGAATAGTTTCCGGCCTCCGCATCGGTGCTTTTCACCACGACCGCTCTCCCGATGATGGGCAGCGTGGCGGTTTCCGCGTTGGGAGTATCCCAGTACTGCGGATCGGCATAGTTCCCGTGATCGATCCAGTTCTCGAAGCCGGCGTTGGGGATCACGGTTTGCCCCAGGACGTTTTCGCCCCGAAAAATCACAGCTCCCTGAAGCAGGAAATATATAGCTATGCAGATATACTTTTTCAATGATCTCTCGGTTAACCCTTACGTAATCAGCGGGCAAAGATATAACAAAAATAAGTGCTACTTTTGATAAAAATCCGGGAATGACCGCTCGCTCCGCAACAGTTACCCTGCTCCTGGCTTTTCTGTTCCTGATCGCCCGTCCCGGTCCGGCCTCCGCAGGCACCCTCCCCGATTCCTGCTCGAAAAAGTACGACCGCAAGACCGAGAGCCTTTACGATCAGGGCATCAGCGACATGAAAAAAGGCAATTATACCGAGGCCGGGCGGATCATGAAAACGCTCACCCAGCAGAACGACGATTTCGTGGACGCCTGGTTCGTTTACGGCCTGGTGAACTACAAGAAGACGAATTACAATTTCAGGGAAGCGGAAAAGGCCTTTGAAAAAGTGATCAGCCTCTGTCCCGGCTATGACCCTTACGCGTATTATTACCTGGGAGAGATCTGCTACGGTTCGGAGCGCTACGACTCGGCGATCGGTTACCTGCAGCATTTCGTGGAAAAGCCCGAGAAGATCAAATCGGAAACAGACCTCACCCGGGCCACCCGGATCCTGGATTACTGCAAATTCTATCTCGAGATCACCCGGCATCCGGTCCCGTTCCAGCCCCACGTGGTGAATCATATCTCCACCCCGGAAAACGAATACCTGCCGATCCTTTCGCCCGACAACCAGATGGCGCTTTTCACCCGTGAGATCAAGATCCCTCCCGACAAGAACAGCGTGGTGCCCACCGTGACCTACAAGGAGAAGTTCATGTACAGCACGCTGGAGAATGACAGCACGTTCACCGAAGGCACCGAGATGCCGGATCCTTTCAACGTCAACGACAACGAAGGGGGCGCTACCCTGACCATCGACAACAAGACCCTCTATTATACGGTTTGCAAGTATGCCAAGAACAATTCCTACTACAACTGCGATATCTATTACTCGGAGTATGTGAACGGGGAGTGGACCCCCATCCAAAGCGTGAGCGATAAGATCAACCTTCCTTTTTCGTGGGAATCGCAGCCCAGCATTTCCGCCGACGGCAGGACGCTTTATTTTGTCAGTGACCGGAGCGGGGGGTACGGCGGGTATGATATCTACCGGTCCATCAAAAATGACGACGGCGAATGGGGCACCCCCATCAACCTGGGTCCCTCGGTGAACACCCCCGGCAATGAAAAATCCCCGTTCATCCATCCCGACGGGAAGACGCTGTATTTTTCTTCCGACGGCTGGCCGGGCCTGGGCGGCTATGATATCTTCTATTCCCGGCTGAATGAAAACGGCACCTGGTCGAAAGCGGAAAATCTCGGTTTCCCGATCAATTCCCCGGATGACGAGGTCGGGTTTTTCGTCAGCACCGACGGCACCCACGGCTTTTTCGCCTCGAACAAGTACAGCGGGGTGGGCGGCTGGGACCTGTACACCTTTGAGCTGTATGACAAGGCCAGGCCCGAAAAGGTGCTCTTCCTCAAGGGGACGGTCAAGGCGGAAGCGATCGAGGAGCCGGTGAAGGCCAGGATCGAGCTGAAGAACGTGGAGACCAAGAAGATCTCCGAGATCCCCCTCGATACGACGACCGGTAAATACGTAGCCGTGGCGCCTTTCAACAACGATTACATCATGACCGTCAAGAAGGAAGGCTATGTGTATGAAACGAGGTACCTGTCGCGGTACGACAGCATTTACCGGATGCCGGCCACGGTGGACGTAGACATCCACCCCATCGAGCTGAACAAGTCTTACCGGATCAACGACATTTATTTTGCCTTCAATTCCTATGAGCTGTCTGATGAGTCGAAGGCGGTGCTCGATCAGCTCATCGACTTTTTGAACGGGAACATGCCGATCTGCATCCAGATCCAGGGTCATACCGATAATATCGGGAACGACCAGGACAATATGAGGCTTTCTGACAACCGGGCCCGGGAAGTTTACCAATACCTGATCTCGAAAGGGATCTCAGCCGGCCGGCTCACCTACAAAGGGTATGGGAAAACCATGCCGGTGGCCGACAACAGTACGGAGGAAGGCAGGGCGAAGAACCGCAGGACCGTTTTCGTGATCACCCGGAAGTGAATAAAAAATACCGTGTTTTACGTACGCGGTCTTTTCCGGGGAATCCATATTTTTGGAAAAATTTACGTATTCACCTCTATTATTCCCCTTGCCCACCCGGATCCTGATCGTCGACGACCATGCCCTGATACGCAAAGGGCTGGTATCGCTGCTGAAGTCAAATTTGCCCGACTGGGAGATCCACGAAGCGTCGAACGGCGTGGAGGCGGTGCTCAAAGCCGCCCGCATCCGGCCGGATATCATCCTCATGGATTATTACATGCCCCGGCTGAACGGGGCGCAGGCGGCTTCCGTGATCACCCGCGACCTGCCGCAGACCAAGGTGCTGATGATCTCCATGAACGAAAGCCCCGAATACATCATTCGCACCATCCAGTCGGGGGTGAAAGGCATCATCCCGAAGGATTCCTCGGAACAGGAAGTGATGGATGCGATCCGGGATGTGGGGAACGGCAAGACGCACCTGCATGAGCGGGTAGCGGGCACGGCGCTGGACTTCCTGAACCGGGACCGCCGGAAAACAGCCCGGAACCGGCATTCCGCCTCCGACCTGCTGACCGACCGCGAGCTGGAGATCATCGAGCTCCTGGTGAAAGGCGTTCCCCAGCCCGACATCCTGCCCCGGCTGGCGATCAGCAAGCGTACCCTCGAAACGCATAAATCCAATATCTTCCGGAAACTGCAGGTGCATTCCACCGCGGAAATGATCCGCTACGCGGTCCGCAACAAGCTGGTACCTTACTGATCACCGGCTGTTATTACGTATCCCGGTTTACGTATCCCTAAGTATTCCCTGCGTGTATGGATTGCCCTATTTTCGTCCGGCTGATCCTGATGATAGCTTTACCGGCTGACGGGCATGAAAGAGCGTGTGATGCTGATCCTAATAATCCTGGCCTGGAATTCTTCTCCCGGGCAACCCGCGGAAAGAAAAGCCCGCCTCCTGACGCGGAACCTCCCCCTCGAAACCATGATCCCGGAACTCACGGCCAACGCGCTTACGCCGTCCGCCCCGAAGGAAAATCCGGCATCCCCTCCCTGTATCTTTACGGGGAAAGGCATCGCCGGCGTCCACTTTTACCTGGGGACCGGCCCGACTGCAGATCTTCCGGAAGAGGCTCCCGGTGACGGGTCAGACCGACTTGAGAAGGTTCACCATCTCAATGGCGGCCAGGGCGGCATCAAAACCCTTGTTCCCGCCCTTGGTCCCGGCCCGCTCGATAGCCTGCTCCAGGGTATCGGTGGTGAGCACCCCGAAGATCACCGGCTTCCCGGAATCCAGCCCGACCTTGGCAATCCCCTTGGTCACCTCCGCGGCCACGTAAGCAAAATGAGGCGTGGCGCCCCGGATCACAGCACCCAGGCAAATGACCGCGTCGTACATCTTGTTCGCCGCCATCTTCTGGGCAAGCAGCGGTAATTCAAAAGCGCCCGGCGCCCAGACAACCTCAATGTCCTTGTCCAGCACGCCGTGCCGGCTCAGGCCGTCGAGGCAGCCCGACAGCAGCTTGGCGCCGATGAATTCATTGAACCTCGCGATCACAATGCCGATCTTCAGGTCCCGGCCTTCCAGCTTTCCTTCGATTGTTTTCATTTGGATTGGATTGGTTTGGTTTACTTGTCTCTAGCATCCTGCATCTGGTCCACCCTCTACCCTCTGTCTTCTATCTTCTTGGTATCCTCCGCAAACGTCAGCATATGCCCCAGCTTTTCCTTCTTGGTCTTCAGGTATTTCAGGTTGCGGTCGTTGTGCCGGATCTGGATAGGGACCCGCTCCACGATCTCCAGCCCGAAGCCTTCGATACCGGATATTTTCTTCGGGTTGTTGGTCAGCAGGCGGATCTTCTTCACGCCCAGGTCGGCCAGGATCTCCGCTCCCGTGCCATAATCCCTCAGGTCGGCCGGAAATCCCAGGGCGCGGTTGGCTTCCACCGTATCGAGCCCCCCATCCTGCAGGGAATAGGCCTTCATCTTGTTGATGAACCCGATCCCGCGCCCTTCCTGGCGCATGTACAGGAAAACGCCCCTGCCCTCCTTCTCGATCCGCTTCATGGCGTCGTTCAGCTGGTCGCCGCAGTCGCAGCGCATCGATCCGAATACGTCCCCGGTCAGGCACTCCGAATGGACCCTCACCAAAACCGGGGTACTGCCGGAGATATCCCCTTTCACCAGGGCCAGGTGGTTCTCCCGGGTGATGCGGCTCTGGTAGGTGATCGCCCGGAAGCTTCCGAACTTCGTCGGTAGTTCCACCTCCGTGACCCGCTCGATCAGCGATTCCGTCCTCCGGCGATAGATGATGAGGTCGGCGATGGTGATGATCTTCAGCTTGTGCTTATTCACGTATTCCATCAGCTCCGGGACCCGGGCCATGGTGCCGTCCTCGTTCATGATCTCGCAAATGACCCCGGCCGGGTAAAATCCCGCCAGCCGGGCAAGATCGACCGAGGCTTCCGTATGGCCGGCCCTTACCAGCACGCCTCCGTCCCGGTACTCGATGGGGAATATATGCCCCGGCCGCGTGAAGTCTTTGGCGTTGGCTTTCGGATCGAGCACGCGACGGATCGTCATGGACCGCTCCTGTGCGGAGATCCCGGTCGTGCACTCGGCGGCATCGACGGAAACGGTAAACGCGGTCCGGTTCGGATCGGTGTTCTTGGCCACCATCCGCTCGATGTGCAGTTCCTCCAGGCGTTCCCGGATCACCGGCAAACAGATCAGCCCGCCGCCGTATTTCACCATGAAGTTGACCACCTGCGGGGTCACCTTTTCCGCCGCGATCACCAGGTCGCCTTCGTTCTCGCGGTCTTCGTCGTCCACCACCACGATCATCTTTCCCTTCCGGATGTCGGCGAGGGCTTCTTCGATCGTGTTGAATTTTATTGAGTTCATCTTAGTCAGTGTTTTTAGTTATAGAAACCCCTCCTCCGCCAGGTACTCCGGGGTGATGTTGCGTTTCCCGGTTTGAGTGCCCAGCAGCGCTTCAATGTACTTGGCAATCAGGTCGCATTCGATGTTCACCAGCCGTCCTTCCCCTTTGCCGGTGAGGGCTGTTATCGTTCGGGTGTGGGGGATGAGCGAAACCTCGAAGGCCGCTCCGTCGACCTTCGCCACGGTCAGGCTGATCCCGTCGAGGGAGACCGATCCTTTCTCCGCTATGTATTTCATCAGTCCCCGGTCGGCGGAAACCGTCATCCAGATCGCGTTGGCCTCCGTCCGTTTTTTCAGGATGATCCCGGTGCCGTCCACATGGCCGCTCACCAGGTGCCCTCCCAGGCGGTCCGACAGCTTCAGCGCCCGCTCCAGGTTGACCCGGCTGCCGGCTTTCATTTCACGGAGCGAAGTCCTCCGGATCGTCTCCGGCATCACATCGGCCGAGAAGGATCCTCCGTCCAGCGATACCACCGTCAGGCAGATCCCGTCGGTGTTGATGGAGTCGCCGATCCGGGTCCCTTCCAGCACCTCTTTCGCGCCGATCACGATCCGGTACGATTCGCCTCCCGCCCGGATCTCCTTAATGATCCCCGTTTCCTCGATAATCCCCGTGAACATCTTTCTTTATGTTTTATCAATATAGCCTTCCACCATTATATCCTCCCCAATTCTTTTAACGCCGACGTCACGCAGCCGCACTGCCTGTTCCATTTCAGGGAACCCATCGCCTCCCACCGGCGTCGGAGCGGTCTTGCCGCCGAGGATCTTGGGGGAGATAAAGGAAACGACCTTATCCACCAGTCCTTCCCGGATCGCCGAGAAAGCAAGGGTGCTCCCGCTTTCCAGCAGGAGGCTGTCGATGCCCATCGCCCCGAGCGAGCGGAACAGGAAGGCCAGGTCGATCCGCCGGTCTTTGAGCGGGCATTCCAGCACCTGCACGCCGGTCCGCTGCAGCTTTTTCATTTTTTCCCGGTCCGCCTGTCCCGAAACCGCCAGGATCACCAGTTGCGGCTCGTTTTGCAGCACCCTGGCCTCCTCCGGGATCCTTCCCTTCGTATCGGCTATGATCTTCAGAGGGTCTTTCCCCTTTTTTCCCTTCAGCCGGGTATTCAGCAGCGGGTCATCATACAGGATCGTACGGATGCCCGTAAGGATCGCCATGTTCCGGTGCCGCAACTGATGGACATACTTCCTCGACTCTTCGCCGGTGATCCATTTCGAGGCATTGCGCACCGTTGCGATCTTGCCGTCGAGGGTCATGGCCGTCTTCAGGGTGCAGAAGGGCATCCCGGTGCGGATGTGTGTGAGGAACGCCTCGTTCATTTTCCGGATCTCCGGCTCCAGCACCCCGGTTTCCACCTCAATCCCTGCCTGCTGCAGCATTCCTATGCCTTTTCCGTTCACCAGGGGGTTCGGATCCTGCATCCCGATCACGACTTTCCGGATCCCTTCCCGGATGATGAACGGTGTGCACGGCGGGGTTTTCCCTTCATGCACACAAGGCTCCAGGGTCACAAAGAGGGTGGCTCCCCGCACCGGGCCACGGGCAGCGCCCACTGCATTGACTTCCGCATGCGGTCCTCCCCAGTACTCATGGAAACCCTCCCCGACGATCCGCCCGTCTTTCACCAGGACGGCTCCGACCATGGGATTCGGGTTTACCCGGCCGGCTCCTTTCTCCGCCAGCCGGAGGGCCCTTTTCATATGCTTTTCGTTTTCCGTCATGCAGGCATTCATTAAAAAGCCCTGAAGAAATCATTCTCCAGGGCTTTATCCTCGGGTAAAAATACTTTTCACCGAATTTCTTCTTCCATCCAGACTTTCACTGTCGGTGCCGTAGTCTCAACGGCTCCCCCCCGCTCTCTCGAACGGGGATCGCGGACTTTACCGCCGATCGGGAATTTCACCCTGCCCTGAAGAAATCTTATAGACTATAAACGCTTTCTGCTCTTCTTTATTCTTTTTGCAAATTTACTGAAACCTGTTAAAAATAACAAACTTTACTGTACGATCATCTTTTCCGTCCTGGATCCGCTGTCGGTCCTGACCCTGACAAAATAAATGCCTTTTCCCATATTCCTCAGGTCCAGGTTCTTCACCGCGCTTTTCTGCGGTCCGGCCACTACATCCGAATAGACCTGTCTTCCGGTCATATCCAGGATCGTGACGGTCGCCTGGTTTTCCTGCAGATTCTGGATCGTCAGCCGGCAGGTGCCCTGGGCCGGGTTGGGGAACAGGGAAATATCGAAGTTCGTCCCGGTGATCTCGGAAATGCCTACTGCCGGAGAAAAAGTGACATTGATATCATCGCTGGCTGCATTGGTGCAGGTCGGGATCGGGTAAGCGGTCAGGGTGAGGGTAAGCAGTCCGGCGGCCCTTTCCTGCCATCCCGTATGGTACAACGGGGTCAGTACGGTGTCGGCGCTGAACCAGCCGTCGCCGGCAGTGGTCCATTTCACGGAGCTGTAATCGGTAGCATGGCCCTGTGCCGGGTACAGCGGCAGGGTGATGGCATAGGTGGTATCGTTCCCGGCAAAGGCGGTCGGTTCGGCATGCACGCCAACCTGCGTGGTATCATGCTTGGTCTGGGTGCCGTCATTTACGGCACAGACATACTGGGTGTTAGCGGTCGGGGACACCACCGGGTTGGCCTGAGTGGAGGTGAACCCGGCCGGGATCGAGGTCCAGGAATAGGTATAGGTTCCCGACCCGCCGGTTGCGCCGGCATCCAGCGTGGAGGATCCGCCCGTGCAGATGCTCTGGGGACTGGCGCTGGCGCTCAGCATAAAGATATTGGCAAAGCTGAACGATGCGATCCTTGTTTTCCAGTTGGCCTGGGAGGAAGTAGAATAGTATTCCTGGGTATACCAGAACTTCTTGGCCACTGTGGGATCGATCGACATGCCGCTGTAATCTCCCCACCGGCTCGGGCTGCCGCTCCAGGTATTGGTTTGCGAGCCGCCGCCGTTGATGATCCCCATTTCACCAAGCGTCATTTCGCCCAGGGGATCGCCGTTCATACGGCCGGTGTAGCGGATGGAAGGAAATACGGTCGAGCTCGACACGGAATATCCCAGGGCCATATTCCCGGTGGAATCCATGGCCACGCTCCCCATCCAACGGCAGTTATTATCCGGGGAAAAAGTCCCTTCCTGGTACAGCGACCAGTCGGTGCCGGTGCTTCTCAACTCGAACCAGCGGATGCCCGCCAGCCCGCTGCCGTCGGCATTCACTGTGAAATTCCCTACGATCGACCAGTGATCGTTGAATTTGCGGAACTGGAGGCGATACATCAGGCGGCCGGCCAGGGGATCCAGTTTCACGCCGGTTCCCTTCTGCGGGATCCCGCCGGAGATGGTGCCGGTGAACGGGGTGATCGGGACGGAGGTCTTTTGGGTAAAAGTGGAATTCGATGGCGTGGTCCAGTCCACCTGGAATTCCCACACTTTGATCTGGGGGCTGGAATAAACGTCCATGAAATATTCAGGAGTTCCTGCGGGCGGGAAAGCGCCGTCACAGTCGGCCGGCATGATGCAATAAACAGAGGCCGGGAGGGTGAAGACCACCATCTGGGCGTCGGGATCGCCGGTGAGCATCTTGTTGTATTCCATTGCTACGGCAGCCGGTCCCTGGAAGTTCCCGTTGAACTGGTTGAACGACATGTAGATCCCGTCGGGCCAAACCCCCAGTTTGGGATAGTCGTTCATATCGTTGAACTGGAACTGATAGCGGTACCAGGATCCGGTGGGATCGTTGGTCTGCGAAACGGCGACCATCTGGTAGCCGGGTCCGTAAGGTGCACTGGGGACCGAGAACTGGCTGAAGATCCAGCGGTCATGCACTTCATCATAGTTGATGGTGCCGTCGCCGTCATTTTCATTATGCGGCATGCCATTCCAAACATTGCTGTTGTTAGTCGGACCCATGAGCTTTACTCCGTTCTTGTCATAAACTGCATATTGACAATTCACCACTTCAAAGTAATGACTGGCTCCGACTTCTCCGTAGGTGTCGGGAGGGCAAAGCGAGCCGTTCCCGCCGGTGCCATCGAAATTCTGAATGGTGGTATCGGTCGGGACCATGCCTGATTTATCCCGCCGGATCGGATCCGCCACGCCGCTGTTATAATTCGGGTATCCGAACGGATACAGGCGATTCTTCACTACGCCGTCCTTCCAGGTCATATCGGCCTTTGTGAGAGCGGAAGGCGGGAGATCCCTTAGCGGGGGAGATACATCAAAATAAACGGCTTTGGCAATAACACTGGGATGGAGAACTACATGTTGCTGGGCAAACGAATATATCGAGGCCAGGAAAATGAACAGGAAAAGAATGGAAAATTTTTTCATGTTTGTAATTTTGAGGGAGTAAGGATTAAAATAATCGCAGGCAAAGATACTGGAAAAAACATTTTGACCGAAAAAGCTTTCCGACATTTTTTAGTAATTTTAACCGGCTGAAAAACGGATCATCTGCCATGAATTTTATCATCACGGGAGCCAGCAGGGGGATAGGATCAGAACTGGTCCGGATCCTTTGCAAAAACAAGGGGAACCAGGTTTTCGCCATATCACGCAACAGGGACGGCTTGAAAAAGCTGCAGGCCGAATGCCTGAAGGCGAACCCGGATGCCAAGCTTTCGGTCGCAGAGTTCGACCTCTCTCATTTTGAGTTTTATCCGTTCCTCCTCCAGAAGATCGAGCTCTTTTTCCGGCACTGCGACGTGCTGGTCAATAATGCCGGACGGATGGTGAACAAGCCTTTTATGAAAACCGATCTGATCGATTTCGACGATATTTTCAACGTGAATGTGAAAGGAGCGTACTTCCTGGTGCAGACTCTCATGCCGATCATGGGAAGCGGAACCCATATCGTGAATATCGGGAGCCTGGGAGG
>DATJQF010000214.1:0-9595 GCA_035505995.1 Bacteroidales bacterium
GACCTGGTGGTGGATTTCAGGAATATCCCGGAAATGAAGAAGCTGAAGGTGCCGGTCGTGGTGGATGTCACCCATTCCCTGCAGCAGCCCAACCAGGCAACGGGCATCACCGGGGGAAGGCCGGAACTCATTGGCACGCTGGCGAGGGCCGCAGTGGCTGCCGGGGCCGACGGCATCTTCCTGGAAACGCATCCGAACCCCGCCCTGGCAAAATCGGACGGGGCGAACATGCTGAAACTGGATCTGCTTGAGGAGCTTCTGACCGCCCTGGTCAGGATCCGGAAAGCGCTCTGATCATTCGACCGACATCCCGCGGATCCCGCCGGTCTCCTTGTAGAACCTGACTTTCCACCTCGAAGGCGGCAGCGAGGAGATCACTCCCAGCTGGCTGACCAGGCACTGGGTTTCCTTCTGAAGGTTCTCATCCACTTTAACGGTCACCCGGGCCAGTTCCGGGATGCGGTAGTAGAACCCATGCGCCTTGCCGGCCCCCTCCCCCCGTTTCTGGTAATTAGCTACTGCGCCGGTGGTGCCCGACCGCTGCACCTTGATGGTGACGATCTTGCCCCCGGATTCATCCAGGTCGATGGCCCCTTTGCTCTTCAGGAACCTGAAAATGGGCACTTCGGCATTCACCTGGTTGGGATTGGGCGTGTAGTAAAAGATAAAGCTCTCGGTCTTATGGATGCTGATCCCGGTGAAGAGCTTCATATACTCTTTCAGCAGCGTCGTAAGCTGGGTATCCATATATTCCAGGGTTTCCTTGTTGTAATTCACTTCCTGGAACCCGCTTACCAGGTTAAAGCGGTTGTCTTTGATCTTTGAGATGTAATCGGCTGCTTCCTTTGCCTTCTGATCGGGGGATTTCTCCACCATGGTCCGTTTCAGGTACTGGCGCTCCAGCGACATCGTGTCGATATTGACCTTGCGGATGATCGTGTCCACTTTTTCAAAGAAGTTGACATCCGAGGAATAGCGGAAGATCTCGGGGAAAACGTCCTCTTCGTGGATCAGGGGAACGGTCTGCCGGGTGATGAATTTCTGCTCTTCCGTTACGGTATCTCCGGCGCCCGGGTTAGTGCCGATGATCAGGCCCGATTCCGTCAGGGCCATCATGCCTTCCTGGGTGTTCTTCGACAGCCGGCCGTTCATCTCCAGGAAATAATACTGGTCGGGGTCGGGTTGTGCCGACGTGGTGACCTGTATATCGGCGATCTTGTATTCCACCGAATTGGCCGTCACCACATTTTTCAGTCCCAGGTATTTCTCCGCATAATCGGCATAAGGCCCCTTGTAGTTCTCCACCCGGTCGATGGTCACCTCGATCCGGATCACGGTCCTCGGGAGTGCATAGAAGATCCCTTCCCGGCCGGCGGGGGCGTTGTTATCGATATGGAAAACATTGATCTGGCCTGTCGCCGGGAGGTTCAACAAAACCAGGGCAGCGAAAAGCAGCGGGAAGTAAATTTTTCCGTAACGCATGGGAATCAGATTTAAGTTACTACTTGATAAAAAGCAGCTCCCGGTATTTCGGCAGGGGCCACAGCTCATCATCCACCAGCAATTCCAGCTTGTCGGCATGATACCGGATCTTGTCGAAATAGGGCTTCACATTGTTGCAGTAGGCATAGGCCTTTTCCTCGCAGCCGGTGAGCTTGTTCGCCACCTTCCTCGCATCCAGCATCTCCTTTACATAGCTTTTCATCTGGGAGACATGCTCCGAGATCTCCGTGATGGTGTCGATCTGGTTTTGCGACAGCTTGCCGTAAGTTTTCAGGTCCAGCACCTGTTTCAGTCCCTTCACATTCTCGATCAGGGCATTCTGGTACCGGATCGCGATCGGGATAATATGGTTCGTGGCCAGGTCTCCCAGCACCCTCGATTCGATCTGAAGCTTCTTGGCATAGTTCTCCAGCTTGATCTCATGCCGGGCATGAAGCTCCCGGTGATTCAGCACATCATTACGCTCAAACAACGCCGTGGTCTTTTCCGACACATAGGCCTCCAGCGCGGAGGGGGTATTCGTGAAGTTGGACAACCCTCTCCGGGCCGCTTCCTTCAGCCAGTCCTGGCTGTAATTGTTTCCCTCGAACCGGATATCCTTCGATTCATGGATATACCGCTTCAGCACCTGGAAGATGGCATCCTCCCGTTTCACCTTTGTTTTCATCAGCTTCTCCACTTCCTGCCGGAATTTCGTCAGCTGGTCGGCTACGATCAGGTTCAGCACGATCATGGCCGGGGCGCAGGTTTGCGAAGATCCCACCGCACGGAATTCAAATTTATTCCCGGTGAAGGCAAAGGGGGAAGTCCGGTTCCGGTCGGTATTGTCCAGGAGGATCTCCGGGATTTTCGGCAGGTGAACCAGCCGGTCTGATTCTTCATTGCTGCCCAACCGGATCTTTTTCCTGCTTTTCTCGATCAGGTCGAGCAGCTGGGTGAGCCGGGAACCGATGAAGACGGAGATGATCGCCGGGGGCGCTTCATTGGCTCCGAGCCGGTGATCATTCCCGGGGGACGCAATGATCGACCGGATCAGGTCGTCATGCTCATGGACTGCCTTGACAATATTCACGAGGAAAGTCAGGAAGCGCAGGTTCGACTCCGGGGTCTTTCCGGGCGACAGCAGGTTTTCGCGGGTATTGGTCATCAGCGACCAGTTATTATGCTTTCCCGATCCGTTCACGCCCTGGTAGGGCTTTTCGTGGAGCAGCACCGTGAAATCATGCTTCTTGGCCACCTTGTCCATGATATGCATCACGAGCTGGTTGTGATCCACCGAAAGGTTGGCTTCCTCGAACATCGGGGCGCACTCGAACTGGTTCGGGGCTACTTCGTTATGGCGGGTCCTTACCGGGATCCCCAGCCGGTGGGCTTCCAGCTCGAATTCATCCATGAAAGCGATGACCCGCTGCGGGATCGTGCCGAAATAATGATCCTCGAGCTGCTGGTCCTTGGCGGAGGCGTGTCCGAAGAGGGTCCTGCCGGTGAGCACCAGGTCGGGACGGGCCATGTACAGCGCGGTATCGACCAGGAAATATTCCTGCTCCCAGCCGAGGGTGGCGACCACTTTGGTGACGTCTTTTTCGAAATACCGGCATACTTCAACGGCGGCTTTATCGATTGAATTGAGCGCCTTCAGCAGAGGCGTCTTGTAGTCGAGGGCCTCCCCGGTGAAGGAGACGAAGATCGAGGGGATGCAGAGCGTCCGGTCCATGATGAACACGGGCGAAGTGGGGTCCCAGGCGGTGTATCCGCGGGCTTCGAAGGTGCTCCGGATGCCGCCGCTCGGGAAGCTGGACGCATCCGGCTCCTGCTGGGTGAGCTCGCTTCCGCGGAAATTCTCGATCCCTTTCCCGCCTTCCACCGGCATGAGGAAGGCATCGTGCTTTTCGGCCGTACTCCCGGTAAGCGGCAGGAACCAGTGCGTGTAATGGGTGGCGCCTTTGCTGAGCGCCCAGGCCTTCAGACCGGCTGCCACCTGGTCGGCGATCCTCCGGTTGATCTTCTCTCCCTTCTCGATCGAATTCATGACCTGCTGGAAAGCTTCTTCGGTAAGGTATTCCTTCATGGCTGCCCGGTTGAACGTGAGCTCGCCGAAATATTCCGAAGCTTTGACGTCCGGGAAGCGGACCTCCAGCGGGCGGCGGGAGAGCGTCATCTCCACTGCCTTGAAACGCATGTTTTCCATCAGCTTTTCTGTTTATTCTGTCTTATTAGAAGGAGTCCGACAAAAGTAATAATTCCATTCAAAATCAGAAGTTCAAACCCGAACTTATAGCCGTTGAAAAGATTTACGGAATACTTGCTCAGCAGAAAGCAGATCACCGGCGACAGGACCGCCACCACCGGCACCCATCGGTCCCTGGGACGGTACCGGGTGAACAGGCCGAAGGCGAAAAGCCCCAGCAAAGGTCCGTAAGTATATCCTGCAATGGTGAACAGCTTGTCGATCACCGCCTGCTCGTTGATCGCACGGAATATCACGATCACCACCAGCAGGATAAACGCAAAGCTGAAATGCACCTTATACCGGGTCCGTCGTTTCTCCTTTTCATCCAGTTCCGGCTTTTTATTGATCCCCAGGAAATCAATGCTGAAGGAAGTGGTTAGGGAGGTCAGGGCCCCGTCGGCGCTCGGGTAGGCCGCCGAGATCAGCCCAATGAGGAAGATCAGGCCGGCAACCGGTCCCAGGTGGTTGATGGCCAGCGTCGGGAAAAGGTCATCGGTCCGGGGCGGAACCGCAAGACCGGTCCTTTCCGAAAAGATATAGAGGATCGCACCCAGGAAAAGAAACAGGAAATTCACGAACACCATGATGAAGCTGAAGGTGAACATATTTTTCTGTGCATCCTTCAGACTGCGGCAGCTCAGGTTCTTCTGCATCATCTCCTGGTCGAGCCCGGTCATCACAATGGCGATAAAGACCCCGCTGAAGAACTGCTTCAGCAGGAACCGGCGGTCGTGCCAGTCCGTAAAGACCATTTTGGAATAGCTGCTGTTGAAGACATCATGGAACAAGGCCGGGAACCCGGTCCCGAGATTCTTTGTAATAAAGTAGATGCTGAACACCAGTGCGAGGAGCATGAAGGTGGTCTGGATGGTATCGGTCCAGATGATCGTCCGGATCCCTCCCTTGAAGGTGTAAAGCAGGATCAGCACGATGAAGATCAGGACCGTCAGCCAGAACGGGATCTTCCAGGCATCGAATACGAAAACCTGCAGGACATTTACCACGAGGAACATCCGGAAGGATGCCCCGACGACCCTCGAGAGGATGAAGTAAAACGAACCGGTCTTATACGACCAAAACCCGAAGCGGCCTTCCAGGTAGGTATAGATGGAGGTCAGGTTGAGCCGGTAATAGAGCGGCATCAGCACGAGGGCGATCACAAAGTAGCCGATCAGGTACCCGAACACCACCAGCATATAAGAGAATTGCGTGGCACCGACCCAGCCGGGGATCGACATGAAAGTCACCCCCGACATGGAAGCGCCGATCATCCCGTATGCCACCACGAACCATGGGGAAGCCTTGTTCCCGATGAAGAAAGTCCGGCTGGTAGCCCTTCTCGCCGTGATCCAGGTGACCAGGAAAAGAAGAAGAGTGTAACAAAGGAAAGTGAGAAATATGGAGGAGGGATGCATCACTCAGGGGATTGGGCCGGGTCATTCCGTGGATAGCTCCGGTAACGCCCGGGCGAAGGTGATCAGGTCGGGGAATACATAATCCGCCAGTGAAGGATCATTCAGGGCGCCGGCGGGATCCCCGGTGATCAGCACGGTGGTCATCTTCATCCTTCTCCCGAAATGCATATCCGATTCCGAATCGCCGGCCATCACGGAACGGCGGAAGTCGATGCCGGGAAAATCCCTGCCGGCATGGTCCGCCATGCCGGTATTCGGCTTGCGATAGTGCGAATTCTCTTCCGCCCGGAAAGGACTGTGATAGATCCGGTCGATGCGGCCGCCTGCCTTGGTTATATGTTCCGTCATTTTCCGGTGCACCTCCTCCAGGTCCGCTTCCGTCATGATCCCCTTCCCGATCCCCTGCTGGTTACTGACGACCAGGACCCTTCCGAAGGTTTGCGAAAGGAGCTTGATGGCTTCCGGGGCATGGCGGATGAACTCAAACTCCTCCCATTTCCGGACATAGCCCCCGGGGATCCTTTTATTGATCACCCCGTCACGGTCCAGGAACAGCGTCCAGCTCTTGTCAATCTTCATAAAACCTGAATTGATCCTGCGCCCTCAGATAATCCTCCGGAATCCCGATATCGAGGAAATAGCCTTTCAGCGGATGGCCGTAAAACAATTTTTCCGGGTAGAGCTTCTCAAAGCAATCCTTTTCGATGGAAAATTTACCCGAAAAACCTTGCTGCAACAGGAAATCCTTCCGGAAGACATACACGCCCGCATTGATATATCCGGGGGCGGCCTCCTCCCCTTTCTCCACAAACCCGGTGATGCGATGCTGTCCGTCCAGCAGGACCGATCCGTACCGGGAGCAGTCCTCCATATATTTCAGCGCAAGGGTAACGTCGGCGTGATTGAACTGGTGGATATTCGTCAGGCTGTGGAGGTCGATCCGGAACATGCTGTCGCCGTTCAGCACCAGCACCTGTTCGGTCACCGCAAGCTTCATGGCGTTCAGGATGCCGCCGCCGGTTCCCAGGGGTTCCTCTTCCGTCGCGTAAAGGATCGGCAGATGGTGAAATTGTTCATTGAAATACGCCCGGATGGTTTCCTGGCGGTAACCGACTGCCAGGATCACCCTGGTGACATCCTGGCCGGTCAGGTAATTGAGCAGGTATTCAAGAAAGGGCTTTTGATTCACCGGCGCCATCGATTTCGGGACATCGCTCACCAGGGGTTGTAACCGGGTACCCAGGCCGCCGGCCAGTATGATGGCATCCACAGGGTTCAGCTTTTGGGAAAGAGGGTGGATTCGATCCGGTCGCAGATGATATGACCGATCATGATATGGGATTCCTGGATCCGTGGGGTATCGGCCGAGGGAACCCGGATCAGGTAGTCGCAGATCGATTTCATCCGTCCCCCGGAAGATCCGGTCAACCCCACAGTGATCAGACCCATCTCTTCCGCTGTTTTCAGGGCTTTCAGAATATTGGGCGAATTTCCCGAGGTTGAGATCGCGATCAGGACGTCGCGCTCCCTGCCGATCCCCCTGAGGATCCTCGAATAGACTTCCTCAAAGGAATAATCGTTGGCTACCGCGGTGAGGTAAGAGGTATTGACATGCAGGGCCTCGGCAGGCAGCGGGGGCCGGTCGTAATGGTACCTACCCGACAGCTCGGCGGCCAGGTGCTGGGCATCCGCCGCGCTTCCGCCATTCCCGCAAAACAGCAGCTTATTCCCCGCGCACAAGGCTTCTATGCAGGCATGCGCCACATTGCCGATCTCTTCTACCAGGCTGTCGTCGGAAAGGATCCGCTGCTTCGTTTCAATGGAGGCCTGAATGGATTCGTAAATATTCATATTATAGCATTTACTCGCAAATATACTCAATCTGGCGGGGAAGGGATAATGAACGCCCTTCAGAACTTATCGCGACGGACGATCTCTTCCATCTTCTTCCGGACCTTGTGGCGGGGGGAATTTTTTTCTTCGTCGGCCGGATATCCCAGGGGCAGGTACACCATCGGCTCAATATGGGCCGGGATCTCCAGGATCCTGCTGCATTTCCGGGCGTCGAAATTGCAGATCCAGCAGGTGCCGAGTCCCTGCTCCGCGGCCGCCAGGGTCAGGTGGTCGCAGAGAATGCCGATGTCGATATCGCAATGATCTTTCCCGTCGGCCCTTTTCCAGGAAACCGAATGATCCCCGCAGATCACCAGCAGGACCGGCGCCTGGAGGAACCAGTCGCGGGGATAGGTCTCGCCCAGCTTCTTTTTGATCTCCGGGTCCCGCACCACCACGATATGCCACGGCTGGTAGTTGGCGGCAGAAGGCGCGATCCTTCCGCATTCCAGGATATAATCCACCTGCGCCTGCTCTACCTCCCGGTCGAGATAGCTCCTGACGGAATACCTTTTTTTTGCGAGATCAAGAAAATTTTCCATATATAAACAGAATTACTGGCATAGTTGGTGGAATGGGTGTAATGGTTGACCCGTTTTTAAATCTTCCAGGTAGTTAATCCCTTTGCAGTGAATTCATACCGCTTCGTCTGTCCTCCGAATTTCGTCAGGGAATCGATCACTTTTCCTCTAGAGTTGCCCGGGCAATAAAAGAACATGAACCCGCCGCCCCCGGCCCCGCTGATCTTTCCGCCCGTCGCCCCGTTCTTCATGGCGGTCCCGTAAATGTCGTCAATGAGGGGGTTGGTGATGCCCGAGGCCATGTTCTTTTTATATTTCCAGCCGAAGTCGAGGATCCTTCCGATCTGGTCCAGCTCGCCGGTGAGGAGCGCCTCCTTCATCATCACCGCCTGCTCCTTCAGCTTATGCATGGCCTGCAGGGTTTTCCCTACTTTCTGCTTCACGTTGCGGGTCTGCTGCTCGATGATCTTCGAGGAGAGCCGGCTCGTTTCTGTATGATACAGGATGAGATTATGGGCCAGCTCGTCAAGGTAAACGGGTTTCACGCGCAGCGGATTCACGATCACCTTGTCCTCTTTCGAGAACTCCATGAAGTTGATCCCGCCGAAAGTGGCCGCGTACTGGTCCTGCTTCCCGCCGGCCATCCGGAGGTCCACCCGCTCTATTTCAAACGCCAGGTGCGCCAGGTCGTATTCCCCGAGCGGAAGGTTGAGCCATTCGGCGAAGGCCCCGAGGATCGCCACCACCAGCGTGGAAGAGGTGCCGAGCCCCGATCCTGCCGGCGCATCCACATAGGTAGTCAGTGAAAAGGAAAGCGGCTTCCCGGCATAGTCCTTCACCACGCGGTTGTACACTCCCTTGTGCAGGATCAGGCTGCTGGTGATCTCCAGTTTCTTCCGGGCCAGGGCCAGGTATTTTTCATTCTTGTCGATCGAATGGATCAGGATCTTCCCGTCCTTCCGGGGTTCGATGCTGGCATAGGCATACATGCTGATCGTCCCGTTGAGGATCGCCCCGCCGTACAGCTCGGAATAGGGAGCGACATCGGTGCCGCCGCCGGCAAGACCAAGGCGCAGGGGGGCTTTGCTACGATATATCATATGGAATTACGGATTACGGATTACATATTACGGATTACGGATTAGGGATCAAAGATAAACATCATCAGGAAGGTCTGATGTGAGTTAACACCATGTCGATCGTCTCCAGCATCTTACTCCATGAATATTTTGTTTTCTCCAGTTTTGCATTTTCAGAAAATTCCTGTTCCCGGTCTTCCCGGTAGAACCTGAGGATGGCGGCCGCTATGGCTCCCGGATCCGGCTTGACCACGTATCCGACTTTCCCGTCCGGAACTATTTCCGCCAGCCCTCCCACATCGGTGATGATCATCGGCCGGTCGAAATGATAGGCGATCTGGGTCACCCCGCTTTGCGTGGCGCTTTTATAAGGCTGCACCACCAGGTCCGCTGCACAAAAATAATTCACCACCGCGCGGTCGGGGATAAAATCATTGCTCAGGACCACCCGTTCCTCCAGGTTCAGCTTCCGGATCAGCTGGTGAAAGGGCTCCGCATCCGTATAGAACTCGCCTGCCACCAGGAGCTTCAGTTTTCTTTCCCTGATGCCCGGATCCGCCATGGCCTCCAGGAGCAGGTCCAGCCCCTTGTAGTCCCGGATGAACCCGAAGAACAGCAGGTAACTGAATTCCGGGTCCAGCCCGAGGTGACGGATCGCCTCTTCCTTCGCCACCCGCTCTCCGAAGTTATCGTACAACGGATGATAGCAGAAAAGCATCGGTTTTTGATCATCGAATGTTCGCAGGTCGTCCAGGACCGACTGCGACATAGCGATGAATCCGTCAGCGGATCCCACCCAGTATTTTGCCAGCGCACGGTCGCCGGGCCGCTTCTCGTGGGGAATGATATTGTCGATGATGGAAACGATCTTCGTATGCCGGTTCCTCCGGATGATCCGGCAGATGGTGCCGAAGCAGGGCGCCATGAAGGGAAGCCAGAACTTAACGATGACCA
>DATJQF010000215.1:0-2965 GCA_035505995.1 Bacteroidales bacterium
TGAAGGAATCCGAGCGGCCGGTGGTTTTTGTGACCCATATGGAGCATCATTCCAACCAGACCACCTGGTATGAAACGAATGCCGATGTAGTCGTAGTGAAACCCGACCAGAACCTGCTGGTCGATCTGAACCGGCTCGAAGATGCCCTCCATACCTATAAGGACCGCAAAAGAAAAATAGGATCGTTCACGGCATGCTCCAATGTTACGGGCATCCGGACCCCCTATGCGGATATGGCCCGACTGATGCACGAACATGGCGGACTGGCATTTGTTGATTTTGCCGCATCCGCGCCATACGACGCCATCGATATGCATCCAGGCGATCCGATGGAGAAACTGGACGGGATCTTCTTTTCCCCTCATAAATTCCTGGGCGGCCCGGGATCTGCCGGTGTCCTGATCTTTGATTCCGCGCTATATCATAATAAAACGCCGGACCAGCCGGGCGGAGGGACGGTTGACTGGACCAACCCGTGGGGAGAATACAAGTTTATTGACGATATCGAAGCGCGGGAAGACGGCGGGACACCCGGATTTCTGCAGGCGATCCGGTCAGCCCTGGTCCTGGAGCTCAAAAACCAGATGACGGTCGAAAAGATCCACGAAAGAGAGAGCCAACTGGTGAAGAAGGCCTTTCGTGAGCTGTCAGCGATCCCGGATATCCAGATCCTGGCAGCCCCGGTCCAAGACCGGCTGGGGGTCATCTCCTTTTATTTCCCCTTCATACATTACAACCTGGTGGTGCAGTTGCTGAGCGACCGGTTCGGGATCCAGGTCAGGGGTGGATGTGTGTGCGCCGGGACCTATGGTCATTATCTCCTGAAGGTAGATCCCGAGCGATCGAAAAATATCACCGAAAAGATCAGCCGGGGAGATCTCTCGGAAAAGCCCGGATGGGTCAGGCTCTCCCTGCATCCCACGATGACCGACCTTGAGCTGGACGCCATCGTGGATGCCCTCCGGCAGATACGGTCGCATTACCGGGAATGGGCGGAGGATTACCGCTATGACAAACATACCAATGAATTCAGGCACCGGAATCCCGTTCCGCATGACCGACCCATCGGACACTGGTTCGATCTCCGGCCATCCAATCCCTGAATTCGTAAATGTGATATAAATCACACTTATATCTGACATAAATCACATGAGTATCACCCCGTGCAAAGGGGAGGTGTTCTATTTTTGTACCGTCAAAAATATAAATATCTATATATAAAAAACTACGCATATGAATACAGAACTTGAAACCCAGATCCAGGAATTAAAGTCCAGGGTGAACCGCCTGGAATCGGGGACCAAAGACCAGCTCTCCATGGTCATCTTCTCCGGAGACCTCGACAAGATCCTGGCCGCTATGATCATTGCTACCGGTGCGGCTGCCTATGACATGAAAGTAAAGCTTTTTTTCACTTTCTGGGCCATTTCCGCACTGCGCCACCCGAAGAAAAAGGGGAAAGGGAAAAACCTCGTGGAAAAAATGTTCGGCATGATGCTTCCGAGGGGGACCGGAAAGATCAAGCTGTCGAAGATGAACATGGGAGGCATGGGCACTTCCATGATCAAAGGCATCATGAAGAAGCATCACGTGGCTTCCCTGGAAGAAATGTTCCGGACCGCCGGTGAACTCGGGGTGGAGATCAACATCTGCGAGATGTCGATGAACCTGATGGGGTTCAAGCGGGAAGAGATGATCGATTTTCCTGCGATGTCGGTTTGCGGGGTAGCCACCTTCCTCTCGGACGCCCAGGAAAGTAAAATTCAATTATTCATATAAAAAAACATAAAAAAATGACTGCTGAAGAACTGAAAAACCTGAAATCAAACAAGGTCGTGGATGCACGGGGAACCGCCTGCCCGGGACCTCTCCTGGCTGCAAAAAAGGCGATCGGCGAAATCGAATCCGGTGAGATCATGGAGATCTATTCCTCCGACGAAGGAACCAAAGTCGATATCCCGAAATGGTGCCAGAAAATGATGCATGAGTTCCTCGGAATCGTTGAGGAAGCAAGCTTTAGCAGATTATTCCTGAAAAAGGCCTGACCCCGCTTCGCGATGGGAACCTCAAGCGTCAGACCCAAGATCCTGGTATTTTCCACCGATAAAATCTCAGACCCGGGGATCGACCAGGCCGGCCTGCGGAAGATCCATTATTCTCCGGCCGTTTATACGATCAGCCTGCCCTGTTCCTCCGGCATCAAGCCCCGGTGGATCCTGCACGCCTTTCAGCAAGGGTTCGACGGCGTTTTTATCGCCGCCGACGGGCATGAATGCTCCTATAGCCCGAAATGTCCCGAGCTGACCAACCGGATCATTGAAGAATCGCAACGGCTGATGATGGAAAACAACATTAACCCGAAACGAATCCGGATGGCGGCCATTTGCTCGGTCTGTGCAGAACCCTTTGCCAGCCACATGGCAAATTTCTCGAAAATCCTGGCAGAACTGGAAGGATGAACACAAACAACCATTACGATACGCTCGTTATTGGCGGGGGTATTGCAGGGCAGGAAGCAGCTCTGAACCTGGCCAACATGGAGTATAAGGTCCTGATGGTCGAAAAAGGACTGTCGATCGGCGGAAAAATGATCCAGCTCAGCAAGGTCTTCCCGACCCTGGACTGTGCCGCGTGCATCACCACGCCTAAGATGTCGGAAACCGCCAGGCATCCCAATATTACGGTCCTGCTGAACAGCGAGATCAAAAGCATTCAAAGGGAAAACGGGAAGTTCAAGGTGGAGATCGACAAGCATCCCCGATATGTGATCCCGGAAGCCTGCACGGGGTGCCAGGAGTGTGAACAGGCCTGCCCGGAGGTACGACCGGATGAATACAACCAGGAACTTGCCGGACGAAAGGTAGCGTATATCCCGTTCAGCCTGGCAAATCCCAGGATCGCAGTGATCGACCGGCAGGACACTTCCGCCCCCTGCATTGCCGCCTGCCCCGGCGGGGTGAAGCCC
>DATJQF010000216.1:0-2462 GCA_035505995.1 Bacteroidales bacterium
CTCACTGGGCGCCTGTAAGAAAAAGGACAATTCTTCCTCCACTGACACTGACCAGGACGGTTATTTCGCGGATGGAACTACCTTTACAGGTTATGATTTCACCAATGGCAGCGGGACCGAAAGAGATGCCATCAGCGGAAGTATCACGATTGGAAAAAACAGGAACCAGTTCCTGATAAACTATCATGTTGTAACGACCACCCACGACACCATTCCCGGGATCTTCAGCGGGCCGCTGCCTGATATTTCGAATTGGATCACTAACGGGAAGCTTTAACTTCAGGATAATAAAGTTTTTTGGTCATGGCAAAAAACAAGACTACTGAGACCGCAACCAGCGTTTCGGATTTCCTCAACCGGGTGAAAAATGAAACCATGCGGGCCGACAGCCTCCGGCTGATCGGGATCATTGAAAAAGCGACCGGGTTCTCACCAAAAATGTGGGGTACCGGGATCGTAGGATTTGGGAGTTATCACTATAAATATGAATCGGGACGGGAGGGCGATAGTCCCCTGGTAGCGTTCTCCCCCAGGGCAACGGCTCTTGCGCTGTACCTTTCCGGAAATTTTGAAAAAAGAGACGAACTCCTGCAGCAACTGGGAAAGTATAAAACTGATAAAGGCTGCATCTATATTAAAAAGCTCGGGGATGTCAGGACCGAGGTGCTGGAGAAGATGATCGCCGCTCACATTAAACACATTAAAGCGCTTTATCCGGGAAAATAGAGGGGATCCGGGGAGAACAGCGGAACAACCAAAATGTCACTTATGAAAACATGGAAAAACATCCTCGCCATTGTGCTTGCGACGATCTGGATCAGCATTTCAGAGTTCGTGCGGAATCAATTCATCGTACGGAATCTCTGGTTGGAACATTATAAGAAGATGGGGTTGGTTTTCCCGGATAAACCCATTAACGGCGCGGTCTGGGGGCTCTGGTCGCTGCTGGCTGCCCTCTTCGTTTACATGATTTCCCGGAAATTCAATCTCCTGCAAACAGCCTTCCTGGCATGGTTCGGACAGTTTGTGCTGATGTGGGTGGTGATCGGGAACCTGGGGGTATTACCGCACGGGATACTTTGGATGGCCGTACCGCTCAGCCTGTTGGAATCCTTTATTGCCGCCCTGATCGTAAAAAAAACAGCATCCTGATAATCCATGTGGAATTTCAAAGATCACTAACATGAAAACAAACATCTTCTTAACGATTTTCCTCTTTGCGGCAATATCGGTCAGCGCCCAGGCCGATCTGCTGATCAAGCACAGCGGGGACACGATCAAAGGGAGTGTCGTGCGTCTTACGGAATACACCGTTATTTTTAAGTATGCCGGAGAGGATGCTGAAAACACCCTGAGCAAATATGCCATCGGGAAGATTGTTTACGGCAAGAGCGGCAGGGTGGAGAAAGTGTCGGATAAAATCGTCATCCACAGTGAGAACGATTGGGAGAAAGTGATCATCCTGGAGGATAAATCCTATACGGCGGGTCTTACCAAGGGAGGCGAGATCCGCGGGCAAACCGCTTTCATAAACATGCAAACCGGAAATACGGGAGATAAAAAGGCGGAAAAGAAATTGAAAATGGCGGCCGCAGGACTCGGCTGTCCGTTTGTATTCCTGACCTCTGATAAATCTACGGTCGGGCACAATTCAAACGACCTGGGCGGAACCCAGAACATCAAGACCGGCGTCGCTTACAAATACTGAAACGGTAGCCGGCGTCCTCCGGTCATCTCAAATACTTGAAATGCTTCCCGGGATATCTGGCTGTTTCCCCCAGCTGTTCCTCGATCCGGAGCAACTGGTTGTATTTGGCGATCCTCTCTGACCGGCAGGCACTCCCGGTTTTGATCATCCCGGTATTCAGTGCCACCGCCAGGTCGGCGATAGTGGTATCTTCGGTCTCGCCCGAACGGTGACTGATCACGGCCGAGTAGGAGTTCCGGTAAGCCAGGTTCACGGCGTTGATGGTCTCGGTGAGGGTGCCGATCTGGTTCACTTTGATGAGGATGGAATTGGCCACTCCTTTGTCGATCCCTTTCTGCAACCGCTCTACATTGGTGACGAAGATATCGTCACCCACGAGCTGGATCCGCTTGCCGAGCTCCTTGGTCATCAGCTTCCACCCGCTCCAGTCATCTTCCGCCATGCCATCCTCGATCGAGATGATCGGGTAGCGGTCCACCCAGCCTTTCCAGTATTCCACCATCTCTTTGGGGCTCAGCTTCTCCCCGGATGACTTTTTCAGGTGATAGACATTCTCTTCCGGGATATAATACTCGGAAGCGGCCGGATCCAGGGCAATGTATATATCCTTGCCCGGTTCGTACCCGGCCAGTTCTATCGCATTCAGGATGACCTTGAGTGCCTCTTCGTTCGACTTCAGGTTCGGGGCGAATCCGCCTTCATCGCCGACGGAAGTGTTGTAGCTTTTATTCTTCAAAACTTTCTTGAGTGTGTG
>DATJQF010000217.1:0-2390 GCA_035505995.1 Bacteroidales bacterium
GATGGCCAGGCCGGTGTTCCGGAAGATGAACCCGAAGAAAAAAGCGAACATCAGGAAGGAGAAGATCTCGACGAAGAATCCCAGCAGGAAGAGCGATTGGCCGAAGATCATCGAAAAGCTTCTTTCATCGGAGTTGAAGACGCCGAGCAGGATCGTCGCCAGCCCGATCAATACCGTGATCACGACCGAGAGGATGAGAATGATCTCCAGCTTGCTCACCAGGAATTCCTCCTTGCTCATCCCGTTCACGATGTTCTGCCGGATGGTTTTGAAGGTGAATTCATTCGTGATCAGGATGATGATCACGATGGCCGGGAAGATCAATACATAGCGGATGCCCGCGAAAAAGGTGATGTTCTGCCAGATCTCGGGGAAGAAATAAAGCTGCACATGCGGGAACGGGATCGGCATGTGGGTGTTGAACTGGTTGATCGAGGAGTTGATCATGAATTCCGCCATCATGATCCCCAGGGCAAGGAAAAGAAAATAGAGCCCGATCAGGATCCAGAAGACCTTATAGGTCAGGATCTTTTTTGATTCGATGCGGAGGAGCTTCATCATGACTGTTCCTGTAAGAGTTCGAGAAAATGCTGTTCCAGACTGCGCTTGCGTTCGGCCAGATGCGAAAGGACGATCCCTTTGCCGAAAAGAAAGGAGTTGATCTCTTCCGGGACGACCGTGCCGTTGAAATGTACGAGCAGCAATCCGGCGTTCCTTTCCGCACTTTTGAATTTCGGGTGCTGGGCTATGGCTTTCTCCAACAGGTCAGGGTTCACCGAGCCGAGCTCGAATGAATCCGAGACCGACAGGACCTCGCTGACTTTCCCCGTGAAAAGCCGGTCGCCTTTATTGAGCACCGCCACGTGGCTGCAGATCTTCTGTACCTCGTCGAGCAGGTGGCTGGCGAGAATGATGGTGATCCCCCGGGAGGCGATCTCGAGAATGATCTCCCGGATCTGGGCGATCCCGAGCGGGTCGAGCCCGTTGGTCGGCTCGTCCAGGATCAGCACTTCGGGGTTTCCCAGCAGGGCCGAAGCGACGGCCAGGCGCTGCTTCATGCCGTAGGAATAGGTCCGGAACCGGGATTTCCTTCTTTCGTAAAGACCCGTCACTTTCAGGACCCGTTCGATATCGCCGGTCGGAAGATCCTTGATGTAACAGACGATCTCCAGGTTCTGCACCGCATTGAGATACGGAAAGAAATTCGGGCTTTCGATTACCGAGCCGATCTTTTTCCGGCTTTCCTTCGAAGCGGGCTTGCCAAACCATAAAAAGGTCCCGCTGTCGCTTCGGACCAGGTCGAGCAGGATGCTCAGGGTAGTGGTTTTCCCGCTCCCGTTAGGGCCCAGGATCCCGAATACTTCCCCTTTGTGCACCTCCACGCTCAGCCCGTTGACCGCGCGGATCCTGCCGTAATGCTTGGTAAGGTTTGTAATGGAAAGGATAGTGTCCAAGGAATGAGTGATTAATAAATATAGTAAGACGAAAATAATGCATTCCCGTTACACCGGGGATCTATTCATGATATAAAAGAAAAACCGCCGGTTTGCGGTGAATGTTGGGAAGGATCTTCTTCCATTCCCCGATCGGTTTCAGGATCACTTGCTCCTCCGCCCCGGTTAATTCCGAGGCAATGCATAAAAGGGTCGAAGGGCGGCAATTGGCGATGAGCGCGTCGAACACCTGCAGGTTCCGGTACGGGGTCTCGATGAAGATCTGCACCTGGTCATCCTTCCCTGCCAGGCTTTCCAGCTCCCGGATCCTCCGGGCCCGCTCATTTTTTTCGACCGGAAGGTATCCGCGGAAGGCAAAATTCTGACCGGGAAACCCGGAAGCCATCAGCGCCAGGAAAAGCGATGAAGGTCCGGTAAGCGGAACGACGGTGATCCCCGATCGGTGGGCCAGGCTGACGATCCCCGAACCCGGATCGGCTATGCAGGGGAGGCCGGCTTCAGACAACAAGCCCATATCATGTCCTGAATGAAGAGGTTGAAGAGAAGAGGCAGGAGGTTCTTCCTTCGAATGCTCATTGAAGACAAAAAATTCAACCTGGTTGAGATCAATCCCGGGATGGGCTTTTTTCAGGAAACGACGGGCGGTGCGGAGCTCTTCCACGATAAAGTACCGGAGGCCGCGGATCACCTCCAGGACATATGCCGGCAGGACGTTCTCCACCGGGCTCTCCGAAAGGGGGGAGGGCAGGAGGTACAGCTTTCCTTTGGAGCCTTTTATTTCCATGGCAGGTTGTCCAGGTCCACATTGCCGCCGGAAAGAATGATCCCGACCCTTTTCCCCCGGCTGTCCAGCTTGTTCTCCAGCAAAGCGGCCACTGTCACAGCAGCCGAGGGCTCGATAAGGATCTTCATCCTTTCCCAGACCAGCCTCATGGC
>DATJQF010000218.1:0-5811 GCA_035505995.1 Bacteroidales bacterium
AAGATTATTAACGGGTAAAACTAAATTCATCTTCAAATTTTCAAATCTTCAAATCTTCAAATCTTCAAATCTTCAAATTGTTCCCCTTTCCCTGAAAGGTTCAAATGTCATGAAATCGGCATGGTGGACGATGTAGGCTTCCACGGTGCGCTTCACCAGGTCCCCTTCGCCGGCATGCGTGGCGATGATATGACAAACGGCGGGAGGCACCCCGCATTGCTCCGCGAGCGCCACCCCCGAAAAGGGATGCCGGATGTACTTGCCGTATTTTCCCTGGATCGATTTCCCTTCCTTATCCAGCTCGTATTCCAGCAGCTTGCCCACGTCGGCCAGGATCGCTCCGGCGATCAGGACGTCCATGTCCACCGGCAGGTCTTCTTTAAAGAACTCATTCATCTTTTCTCCCGCTTCCTTCGCGACATGCACCACGCAGCGCTTATGGGCCATGAACGATACCTTCAGGTCCGGTCCGGCCAGCAGCGTGAACGGGATTTTGTTCAGGTCACCGGGTTTCAGGACGCTTTTCTTCAAGGCCAGTTCCCAGGTCTTCGCCGTTTTCTCCCGGAGATCCTCATTTTTGATCCACATCAGTTCCGGCCAGAGGGTTTTTACTTCATCCGTCATATACTGGTGTTATTAAATTTCGTCAACAGGTCAGCAAGAAATTCTTTATATCCTGCAGCTCATTGCTACTTCAGTTTCCCGATAATCGCATCCGTCACCTGCTGCGTGCTGGCAGCCCCCTTGCTGATGGCTTCCGGGGTGCCGGGCAGCTTCAGCATGTCGTACGTCTTCACCTTTCCTTCTTCCACGACCTTTGCCACCGCCGCATAGATCCGCTTTGCTTTTTCATTCTCCCCGATATGCTCCAGCATCATGCAGGCGGAAAGGATCATTGCAATGGGATTGACGATCGACGGGTTGAAGTCGGCATATTTGGGAGCAGAACCGTGAGTCGGCTCGAACACCGCGACATCCGGCCCGATATTCGCGCTGCAGGCGAACCCGAGGCCACCCACCAGTCCGGCAAACCCGTCGGAAACGATATCCCCGAACATATTCCCGGCCACCAGCACGTGGTACACTTCCGGGTTCTTGGTCAGCCACATCATCTGGGCGTCGATATTCGTATCCTGCACTTTGATCCCCGGGTATTCATTCTTCGACATTTCCTGGGCGATCTTCAGCATCATGCCGGAGGTTTCCCTTACCACGTTGGGCTTTTCGCAAACCGTCACCGTCGTAAACCCGTGCTCTTTGGCGTATTCAAAAGCGGCCCTTACGATCCGGGTCGTATATTTCTTTGTAAAGATCCGGGTGGAAACAGCCAGCTCAGGTCTCGGGCACCACGCGAAATTTTCCTGGAACTTTTTATGCGTCATCAGGGCTTCGTAGACCTTATCGGGTGGATTGGTCCATTCCACACCTCCATAGAGGCATTCCGTATTCTGCCGGAAGATCATCGAATCGATCACCGGCTCTTCGATGGTATTGCCGGGACCACGGCGGATAAAATTAAGCGGATTGCCCTTGAAGGTCCGGCAGGGCCTCATGCAGATATCGAGATCGAATTTCTGCCGCATCGAAACGATCGGGCTGTAATACACAGTTCCTTTACCTTTCAGTTCCGGGTTCAGCTCGGCTTCCGCCTTATCTTTGGGCTTGGAAGTGATCGCCCCGAAAAGGCCGATCTTGTGTTTTTGAAGCAGGGCGATGGTCCGGTCGGGCAGTGGATTGCCCTCCTTGCACCAGAATTCCCACCCGATGTCTCCGTGAATGTATTCCGCATCAAAACCTGCAGCGTCCAGCACGCGCAGGGACTCCTTCAGCACGATTTTCCCGATGCCGTCGCCGGGCATCGCAACGATGATCCTTTTTGCCATGATCGGTTGGTTTAGTTTAAAAATGGGGAACAAAAATAAGAAGAAAAAACGGGCCGGCAAACAGCCTAAAAGGCCGGATGTATCATCTTGGCAAGGTAAAAGCAAAGGGCGGCTACCAGCCCCGAAGCCGGGATGGTTAGAATCCATGCAAAGACAATGTTGATCGCGATCCTCCATTTGATCCCGGCAAGATTGGTGACCGTCCCGACCCCGATAATGGCTCCCGAAATGGTGTGCGTGGTTGAAATGGGAATACCAAGGTTCGTGGCCAGGAAAATAGTCAGTGCCCCTGCCGTCTCTGCGCAGAATCCATGAACCGGTTTAAGCTTAGTCAGTTTCATGCCCATTGTTTTGACGATCCTCCAGCCTCCGAGGGCGGTACCCAGTGCCATGGCGATATGGCAGGAAAGGATGATCCACAAGGTACTCCAATGGTAAAGGGAAAGCTGTACATCCCCTCTGAAAAACCCGGCGGCCATCATGAGGGCCACGATAACGCCCATGGTCTTCTGCGCATCATTCGCCCCGTGACCTAAAGAATATAGTGCGGCCGACATAAATTGCCCGCGTCGGAAAATACTGTCCACTTTATTGGGCGTAAACTTCCGGAAGAGCCACAGGATGCCCAGCATGATAAAAAATCCAAGGATGACCCCGATCACCGGGGCGATGGGGATGAAAGTGGCCGTTTCACTCAGCTTATGCCAGCGTATAATTCCCATTCCCTTATGAGCCAGTCCGGCACCCACCAGTCCGCCGATCAGCGCATGGGAGGAACTGGAAGGCAAACCCAGCCACCAGGTGGCCAGGTCCCAGACAATGGCCCCGATCAGCGCTGCCATGATAACATACACAAATGCAGGATCGGAAGCATCGATGATCACGATCTTGGCCACGGTGTTCGCCACTTTTGGGGCAAAAAGGAACATCGCGACAAAATTGAAGAATGCTGCCCAGAATACGGCGAATTTTGGAGAGAGGACCCGCGTGGAAACAATGGTGGCAATAGAATTCGCGGCATCATGAAAACCGTTGATAATGTCAAAGATCAGAGCGACGGCTACCGTGATAACAACAATGATCAAAACAGACTCCATAAAGTCGGATAGGTTATCGGGTGAGAAATTCTGCTTCAGGCATTGTCGATCAGTATGCTTTCAATGGAGTTGGCAACCCGTTCCGTACGGTCCACGGCTTTTTCGAGCCGCTCGAAGATCTCCTTCCATTTAAGGATCAGCATATGATCATTGGTCTTGAAAAGATTGGCAATGGCAATCCGGGATACGTCATCCGCCAGGTTCTCCAGCTCGTGGATGCGGTGACATTTCTGACGGATCATCACGCTGTGTTTTTTGATCTTGCGCAACCCTTTCACCGCTTCGTCCAGCTCGGTGATGCAATTATGAATGATCTTCCCGATCTCAATCATATCCTGCCGCATCTCCTCGACGCCGTAATAAGCCAGCCGGAAAGTAGCGGCATTCATATGGTCGGCGAAGTCGTCCATGCCGATGACCAGTTCATAGATCTGGTCCCGGTCGATGGGAGTGATAAAGGTCCTGTGGAGAAGGTCAACGCAATCCTTGGTAATGTTGTCCGCTTCCCGTTCGTAGGTCTTGATGACCTTTGCCGTGATCTCCAGGTCTTTCTTTTCTTCGACGGTTGCCATGAATTCGTTGCTGATCGCTATATTGACCGACATCAACCGTTCGAAGAAATCGTAAAATGCGTATTCTTTTGGTAAAATTCCTCTGAGCATGGGTCCGGGTGAACTTATTAAATTATGGTTAAATAATTGTTAATTCAATTTTAAAGAATGGTAAAAGTAGAAATTTCAACTTAACCCGTACAAAATTGTTAACATCTTATAATTTCTTATTTTTGGCCTGCCATGCATCTCAAGGTAAAGCTCACGGAATACGTTGATATTCCGGTTTTTCATGTCATCTCCAGGGTGGCCGGACGGATGGATCTGCCGGTATATGTGATCGGCGGATTCGTAAGGGATATCCTGCTGAAGCGTTCCTCGGCCCCCGATATCGACATCGTGGTGGCCGGGAGCGGGATCGGCTTTGCCCATGAGGTGGCAAAGGAGCTGGGAGAGGAGATCCCCGTTAAATTTTTCCGGAATTTCGGCACCGCGATGCTGAAATATAAGGGTCTCAAGATCGAATTTGTAGGCGCCCGCAAGGAATCCTACCGGCGGGAATCGCGGAAGCCGATCGTGGAGGACGGGACCCTGGAGGATGACCAGAAAAGGCGGGACTTCACCATCAACGCGATGGCCATCGACCTGTCCAAAAAGCATTTCGGTCAATTGGTCGATCCTTTCAACGGGCTGAAAGACCTGGATCAAAAGATCATCCGGACCCCCCTCGACCCGGGCATCACCTTCTCCGACGACCCCTTACGGATGATGCGGGCGATCAGGTTCGCCGCCCAGCTCGGATTCACGATCGAGGAAAAATGCTACCGGGCCATTGCGGAGCAGGCCGGCCGGATCGGGATCGTGTCGGCGGAGCGCATTACCGATGAGCTGAACCTGATCATCGGCTCCCCGGTACCCTCTGCGGGATTCATTTTAATGGCGGAGACCGGGCTGCTGAAAGAGATCCTGCCGGAGCTCCTGGAGCTGAAAGGGGTCGAGATCCTGGAAGGGAAGGGCCATAAGGACAATTTTTATCATACGCTGGCCGTGCTCGACAATGTCGCCGCTACCTCAAGCGATTTATGGCTGCGCTGGGCGGCACTGCTGCACGATATCGCCAAGCCGGCTACCAAGAAATTTGTGCCGGGGACGGGATGGACCTTCCATGCCCATGATTTCAAGGGATCTAAAATGGTTCCCGCGATCTTCCGCAAGCTGCGTCTCCCCCTGAATGAAAAGATGAAGTATGTCGAGAAGCTGGTCCTTCTCCATCTCCGCCCCATCGTGCTGGCGGAAGACGAGGTGACCGATTCGGCGGTGAGGCGGCTTCTCTTTGAGGCCGGCGATGACATCGACGACCTGATGCTCCTGTGCGAGGCCGATATCACCTCCAAGAATCCCCGGAAGGTGAGCAACTTCCTGAAGAATTTCGAGATCGTGCGCAGTAAGCTCAGGGAGATCGAGGAAAAGGACCGGCTGCGCAACTGGCAGCCGCCCATATCCGGTGAGGTCATCATGAGCAGTTTCGGGATCCCGCCTTCGAAAGAGGTCGGCATCATCAAGGATGCCATCCGGGAAGCGATCCTGGAAGGGAACATCCCGAATGAGTATGAGGCAGCCTACCGGCTGATGCTGGAGGAAGGAGAAAAGCTGGGACTGAAGAAGGTCGATTCAGACTCAATTTAACTTTACGATCCGGCTTACCGGCCTGTTGAATAATTTGTATTTTTGAACAGGAAAACCAGACCACGCTACCTATGCTAATTTATCGATTCAGGGTCACTTCGGAGGAACAGGAAGATTTTCTGCGCGAGATAGAAATTCAGCCGGGACAGTCATTTCTTGACTTTCATGATGCGATCATGAACGCTGCCGACCTTCGGAAATGCGAGAAATCTTTCTTTTATACGACCGACAAAAAATATAAGAAACACCAGGAAATTTCCCTGAAGATCCTCAAAAAGCAGGTGAAGAAATACGATGACGAAATGGATGAGATCGTCACCGAGACGTTCACCCCGCATCTGATGAAGGATTCCAGGCTGAAGGATTTTATTGAGGATCCGCACCAGCGCATGATCTACGAATTCCATGGAAAGGAATCCCACACGCTCAACATCGAGCTGTTCAAGATCATCAAAACGGAAGAGATGGTTTCCCTTCCGCGCTGCGTGAAATCGGTGGGCGACCTGCCCCGGCCGGTCGTTCAGCCGGTCGCTCCCGTGATGGCCCCGCCCGAGGAAGAGGCGCCCATTCATCTGCCGTTGTTCCCTTCCGGCA
>DATJQF010000219.1:0-9804 GCA_035505995.1 Bacteroidales bacterium
ATCCCCGTTATCGCGAGCCTGAACTGCCTGTTCGAAGATACCTGGATCGAGTATGCGAAAGCTATTGAGCAAACCGGAGTGAACGCGATCGAGCTCAACTTTTACTCGGTGCCGGGCGATTTCAAGAAGGAAGAGAAGAACATCATCAACGAGCAGCTGGATGTCGTCAACCACGTAAAGAAAAGCCTGCGAATACCGGTCAGCGTAAAGCTCAGCCCCTTCTACACGAATGCGCTCAACCTGATCCAGATGATGTACTTTGAGGGGGTCGACGGGTTTGTCCTGTTCAACAGGTTGTTCCAGCCGGACATCGATGTGGAGAAAGAAACCCATTATTTCCCCTATAACCTGAGCCATGAAGAGGATTCGCGCCTGGCCCTGCGTTTCATCGGACTGCTTCACGGGGAGATCCGCGGCTCGCTGTGCGCCAATTCAGGGATATTCACGGGAAAGGATGTAATCAAGCTCCTGCTGGCCGGTGCCGACTGCGTGCAGGTGGTGAGCACCCTGTATAAGCACGGGATCGGGTATGTTTCCGGCATGCTTGATGAGATCCGGGAATGGATGGACGAAAAAAAGTATACCTCGCTGGATCAGTTCCGGGGGAAGCTTTCCCGGAAACAGCTGAAAGATCCGTTCGCATACAAGCGGGGACAGTATGTTGATATCCTTATGAAGTCGGAGGAGATCTTCAAGAGATATCCGATGAGGTAGGATTGAGGAATGAGGATCCAGGAGGTGACTTCGGGTCGGGGCTACTGGATCGTGATCTCAAACGGCAGGCGGGCCTGGACCCCCTGCTTCCGGCTCCCTTCCTTTGAGGTAGTGATGGAGGAGTGAGGATCCCGGAGGTGACGTGGGGGCTACTGGATTGTGATCTCAAACGGCAGGCGGGCCTGAACCCCCTGCATCCGGCTCACTTCCTTAAGGTACTGCCAGTATTTGTAATTATCCCCCAGCTCCTTTTCAAGCAGGCTTGCATGCGTATCATCGGTGAATTCCTCGATGAATTGCTGCAGCGGATCTTTTTGCCGGGGCAGGGAAAGTAGGCTGTAATCGCTGATCCCGGCGAGCTTTGCCGCGGCCTTCACGGCATCCTCCATTCCGCCGAATTCGTCGATCAGCCCTATTTTCAGGGCATCGCTTCCGCTCCAGATCCTACCCTGGCCGATGCTGTCGACCTTTTCCTTCGTCATCTTCCTGCCTTCCGCCACCCGGGTGATGAAAGAATCGTAGATCGTTTCGATGTCCCGCTGAAGTACCGCGGTCTGGTACGCCGATAGCGGCTCCGTGACGGGAACGTAATCCGAATTGGCATTCGTGCCGGCACGGTCGAAGGTGATGCCCAGCTTATTGTTGAAGAGCCCCTTGAAGTTCGGGACCACCCCGAAAACCCCGATCGAGCCGGTCAGGGTGACCGGGTCGGCCAGGATCCGCGTGGAAGCGCATCCGATATAATATCCGCCGGAGGCGGCGACATCGCCAAACGAGGCGACCACCGGCTTTTCTTTAGCGGTCAGCTTGACTTCCCGCCAGATCACGTCGGAAGCCAGCGCGCTTCCCCCGGGAGAGTTGATCCGGAAGACGACCGCTTTCACCCGGTCATCCTCCCGGGCTTCCCGCAATGCCTTGCTGATCCTTTCTGAGCCGATATTCCGGTCATCCCCCTCTCCGCTGCCGATGCTGCCCGATGCAAAGATCACGGCGATCTTGTACCGGCGGCCCGGCTTCTTATCCGACGGATCCGGAGCATTGGAATATTTTTCGATCGAAATATAGCTGACCTCCCGGTCGCCCGCAATGTGCAGCACTTTTTTCAGGGTGTCGGTAAGCTGATCGGAATAGAGCAGTCCGTCCACCAGATGCCGCTGGATTGCCGTCGTATTTGAAAACGAGGAGAGGCTGTCGGCCATCCGGTTCAGCTCGGCGACCGGAATCCTGCGGGAGGCGGAGATGCTGTCGACCACATTGTTCCAGATGCTGTTGATCAGGGTGGTGATCTGAAGCCGGTTCTCCGGGCTCATCTTATCCAGGAACAGGGGTTCCGTGGCTGCCTTGAACTTCCCGTGCCGGACCACCTGGACTTTTACATCAATTTTATCGAGCAAACCTTTCAGGAAGGTCATCTCCGCATTGATCCCTTTGAAGATGAGCGTTCCTTCCGGGTAAAGGTATACCCGGTCGGCCACCGAAGCGAGATAATAGGAAGACTGCGAATATACTTCGCTGTAGGCGATGATGAATTTCCCCGACCGCCTGAAATCGGACAGGGCGTTCCGGATCTCCCGCAGCGTTTCAATCCCTGCAGGGATGACACTGATGTCGAGCAGGATCCCCTTGATCTTGTCGTCGGTTTTCGCTTTATGGATATTTTTGAGGATCTCGTCGAGCCCGAGCGTTTTCCCCGGGATCTGCAGGTTGACCAGGAAGGGCAATTTCGGCGTTCGGTCGAATACCGGCTTGTCGAGCCTGATGCGCAGGACGGAATTGGACGGTACCGAAACGCTGGTGGAGGTGGTAGCGGCGATGATCCCGGCGATGATGCCGAAGGAAAGAAATGAAATCAGCAGGATGACCAGGAAGAATCCCAGCATCGAGGCGAACATGAATTTGAAGAAATCTTTCATGGCGGTAGATTTTTTATGGTTTACAAAATTACATAATAATAATTCCGTTTATTTAGTGTTAATAAAAGCAAACCCTCTTTCACGATGGAAGACGTATTCCTGATCACCGGGAGCAACCGGGGCGACCGGGTGTTTTACCTGGACCAGGCGCTATCGGGCATCCGGAAAAGGATCGGGAAGATCCGCCGTCTTTCTTCTATCTACGAAACGGAGCCCTGGGGGTTTTCCGACCCTGTTTCTTTCCTGAACCAGGTGATTCATCTTCAAACCACCCTGAAGCCCCAGGAGATCCTGCATGCGATGCAGCGGATCGAATTTGACCTGGGACGCACCCGGACGGGGGAGGAATATTCTGCCCGCACCATCGATGTGGACCTGCTTCTTTACGGGAACCAGATCATTGATTTTCCCGGGCTGAAGATCCCTCATCCCTTCATCCCGCAGCGGCGTTTTGTGCTGGAGCCCCTGGTCGAGATCGCCGGCGACTTTATCCATCCCCTGGCCGGGCTTCCGATCTCGGAGCTGTTGGACCAGTGCAAGGATCCCTGTGCGGTGAAAAAATACAGGACATAAAAAAACCCGGCTTTTCAGGCCGGGTTTTTTTGTGGAAGCTACGCTTACTTCACGATGTTCTTGAAGTCCTGCGTATTTGCATAATTGTAGAATTCTTTGTCGGTCTTTGCCTGTTCCTTCAGCTTCGGATCTGCGACGGCCTTCATCAGGTTGTCGTAAAGCATCTTGGTGTTGTTGGAACGTGCGCCGCAGACAGCCAGCAGGTAGTAAGTGTCAGGATTCTGCGGGGCGCATTGCAGCGTGGTGATGGCGCCGGTGGTATTCCCGGAAACCAGCTGTGCCAGGCCGAGGTTATAGGTGCATTTTGCATCGGCCAGCATATCGTTGGCTTTCTTGTAATCTCCCTTGGGAATAGCCAGGACCCCGAGATTGTAATTTTCGTTTTCACCCAGCTGCTGTGCTTTCTTGAACTGGGTTTCAGCTTTTTTGTAATCCTTCTGCTTGCCGGCGACCACTCCGATGTTGTTCTCTACGATCCCGTTGTTCGGGGAAGCGGTGGCAGCTTTCTGCAGGTAGGTGGAAGCTTTATCCAGGTTTCCGCCATCGATATTTGCGAGGCCTGCATTGTTCTGGGCTTTCCAGTCATTCGGGAAGAGGCGGGCCGCGTTTTCATAGATGACGATTTTCTTGGCGTTGTCGTTGGTCAGCGTGCCTGCATACAGGAGCTCATCGACGCGCAGCTGATCCGGGTTGTTCTGGGCCAGGTTGAGCAGTTCTTCATCGCTCTTGACTGGCTTGAAGCAATTCGCGGTGATCTCAGCCCTTCTCAGCGGCGGGAGCATCTGCTCTTCCAGTTCAGGATAGATCACGATCATGTTGCGGATCTCCTGTTCTTTCTTCTTGTTGTCGCCGGCCGAATTGATCACGTTGAGGATCTTGTCCTTATCCTTGATGCTGCTGCCCTGGACGTTCTTCAGGAAGCCGTTCCAATCCGGGCCGTGGCTCTGCACGATGAAATTGACATCGCTGCCGGCGGCATCGACCTTTGCCTTGACGGCTTTCTTGTCCTTGTTGGCTTTTTCAGCATCTTTCACCCAGCTCTTATACTGGTCGATCATGTATTGCTGGCCGGTCTTGGCACGGTTTGCCGACAGGCCCGCGTTGAAAGTTTCTTCCCCTTCGGGGGAGGCCCAGCCGTCGATCGTGATGTTCTTCAGTTTCCAGCCCTGCTTTACGAACGCATCCAGCTGATTGAGGGCGTCCATGGCCGGCTGTGTCTTGTTGATGCCGAATTTAAGATCGAGCTTGTAAATATTGACCTTGAAATAGAGGATGCCGGTCTTGGATACGATGACATCCCTGATGTAGCCGTGATCGGCCAGCAGGGTTTTAAAGTCACCCATGATCCGCTGCGGGGTATAGATCGTTCCGACCGCGAGAACCCTGGAGGGCATATCCATGTTCTTCGTCTTTGCGCGGATGTCGTCCTTCTTGTCTTTCAGGCCGCTCTTGGCGTCATAGGCGATCGGTGCGACCACCATCTGGCAATCCGCCATTTCGGGTTTGTACGGGAAAGAGGTAGTATAACTAAAGGTTCCGCCTTCCTTGAACTTGATCACGGTTCCGTTGCCCTTCACTTTTTCGCCCTGCAGCTGGATCGGCTTCAGCGTATAGGAGCCGCCCTGGTACTGAATGGTTGGTTCCCAGTACATGGCTGCCTGCGGGCAGAAATATTTCGGAGGGAAGGTTCCCTTCACGGTCACGGTGACGGAATCTCCCTTCAGCGACAGGACCGAAGGTGTCGTTTCATATTTTACCTTATCGTAATCCTTGGCCATCTGCTTCAGGCTGCATCCGGTATAACCGAATTTGTAGGTGAGGCCCAGCAGTGCGGAGCTGTACATGTCGTTCTTGATCTCCATGGCGCCGCCCTTGGTCATATCCAGCACATCGCCATCCCTCCATCTCCAGATGAATTCCGGGTTGATCGACCAGTGCTGGCTGATGTTGAAGTCGAACCCGATCCCGGTCACCGCCTTGAATTCCAGGTTCCACTTCCCGATGCCGCTGTTGTTGCCAACGCCGCCTTTTTCGGAGCCTTCATGATCTTTATCGCCCAGCCAGGCAATATCGAGCCCGGTGAAGTTATCCGTCTTCACGCCTTTGGAATGGTCGAAGCCCGCCCCGAAGATCAGGTAGGAGGAGAAGATCCTCTCAGGCTTGTATCCCAGGATCCAGTTCAGCCAGTTGACGGTGACATGCAGATCCGTTTCCCACACTTTGGTCTTGAAACTTTGCGCGATATAGTCTCCGTTCCCGATATTACCTCCCGGAACATATTTGGTATTGTCGGTGGGGATGGAGCTTTTCAGCGGGGTGTATCCGATTTTTAACCGGAGACCGATTACCCGGGTGAATTGCTTGGTGACCATCAGGCCTCCGCCGAAGGTCCATTCAGGATTAATCCATAAGTTGGTTGAAAGGTCGCCATTGAACTGGTTCGCACTTCCGAAAAGTGTGATTCCCCAATAGCTGTGAGTAGGAGCGGCATTTTCCCTGGGGGCTTTTTCCGCTTTCTTTTCCTGCGCAATCGAGGACATCGGAATCGCAGCCACCAGCAGGACAATCAACAGCCGCATGAAGATTTGATAAAACTTTTTCATACTTCTCAGTTTTGGTTATGATTTAAATTTGTTTCCTGATTTGACAAATATATTTATTAATAAGCCAAAAATAAAATTTCCCGGAGGAATTTTTCGGTGTTGGGATGTTTATTATGAAAAACAGTAAAAATACTATCCTGATTTACAGTTTCTTATATCAATATTTAATTTCCGGTTGTAAAATTATAAAATCTTGTGGTGAATATACAAAAAAATTATTGAAAATGTTGTCTTTTACGCCACAATTACGGTTTGGTTGCATTTTTCATCTCAAAAACTTAAGCTTGGCAAGCATTTCCCATAGCACGATGCCCGCCGTCACCGACAGGTTCAGGGAATGTTTTGTGCCATACTGCGGGATCTCGATACTGCCTTCCGTCATGGCAAGCGCCTCTTCTTCGATCCCGCGAACCTCATTGCCGAAAACCAGGGCGATCTTCCCTGTTTTACCGGGATCGAATTTCTGAAGGGGGATGCTGGCATCGGTCTGCTCCACGGCAAAGATCCGGTAGCCTTTCTTTTTCAGGATCGAGAGGGAGTCCTTCGTCGAAGGATAATATTCCCAGTGAACGGAATCGGTCGCGCCCAGGGCGGTCTTATGGATCTCCCGGTGCGGCGGGGTCCCGGTGATCCCGCACAGGTGGATCGCTTCCGCCCGGAACGCATCGGCCGTACGGAAAACGGAGCCCACGTTAAAATGGCTTCTCACCTGGTCCAGCACCAGGACCACCGGCAGCTTGGGAGAAGCTTTAAAGTTTTCGACGGATAGCCGGTTCAGCTCTTCGGTCGTCAGTTTTCTCATCTGAAAAAATAAATGCTACATTTGCGGGACAAGGGCGGCCGGCAGGGCCGTCAAAGGGAGATCCCGCCGTAAAAGTAAGAAAGTATTTCCGTGGAAGGGAAGAAAGGCAAGAAGGAGATCGCGGATACGCCGCTCATGCGGCAGTACAATGCGATCAAGGCAAAGTACCCCGATGCGCTGTTGCTGTTCCGGGTGGGGGATTTCTACGAGACGTTCGGGGAGGACGCCATCCGCACTTCGAACATCCTGGGGATCGTTCTTACCCGCCGCGCCAACGGGGCCGCCTCGTTCGTGGAGCTGGCCGGCTTTCCGCACCATGCACTGGATACCTATTTGCCGAAGCTGGTGAAGTCGGGCCTGCGGGTGGCCATCTGCGACCAGCTGGAAGACCCGAAGCTGGCTAAGACCATCGTGAAGCGGGGTGTGACGGAGCTTGTCACGCCGGGAGTGTCGTACAACGACCGGATCCTGGAGCAGAAGGAAAACAACTGGCTGGCCGGGCTTCACCTGGATCCGAAGACCCCGGGGATCGCCTTCCTGGATGTATCCACCGGCGAATTTTATATCGCCCAGGGCTCCCTCGATTATATTGATAAGCTGATCCAGGCCTTCAGGCCTTCCGAGATCATCGTGCAGAAAAATAAAAGGCAGAAGACCGCCGAGCTGTTCGGCAGCAAATTTTACCTGAACACGTTCGACGACTGGGTCTTTACCCCGGACTTCTCCCGGGAGATCCTGCTCCGGCATTTCCAGACCAGCTCCCTGAAGGGGTTCGGCGTGGAGAACCTGGATATGGCGCTGATCGCGGCAGGAGCAGCCCTGCATTACCTGGCCGAGACCCAGCACGAAAAAACCAGCCATATCAGCAAGCTGACCCGTATCGAGGAAGATCACCATGTCTGGCTCGACCGGTTCACGATCCGGAACCTGGAGCTGATCTCCTCCGCGAATGAAGCTTCGCCCACCTTGTTCAGTGTGCTGGACCAGACCGTCACCGCGATGGGATCGCGGCTGCTGAAAAGATGGATGATCCTGCCGCTGAAGAACCGGCAGCCGATCGAGGAGCGGCTGGCCATGGTACGCTACCTGCTGGATCACCCGGACCCGTCGGAGAGCCTTCGCAGCCTCCTGCAGCGTATCGGCGACCTGGAGCGGCTCATCTCCAAGGTGGCGGTGGCCCGGGTGGCTCCCCGTGAGCTGATCCATCTGAAAGTCGCCCTGGAATGCATCGAAAGCATTAAAAAGATCTGCGAAGCTTCCGGCCATGAAGGATTGCTGAAAATCGCCGGTCAGCTCAACCCCTGCACCATGGCCGCCGACCGGATCGTGAAGGAGCTCCAGCCCGACCCGCCGGCACTGGCTGTCAAGGGGAACCTGATCCGGGAGGGAGTATCGGCCGAACTGGACGAGCTCCGGAAGATCGCTTTTTCGGGGAAGGATTACCTGGTGAGCATCCAGCAGCGGGAGATCGAGCGAACGGGGATCTCCTCGCTGAAGATTGGCTATACGAATGTTTTCGGGTATTACCTGGAGGTGACCCACGCCCATAAGAACAAGGTGCCCCCGGAATGGCACCGGAAGCAGACGCTGGTCAATGCCGAGCGGTACACCACGCAGGAATTGAAGGAATACGAGGAAAAGATCCTCGGGGCGGAAGAGAAGATCCTGGAACTGGAGCTCAGCCTGTACAACGACCTGGTGCTCTTCCTGGGCGACTTCATCGGCACCATACAGCTCGATGCCACGGTACTGGCGGCGCTGGACGTACTGATCTCCTTTGCCGTCATCTCCCGGAAAAACCGGTACAGCTGCCCGGTGCTGAACGATTCCTATGTGCTGGATATCAAGGGGGGCCGTCACCCGGTGATCGAGCAGCAGCTAAAGCAGGGGGAGCCGTATATTGCCAACGACGTGTACCTGGATGAGAAGAACCAGCAGATCCTGATCATTACCGGGCCGAATATGTCGGGGAAATCCGCGCTGCTCCGGCAAACCGCCCTGATCGTGCTGATGGCGCAGATGGGTTGCTTTGTCCCGGCCGATGAAGCCGTACTGGGGATCACCGATAAGATCTTCACCCGGGTCGGGGCTTCCGATAATATCACCTCCGGGGAATCCACCTTCATGGTGGAGATGAATGAGACCGCCAGCATCCTGAACAACATCTCGAACCGCAGCCTGATCCTGCTCGATGAGATCGGGCGGGGGACCAGCACCTACGACGGCATCTCCATCGCCTGGGCCATTGCCGAATTCCTGCACGAGCACCCCTTGTTCAAGGCCAAGGTGCTCTTTGCGACCCATTATCACGAGCTCAATGAAATGGCCAATCTTTTCCAGCGGATCAGGAATTACCATATCTCGGTGAAGGAGATCCAGAACCGGGTGATCTTCCTGAGAAAACTGGTGCCGGGCGGCAGCGAGCACAGCTTCGGCATCCATGTGGCCAAGATGGCCGGCATGCCGCGGACGGTCCTGGAAAGGGCCGGCGACCTGCTGGTGCAGCTCGAGGAATCGCATAATGCAGAAGGGCTCGGGAAAAGCATCCCCGATGAAAAATCAAAAGGCGGCGCAAAAAAGAGATCCGGGATCCGGGAAGGATCCGGCGGCCATGCCCGCGGTTTCCAGCTCAGCTTCATCCAGCTCGACGACCCGGTGCTGCAGCAGATCAAGGATGACATCCTGAATACCGACATCAACACGCTCACCCCGGTGGAGGCCCTGATGAAACTGAACGAGATAAAAAAATTGCTTGGAAAGAAGTGATTTTTTCATATTTTTGCATTCCCTTTTTGGAAAAACGCGGAAATAGCTCAGCTGGTAGAGCATAACCTTGCCAAGGTTAGGGTCGCGGGTCCGAGTCCCGTTTTCCGCTCTACAGAAGATTCGGTACACTCTACCGAATTTTTTTTCGTAGTCAATTACTTCCACACCCTCCTCCCACACCCGAACACCACACGCACACTCACACCCACACCCATGCCCCTTTCGCCCAGGTGGTGGAACTGGTAGACACGCAGGACTTAAAATCCTGTGGCTGCAAAGCCGTGCGGGTTCAAGTCCCGCCCCGGGTACGAGGACAAGTCCGGAATCTGAAGTCCGAAGTCCGAAATATTTCGGGCTTCGGATTTCAGACTTACTTCCTCAGCATTTCATTTCTCTCCCTCACTCTTATTATTTCCCCTGATATTATCTTTGA
>DATJQF010000220.1:0-5319 GCA_035505995.1 Bacteroidales bacterium
GTCCGGCATAGGTTTCCGAACGGTTACCATCCACCACGGCGATCCGGTCGGGACCGGCGGCAACCTGGTCTTCAAAGAGCTCGTAAACGGTGCGGTCACGGGGATAGTCCGCGTCCGTTGCATTGTAAGTCTCCAGCAGGAATTTTTTTTCTTCGGGTAACAGGACGGAGATCTCCCCGATCGTTGCCTCGGGATGCTCTGCAATCGCCTCCAGCAGTCTCAGGTAGTGGGCGCCCAGGTCCCGGATGAATTTTTCGTCGAACAGGCCGGTCCGGTACTCGATCTCCAGCCGGATCTCCTTCTCTTTCTCTATGGCTTCGATGGTCAGGTCGAATTTCGTGATATTGAAATCAAATTCCCAGGGCCGGATCAGCAGGCCTCCGCAGGTCTTATCCGCACCCTGCTGACGGAAGGCGAACATCACGTCGAACAGCGGGTTCCGGCTGGAATCGCGCTTCATTCCCAGCTTCTCCACGAGGTCGTCCAGCTGGTAATCCTGGTGGTCATAGGCCCCCAGCACCCGCTCCCTGATCTCCTGCAGGAATTCCCTGAATTTTTTATTTCCGGCCGGAAGCGTCCGCAGGGGGAGGGAATTCACGAACATCCCGATCATACGCTCCACCTCGGGGATAGTCCTTCCCGACGAAGGGATCCCGATCACAATGTCTTCCTGCCCGGAGTATTTTGAAAGCAGGATCGAGTAGGAGGTTAACAGGAGCATGAACAAAGTGGCCCCCTCCTCCCCCGCAATTTTTCTCAACCCGGAGGTGAGGGCTTCCCCGACTTCCAGGTGCAGCCGGGCCCCGTCGAAGGAGATCGAGGATCCCCTGGGGTGCACGGTGTCCAGGTTCAGTACCGGAACGGTGCTCCCGAAGATGTCCAGCCAGTATTTCTCCTGCTTCCGGATTCCTTCCGACTGCAGCATCGCCTGCTGCCAGGCGGCAAAATCACGGAACTGCAATTTCCGGGACAGTAGTTTTCTGCCTTCATACAGATCCCATAATTCATCGAGGAATACGCCTGCCGACCAGCCGTCGAAGATGATATGATGCACATCAAAGATGAAAAGATGGCTGGACGCGGAGATCCTGATCAGCCCTACCCGGAACAAGGGCGGCCTCTCCAGGTCGAAAGGCCGGATGAACTCCCGGATCACCCGGTCGATGCCGGCTTCATCGGTCTCCAGGAGGATCTTCCTGATCCTGACTTTCGGGTGGACAACCTGGACCGGGACCCCGCCGGCGATCGTAAAGGAGGTGCGCAGGCTTTCGTGCCGCTCGGTCATCATTTCAACTGCCCGGCTGAGCCGGTCGGGGTCGAGCATGCCTTCGATCCTGACCACCACCGGGATATTATAGGTGATCCCGATATTTTCCATCCGGTCGACGATATAGAGCCGCTTCTGGGCCGAAGCGACCGGGTAGTATTGGGCGTCGGGGATCCTGGTGATCCGGGGATAATCCTGCCGGGTGCCTGCATCGATCAGCGAGGCAAGATCTTTCAGGCGGGCATTGTGGAAGATGTTCTGCAGCGAGAGCTGGACCCTGAAGTCTTTCTGGATCCTGGCCTGGAGGAGCGCCGCCCGGAGGGAATGCCCGCCGAGATCGAAAAAGCTGTCGTTGGCCCCGATCTTCTCCATCCCGAGGATAGTCCCCCAGATGGCGGCCAGGGCTTTTTCGGTGCCGGTGGAGGGTTCCAGGTAGGAAGTTGCATCGACCGCGGGGCGGTCGGGCTCCGGCAGGGCCTTTCGGTCTATTTTCCCGTTCGGGGTCAGCGGGATCCGGTCGATCTGACCGATATACGGCGGGATCATATATTCCGGAAGGTCGATCCGGAGCTTTTCCCGGATGCGGGCCGGGTCGATCTTTACACCGGATACGACGAAGCCGCACAGGTATTTTCTCCCGCTCTCGTCGGTGCGGTCCACTACCACCGCATCCTTGACACCTTCCATCGATTTGATGGCCAGCTCGATCTCGCCGAGCTCCACCCGGAAGCCCCGGATCTTCACCTGGAAATCGATCCGGCTCAGGTATTCGATATTGCCGTCGGGCAGCCAGCGGCAGAGATCCCCGGTGCGGTACATCTTTTCCCCCGGGAAGAAGGGGTCGTCGATGAACTTTTCCGCCGTCAGGTCCGGCCGTCCCAGGTAACCCCTGGCGATGCCGATGCCCGCCACGCACAGCTCTCCCGGGATGCCGACCGGGCGGAGCTGGTTGAACTGGTCCAGGATATAGATCCTCGTGTTCCAGAGAGGCTTCCCGATGGGGATATTCTCGTAGAATTTATCGACCTCGAAATAACTGGTATAGACCGTGTATTCGGTAGGCCCGTACCCGTTCAGGATGCGGTAGGGACGCTTCCGGAACGAGCGCATCTTCTCCCCCGCCACCTCCAGCCAGCGAAGCGACCGGTTCTCGATGTTATCGATAAACTGCTCCCCGAACTGGGTCGGCAGGAAAGCGGCCGTGATGTGGTGCGCTTCAAAATACTCATTGACCTGCAGGGGCGAAAGCCGGATATCATCCGGGATGATATGCAGGGTGGCCCCCGAGATCAGGGTCGGGTAGATCTCGATCACCGTGACATCAAAGCCGAAAGCGGCAAACTTGGAGACATTGTCTTTTTCCGCCAGGTGGTTCAGATCCTTGTGCCAGAGAACGAAATTCGAGAGGGAGCGGTGCTCGATCATCACTCCCTTCGGCTTCCCGGTGGAACCGGAGGTATAGATCACGTACACCAGGTCACCCGGCTTATTGACCGTGTCAGGATTGAGATCGTCCTTAGCATAGTTGCCCTCGTCCTCCAGGTCGATCATGGGTCCGGAATAATGGATCCCGCTTACCAGGCTCTTCTTCGAAAGCAGGGCAAAGGAGCGGCTGTTTTCCAGCAGATATTCGATCCGCTCGGGCGGATATCCGGCATCGATCGGGACATAGGCGCACCCGGCCTTGATCACGGCCATCACGCTGACGATCATCTCCAGTGACCGGTCCGCCAGGATGCCGGCTATGGCGTCGGGAATCGCACCGGCATTTCGCAAAGTCCGCGCCAGCCGGTTCGCCCGGCTGTTAAGTTCCCGGTAGGTCAGCACCCGGTCTTTATAAACAACAGCAGGCTTATCGGGGGTTCTCAGCACCTGCTCCTCAAAGAGATCCTTGATGAACACCGGCCCGGTAAATCCGACCGCGTTGAAGTTGAAATCGAACAGCAGCTTGTTTTTAACGGGCTCGGGGACGAGGGATATCTCCCGGATGATTTTATCGGGACCGGCGAGACCGTCCTGTAATATCGCTTCGAGCGATCCGAAGATCCGCTCGACGTCTTCCTCGCGGAATAGATCGTCCTGAAAATCGAACTGGAGCTCGAGGACCCCGTCCGCGTCCCTGCCGGATGCATTGATATGGATCATCAGCGGGCTGATCTCATTGCCCGGGAAGATATATTGCAGCGCCGCTTCCTGCCGGTCCGGGTTGGGATGCCCCACCAGCATCACGTTCAGCAGGTACGAAGCATCGGAACCCGACTTCTCCCGCAGCTCCTGGAGCAGCAGGTCGACCGGATACCGGGCATAATTGCGGATGGTATCGTTGACCAGGCTGCCCGCCTGGCTGACCAGCTCCCGGAATGTCATTTCTGGAGCCAGCCGGAGCCGCAGGATGAAAGTGCTGACAAACATGCCGGCCATCTCCTTGTGTGCGGGTTTTTCGCGGCCATGATTCACCGAGGCAACGGCAAGGTCGTCGGTCCCCGTTACCCGGTTGAGGTAGATATAAAGGGCGGAGAGGACCAGCTTGAATACGGAAGTGCGGTTGGCTTTGGAAAATTCCTGCATCCGCGTCCGCACGGAGTCGGGGAAAGCAAAGATGCGCGTGGAAGATCTGATCTCCCCGGTCCGGTTCTTACTGAAGGAGAGCGCCGCTTCCTCCGGCAGCGGAAGCATCTTTTCCAGCCAGTAGGTGCGGTCCTGCACGCATTTCTCCGAGGCCAGGTAACTTTTCTCATCCTCCACGTATTCCAGGTAGGAGGGCGCCGGGTCTTCTACAGGAACATTTCCCGAGAGGAAGCATTGATAGGCCTGGTCGATCAGATGAACAGCCAGGCTGATCGTCCACCCGTCGCTGATCACATGATGCATCTTGAAATAATACCCCCACTCTTTCTCACTGAAACGCATCAGGGCGAAGTAGTAAAGGTCGCTGTCGTACAGGCGGAAAGGCTCCCCCGAATTGATCGCGATCCATTCCCCGAGGCGGGCGGCGCCCCCGGGTCCCGAGAAATCCAGGATCTCAAAGTTGTGCTCCCGGAATTCCGAGACGACCTGCCGGGTTTCGATCAGGTTGTTTTCTTCAAACCGCACCATCTGCAAACGGAATCCGTCCCTCGTCCGGATGACATGATTGATCGCCCTGGACAGCAGGTCAAAGCGGATCTCGAACGGGTATTTTACGGTGAAAGGCAGATTGGCGAACGGCGTATTCAGATGGATGGCCTCGTTATACCAGATCCTCTTCTGGGCGTGGCTCAGGGAATACAATTTCCGGTTCTCGGTTAGTTCCATGGACAGTTTCTTTATTGGATAAGGGAGGAATGATCTTTTTTTCCCGGGAGATGAGGGTGGTGACGAATCCGGCCAGGGCGACCAGTATGCCGAACAGGGCGGCACGGGTGAACCCCGACACCAGGAGTCCGGCCGGGACCTTATCCAGGGTCACCAGCCCCTCTTTCGAAGGGAATCCGAAAGAGAAAACATTCTCAAACAAATTGATCCCGATGGCGGATCCGAGGTAGGTGATCGCGGCGATGGAAGCCGACAGCATGCTCTCCCTTCCCGGCAGGGTATGGCTCATGATCAGGAGGCTGTTGGCCGTATAGAAAACAGCGAATCCGGCCCCGAAAACAAGAAAAGCGAAGATGATGAACCAGTAGCTGCTCTGCGCTCCGAAAAAAGAGAACAGCCCCGTAGCCACCACCAGGAGAGCCATCGCGACCAGGCTGACGGTGCGGGCGCTGACCTTGTCGGAAACATACCCGGAAAAAGGACTGATCAGAATGGTCGTCATCGGAAAGGTCATCAGCAGCAGTCCGGTCATATCCGGCGGCAGATGACGAACCAGGTCGAAGAAGAACGGAAAGAGGAAATTGAATCCCATCAGGATCATCGTGGTGAGCATCGTGGTAAGCAGTCCGAACAGCAGGTGCCGTTGGGACAGGTGCCGGATATTCAGGAGCGGGGACGGAAAATTGCGTTCCCTGAAATAGAACCCGGTCAAACCCAGGATCGCGACCGAGCCCAGGATTATGGATTTTGTGCAGAGC
>DATJQF010000221.1:0-3851 GCA_035505995.1 Bacteroidales bacterium
CAGCTGTTGCGGTAATGTGCCCTATCCCCGTGGATCTCCACGTTCGCTTTTTTCGCGGCCAGGTCGCGGTCGAACTGCGTGGCGGTAACCTCCACCACTTCATTCTCGAAGAAGCGGCGGGCCGTATCTTTCATCACGGCAAACGCTTCCGGGAGGATCTCCGTCAGGATCTCCTGCGTCAGTTCATAGGATTCCTTCTCCAGCCGGTCCAGTACGCCGTATAGCTTCTCCTTTTCCTCGATCTCCGTTTCCTCGGCATTGATCTGCGTCTTGAGGTCCTCGATCTCCTTTTCCTTGGCAGCGATGTGATTCCGGATGCGCTCCCTGAACTCGTCGGTTTTGGCCCTGAGTTCGTCATGACTGAGTTTACGGAATTCCTCCCAGTAACCAAGCGCTTTGTCGACGAACGGCTCAAGGACTTTTATATCGCGCTGCGACTTGCTCCCCAGTATTTTCTTAAGAATGCTGACCATTTGTCTCTCCGGACTGAATTGAGGTGCAAAATTAAGGAAATTGCCCCTTTTTACTTAATGCTTTTCATTATTTGTTCCTCCAGGCCCGTACCGGGAGGCTCGGCGGGACAAAAAAGGATCTTTCCTTCTTCATCCACCAGCACATATTGCGGGAAGGTTTTAACATCATATGCTTTCAGCAGGTCGAGGTTATCGCCCAGGTACAGGAAGGTCCAGGTGAAATTCTTTTTCATCGTGACGAAGATCTTCATCTTCAGGAATTCGCGATCCGCCGAGATGCTGACGAAGCGGATCCGGTCCCCGTATTTTTTGTACAGGTCCGCCAGGAGCTCCAGGTCGTTAAGGCATGGCTCGCACCAGGTTGCCCAGAAGGTGATCAGCACCGGTTTCCCCCTGAATTGCTGCAGCGTCACCTGTTTCTGCTCCGGGTCCTGCAGCACAAATCCGGGCGCCGGGGTTCCCGGCCGAAGATGGTTCAGAAGCGTGATCAGGTCAACCGCAATTTCCCGGTTCTCCGGAAACTCGCTCTTCTCCGAGAGGGTTTGAAGCAGCAGCAAAATGCCGGGCTGATCGTACCCTTCCTGGTAGAAAAGCTCCATCAGCCCTTTCATCATCACCAGCTCCCGGAACTGGGGGTGCTTCAGCAGGGTATCTTCCGCCAGGGTCTTGCTCAGCCGGGCATAGCTGTCGGGGCCTTTGAAGATGGCATTGTAATCCTTGAATTTCAGGACCCGTGAGGTGACCCAGAAATATTTGGCAAAAAGCTGGTTGAAAAGATCCATGTACTCCACATTGGCATAAAGGACCGGGGCATCGGTGAAATAGGTCTTTGCAAGCTGGGCCTGGGAGTGCGACTGGGAGAGCAGCTCCAGGGCGGCGATCTTGTACCGGGCGCAATCCCTGAAATAGGACTGCTTGATATCCCCGAAGTCCCTTTTCACCTCATTCCGGAAGGTGTCCACCAGGGCCTTATCCCGGTCACGGAGGAGTGCGTTATAATGTTTCAGCAGGAAAGCATTGTAGCGGGTGTTGAGCTCCTGCAGGGTGAAGTTCAGTTCGTCTTTTTCGGTGTCCCTGAATTTCAGCGCCAGGTCGTCCGACTGGAGGAACGGATTCTCATCCTCATTCCCGTCGAAGTTCATCTCCGCGACATCCACCCGGTATCCCATCCCCGGCTCAAGGAACAGGTCGGCCCGGTGGAACCCTATCGCAAGGGTGGCCGGCAGTGTCGTGGCGGGATGACAGGTCAGCTCGAATTTTCCGTCTGCACCCACGGTGGCATGGGCCAGTTCTTTCTCCGTGTTGGTCAGCAGATCGGCAGGCGTATAAAGGTGGATGATCCTTCCTTCCGCTCCGGGAGCAGATCCATTGATCAGCACGGTCTGGGAAGAGAGCGCCAGGGGGAAAATCAGGATAAGGACGGCGATGATTCTGCTCATAATAAAAAGGCGGTTAAAGGGGCATTCAAGCCGTTGGCCCGGACTTGTTTTTTATCTGATCACGATTCCTTCCGGCACGAATGGCTTCACATCCCCGCCATTCCTGAAGATATCCCGGACGATGGAAGAGCTCAGGGAATTGTACTGCGGCTCGCTCAGCAGGAACACCGTTTCCACTCCGGGTTCCATAGAGCGGTTCATCTGACCGATGGAACGCTCGAATTCGAAATCGGCCGAGGTGCGGAGCCCGCGAAGGATAAAGCCGGCTTTCATCTTCCGGCAGAAATCCACGGTCAGGCCCGAGTATAACTCAATCCGGATCCTGGATTCGCCGGCGAACACATCCGCCAGCCATTTCCTTCTCCGGTCCAGCGGGAAGATGCATTTCTTCTCGGGGTTCTCCCCGACCGCAATGATGATCTCGTCGAAAAGATCCAGCGCCCGGCGGATCAGCGACTCATGCCCGCGGGTGATCGGGTCGAAGGATCCGGGAAAGACAGCAATTCTTTTCATGGGATGAATTTCGTTACGAATGTCGTGACAAATATCGTAATGATTTTCGGCAGATCATCCACCATCCGGCATCTATTCGAACGTAAACGACAACTGGAAGATCTTCGACTTCAGGCTTTCGATCCCGTCCGTGTAAATATTATTTTCATGCTTCAGCATATCCATCAGGCCGTACATCATTTTCAGCTCGATGCCGAATTTGAACCATTCGTTGTAAAAATCGAATCCCACGCCGGCTTCCACAAACACGTCATTGGCGTTGAATTTTACGATCTTCTGCTCCGAGTTCTTTTTTTCCCTCTTCTTTGCCTGCGAAGCAAGGTCGAGCGTATACTGGACCCCCGTCAACAGGTAAGGCCTGAAGTTACCGTACCGGAGGGCTTTATAGCGGATCTCCAGGGGAAAGTTGATATAGGTGGAAGGGACCCGCTTGGTAACATTGTACATCGTGGTATCTCCTTTCCGGTACGACTGAATGGTATAATTAAGGCTCAGGTCGCCGAAGGACAGGGACGGGATGAACCGCAGGTCGAAATGATCCCCGATGCGCATGTTGCTCACGATGCTGATGACGAATCCCGGGGCGGAAGTCGATTGCACCGTCAGCAGCCGGGCGGAATCCGGCAGGGGAAGGATATCCGGCAGGTACGTGGAATCGAACATGTGCGTGCTCAGGTCCGCGATCGGCCGGATCGTCACAAAACTCTGATCTACCCCCAGCACAAACCCGAAATGAAAGCGGTCCAGATCATAATGTTCCATGTTGAGCAGGACCACATGCTGGGCGCGGACGGGAACGCCCTGGAAAGAAAAAAGAAATATGACCAGAATACTTATTTGCCGGGGAAATCTCACTAATTCGGTCTGGTTTATAAGTAATAACGGAATGTCCGGGGTTTTATTTTGATGAAAAGCGGCTTAAAAATAGACAACTTCTAGGGTTTTTCCGCCGAATAAATCGTGGCGATGCCCCCGGTCAGCGGGAGCATGGAGCCCCGGGTCATCCCGGTCTCCTCCAGGATCTTCAGGAAGTTCTTTCCGGACGGGAACGCCCGGACCGATTCGGGAAGGTACCGGTAGGCGCCCCGGTGACCTGAGATCATTCGTCCGGCCAGCGGGATGAAGAGTCGGGAATAGGCGTTATACAGTTGCCGGAGGGGACGCTTGTCCGGGTGGGAGAATTCCAGGATCATCAGGGTTCCTCCTTTACGCAGGACCCTCATCATCTCCGCCAACCCTCCGGGCAGGTCCTCAAAATTCCTGACCCCGAAGGCCACCGTGACCAGGTCGAAGGCGCCATCGGGGAAAGGGAGGTGTTCCGCATCGCCCTGTGCAAATGATAACCGGACCCGGGTCTCGACCCTTGCGGCTTTTATCCTGGCAATCTCCAGCATCTTCTCCGAAAGATCGATGCCGGTAATGCTCT
>DATJQF010000222.1:0-4609 GCA_035505995.1 Bacteroidales bacterium
AAATAAAAAAACGGCCCCTTTCCAAATGATTTTTTCTTCGTAATATTGTAACCCTGAATTCCTGAGAACTGTATAAATTTGCAATGGTTTATAAACCATTTACTGTTGTATTTTTTTTACTGATTGCACTGGTGCCGAAAGTTTTCTCACAGGACCCCGGGTTTTCGCAGTTTTATGCCAACCCTCTTTACCTGAATCCCGCGCTTGCGGGAGCCACGGTATGTCCCCGCCTGATCGGGAATTTCCGCGACCAGTGGCCCTCGCTGAAAGGAGCCTATGTGACCTACAGCGCCTCTTACGATCAGTATGTCAATTTCCTGCACGGAGGGGTCGGGCTGATCTTTATGGCCGACCGCACCGGGGGGGGAACCCTGAATACCACGGAGGTGGGACTCATGTACGCCTATAAGTTCAATATCACCGATCATATCTATGCCAGCACGGCCCTCCAGGCGACTTTCGTGCAGCGCCACCTGGTGTGGAACAACCTGACCTTCGAAGATATGCTGGATCCGCAGGGGGGATTCACGCTCCCCACCAGCGAGAAACAACCGGACAATGCCACGGTACGGGTTCCCGATTTCTCCGCGGGGCTCTTTACCGGGTGGGACGATCTGGTTTACCTGGGATTCTCGGTTGACCACCTGAGCCAGCCCCAGTACGGATTTTATTCGGATAACACCAGCCGGCTTTACATGAAATACACGATCCATGCGGGATCGGTCATCGACCTGAAGCCCGGCACGGGGAACGAGGACCGGGAATTCTCAATTTCTCCCAACGTGCTGTACCAGCAGCAGTTCAAGTTCCACCAACTGAACCTGGGATTGTACCTGACGGTGGATCCGTTCGTTGCCGGTCTGTGGTTCCGCCATAATTTTGAGAATGCGGATGCCGTCATCCCGATGATCGGGGTCCATTACAAGAACCTGCAGGTGGGGTACAGCTATGACGTCACTATCTCGAGACTGGCCAAGGTTTCGGGGGGTGCGCATGAGGTATCCGCTTCCTGGCAATTTCCCTGCGTTGAAAAAAGAAGGCATATCAAAGCAATAAAATGCCCACGTTTTTAGTTATATATTACAAAATTTCAACCTCATGAAGTTCCGTAAGATTCTTCCCTTCGCTGCACTGGCCCTCGTTGCCATGCTGATGGTTTCCTGTAAAAAGCAGGCTTCATCAACCACCGGTTGGGATTACAACAACCCGAAAAACGGCGGATTTGAAGTCCGGCCGTATATCGAGCAACAGACCGGCCCCGGGCTGGTCTTCATTGAAGGAGGCACCTTCACCATGGGACTGGTGCAGGATGATGTGATGTATGACTGGAACAACCAGCCGAGGAGGGCGACCGTAGCCAGCTTTTATATGGATCAAACCGAAGTCCGTAACCTGGATTACCTCGAGTACCTGTACTGGCTGAACCGGGTATACGGAACCGACTACCCGGGGGTGTACCGGAAAGCATTGCCCGATACCCTCGTGTGGCGCGACAAGCTGGCTTATAACGAGCCGCTTGTGGAATATTATTTCCGCCATCCCGCCTACCGCAACTACCCGGTGGTGGGCGTATCCTGGGTGCAGGCCAACGATTACTGCGCCTGGCGCACCGATCGCGTCAATGAAATGCTCCTCATCAAGAAAGGCATCCTGGCCATGGATCCTTCCCAGAAGAATGAAAATAATTTCAATACCGAAGCGTACCTGGCCGGACAGTATGAAGGCCTGGTCGATCATCCTCTCCCCGACCTGAATCCGAACGGGACCGGCACCCGGAAAGTGAAGATGGAAGACGGGATCCTGCTGCCGAAATACCGCCTCCCGACCGAAGCGGAATGGGAATATGCGGCCTTCGGGCTGATCGGCAACACCATCTATGAAAGGGTGGTGGAAAAAAGGATCTATCCCTGGAACGGGAATTATGTACGGACCAGCGAATCAAGATATTACGGAAGCTTCATGGATAACTTCCGCAGGGGTCAGGGGGACTATATGGGCCTGGCAGGCAACCTCAACGACGGCGCCGATATCCCGGCACCGTGCGGATCCTACTTCCCCAACGACTACGGACTGTATAACATGGCCGGTAATGTGAGCGAATGGGTGATGGATGTGTACCGCCCGATGAACTCCATGTATATGTCGGATCTGCATCCTTTCCGCGGAAATGTATTCAAGACCCCGGTCCGGGATGCGGAAGGGTTTTTAGCTGAAAAAGACAGCCTGGGGCATATGAAATACCGCGACGTGACCACCGCCGAGTCGATGGGACGGAAAAATTACCGCAGCGCCGATAACATCAACTACCTCGACGGCGACTATGCCTCGACCATTTCCGATGACTGGCTGAATGCCCCGAAAGATACCTCCACCACCAACCTGATGTACCAGTATGGCGTTTCTTCGCTGATCACCGACCACGCCCGGGTATATAAGGGCGGCAACTGGAAAGACCCGGCTTATTTCATGAGCCCCGGCCAGAGAAGGTTCCTGGATGAAAATGAATCTTCGGACTGCATCGGTTTCCGTTGCGCCATGACCCGCGTCGGCAGCTCCATACCGGGTAAATAAAGCGGATATTATATAAGGAAAGCCCCGTTTCTTCCAGGGAACGGGGTTTTTTTATTTATTTTGTACCCGGCTACCTGTTACCGAATGACCACTGAGACACTTTATCAGCTGTTCCTCGAACATCCGCGGGTGTGCACCGACAGCCGGAATATCCTTCCCGGTTCGATCTTCTTTGCCCTGAAAGGAGATCATTTCAACGGGAATGAGTTCGCTTCCGGGGCACTGGAAAGCGGTGCGGCGTTCGCCGTAATAGACGAACCTGCCTTTCAGAAGGATGACCGGCACCTCCTGGTGAAGGATGCCCTGGAATCCCTGCAGCAGTTGGCCGCCTGTCACCGGAAGAAATTCAGTATCCCGGTCCTGGCCGTCACAGGGACCAACGGGAAGACCACCACCAAGGAGCTGATGCGGGAAGTGCTGGCGAAACGATACCGGGTCGTTGCCACCGGGGGGAATCTGAATAACCACATCGGCGTACCCCTCACGCTGCTTCAGATCGATACAGAAACAGAGATCGCCGTTATTGAGATGGGCGCTAATCACCCGGGCGAGATCGATTTCCTTTGCCGGATCGCCGATCCCGGATACGGCCTGATCACCAATATCGGGAAAGCTCACCTGGAAGGATTCAATGGCTTCGAGGGGGTCGTCCGGACCAAGACCGAGCTATTCCGCTATATCCGGGAACGCAAGGGCATGGTATTCCTGAATGCCGACGATCCGCTTCTGACAGAGCATTCGGAAGGGCTGCAGAGATTCACTTACGGGTTGTCCGGCCGTGCGGAAGTAACGGGATCCGTTACAAAGTCGCTGCCTTCCGTTTCAATGGAATTCCGTTCGGGTAAAGGGTCATGGAAGGTTGATTCGAAGCTGTTCGGCAGCTACAATGCACTGAATATCCTGGCAGCGGCCTCCGTAGGGATCTTCTTCAAAGTGGATCCGGCCTTGATCAGGGAGGCGATCGAGAATTATGCGCCGGCCAATAACCGGTCCCAGGTGAAGGAGAGCGGCAGGAACCTCCTGGTCATGGATGCCTATAATGCCAACCCCGACAGCATGCGGCTCGCGATCGAGAATTTCACCGCATCTGCCTTCGCGGACAAGATGGTGATCCTGGGCGATATGCTGGAATTGGGGAAGGAGACCGACACCGAGCATAATGCAATCCTGGAGCTTCTGGCAGAAAAGAAGCTGGAAAAGGTTTACCTCGTGGGACCGGTCTTCACGCGGCTGAATGTGAAAAGGGAATGGCACTGTTTCCAGGACAGCGACCTGGCACGGCTGTGGTTTGAGCATCACCAGCCGGAAGGCGCTTCCATCCTGGTCAAGGGATCCAGGGGAATGAAGCTGGAAAAAGTGATGGAAGTGCTATAAACTCATCCGCTGCACCCCTTCCCTTGGAAAGAGAAGGGAGCATTAAAGAAAATTGATATGTCGGACGAACGATCAAAGAGATCTTTCCCCCTGTCTTCCCAGGAGAGGGGGCCGGGAGGTGAATTTGTTTATTCCGTGATCGGCCTCATGTCCGGCACGTCGCTCGACGGATTGGACATTGCCTTTTGCAGGTTCAGGAAAGAACCGTCAAAGTGGCAGTATGAGCTGGTCCTGGCGGAGACGGTCCCCTACTCCGGGGAATGGCTTGAGCGGCTTGCTTCCCTGGTAAATGCGCCAGGTCAAAAGCTGACCGAGGCGGATACGGAATACGGTTTTTTGCTTGGCAGGCTTGTCTCGGATTTTATACGCCGGAACAAAATCAGGCCGGACTTCATCGCTTCGCACGGACATACCGTTTTTCACCGCCCCGAAAAGCACTTTACCCTCCAGATCGGGAAGGGATCGGCGATCGCCGCGGTGACCGGCCTGCCGGTTGTCTGCGACTTCCGTTCCCTGGATGTGAACCTCGGGGGACAGGGTGCGCCCCTGGTACCCGTAGGCGACCGCCTGCTGTTCCCGGAATTCGATTACTGCCTCAACCTGGGCGGATTCGCCAATATTTCCTTTGAAGAAAAAGGGAAAAGGATCGCTTTCGACATCTGCC
>DATJQF010000223.1:0-3852 GCA_035505995.1 Bacteroidales bacterium
GTGGTGGGACCTGCGATATCTCCGGGATCAGGTCGTCACGGCCAATGAACTCCATATCCCGGTGGGCCGGCAGCTCCTGCTGCAGATTGAATCGGCGGACGTCATTCACGACTGGTGGGTTCCCGAATTGGGAAGGAAGATGGATGCCATTCCCGGCAAATCAAATTTTTTATGGATCGAGGCCGACCGCCCCGGCACTTTTGCAGGCTCCTGCAATGAATATTGCGGAGGGGAACACGCCTGGATGCGGATCCGTGTGATCGCACAAGTGCCGGAAGATTTCGACCGGTGGCTCCGGGAACAAAAGCATCCTCCCCCGGTCCCGGCCGACTCCATCGGGGAAGCCGGCGCCCGGATCTTCCTGGGGAAGGCCTGCTCCGGGTGTCATGCGATCGCCGGTACCCCGGCGCAATCCCATATAGGTCCGGAGCTGAGCCATGTGGCGTCCCGGGAAACCCTGGGGGCCGGGGTGCTGACCAATACCCCTGAAAACATGACGCGCTGGATGAAAGATCCGCAGAAAGTGAAGCCCGGTGCGCGAATGCCCGATTTTAAACTGAATGAGGACGAATTAACCTGCCTTGTTACGTATCTGGAGGGATTAAAATGAAACTCAGGATTCCCATCCCCGAAAGTTCCGGACCGCTGCCCGGCCTGAAAACCGCAAACGGACTATTGCAATGGGTGGCGACGGTCGACCATAAGATGATCGGGATCCTGTACCTTCTCACCGCGGTCGCCTTCTTCCTGATGGGCTTTTCCGAAGCCCTGCTGATGCGGATCCAGCTGATGAGGCCCGAAAATACGTTTTTATCCCCGGAAGTCTATAACCAGATCTTCACCGTTCACGGGACTACCATGATCTTCCTGGTGCTTACCCCCATGCTTACGGGTTTTGCCACCTATTTCCTTCCGCTGATGATCGGCGCCAACGAGATGGCGTTTCCCCGCCTCAACGCCTTCAGCTTCTGGATCTTTCTTTTCGGTGGACTCCTGCTGTATCTCAGTCCGTTCGCGGGAGGCGCTCCCAATGTGGGATGGTTCAGCTATGCCCCGCTGAGCGAGAAGTATTTCAGTTCCACCCAGGGAGTCGATTACTGGGCGATCAGCGTGCTCCTCATGGGGATCGGGACGATCGGCGCCGCCCTGAACTTCATCGTGACCACCCTGAAATACCGGGCGCCGGGATTGTCGATGAACCGGCTTCCCCTGTTCGTGTGGATGGTGTTCGTCAACTCCTTCCTCATGCTGGCCGCTTTCCCCGTGCTGAATGCAGGGTTATTCATGCTGCTCACCGACCGGCTGCTCGATGCTCATTTTTTTACCGCCTCCACGGGGGGATCTGCGTTGCTGTGGCAGCACCTGTTCTGGACCTTCGGACATCCCGAAGTGTATATCCTCGCGTTGCCTGCCTTCGGGATCATTTCCGAGGTGATCCCGGTTTTTTCCCGCAAGCCGATCTTCGGGTATGATTTTGTCGCGGCATCTTCCGTAGCCATCGCCTTGCTTTCCTTCGGCGTCTGGGCGCATCACATGTTTGCCGTCGGGTTAAGCACGCCCGTCAATGCATTCTTCGCCGCTTCCAGCATCCTCATCGCGGTGCCCACCGGCGTGAAGATCTTCAACTGGGCGGCCACCCTGTGGGGCGGCAAGATCAGGCTGACCACTTCCATGCTCTTTGCTCTCGCCCTGCTCATCGATTTCACCATAGGAGGGTTGAGCGGCGTTGGCTTCGGCCTGGTGCCAATCGACTGGCGGCTTACCGATACCTACTTCGTGGTGGCCCATATTCACTATGTATTTATCGGCGCCTCCCTCACGGGGGGGATGGCCGGGGCCTACTACTGGTTCCCGAAGATCACGGGCAGGATGCTCTCCGAGAAACTGGGGAAATGGAATTTCTGGCTGTTCTTCATCGGATTTAACGGCACTTTCTTTGTCTTCCATTTCCTGGGGCTCCTCGGGATGCCCCGCAGGGTGTTCACCTATCCCGACCTTCCTTACCTGGGGTCGCTCAACCTGTTCTCTACCGCGTGCGCCTTCATCTTCTTCTCCTCTTTCATCCTGTTCCTGATCAATATTTTCGTGAGCCTGAGATCCGGGAAAAAAGCGGGGAACAATCCGTGGGAGGCATGGACCCTGGAGTGGTACGCGCCGTCGCCCCCGCCGCTGAAGAATTTCGGCACAGTGCCTTTTGTCCGCAGCCGCCGGCCCTTATGGGACCTGGCCCACCCGGAGGATCCTGACTGGAAAAGAAACAAGAAGACCCGGAAGCCATGAACAGGAACAAAACCGGCATGCTCATTTTCATCGGATCGGAAGCATTCTTCTTCCTGGCGCTGATCATCGCTTACGTGTATTACACCCATCCGGGGGGTAAGCTGGATGCCACCGCCCAGTACCTCGACTTTAAAAAGACCGCCGTATTCACCCTGTTCCTGTTCTCCAGCAGCTTTACCATGGAGATGGCTTCGCGCCGGATCAAACAAGGCAGCAGGCGCGGAATGATCGGCTGGCTGGTCCTGACGGTTATCCTGGGAACCGTGTTCATTTCCGGACAGGGGATGGAATATTCCCGGCTGATCCACCAGGATGTCACCATCAGCCGGAATGTGTTCGGTTCCTCGTTTTTCACCCTCACCGGGTTTCACGGCCTTCATGTCGCGGGAGGACTGCTCCTGCAGCTGATGATGATCGGCCTGGCCCTGGGCGGGAATTTCAGGGTGGTCCGGTCGGTGATGTTCGATTCGGTCTCCCTGTACTGGCATTTTGTGGATGCCGTCTGGGTGTTTATTTTCAGTATCGTATATATCGGGGCAATCGTTTGAAGATATGGGATCGATGAGCGGACAATGGACCTTCAACTGGCCGATGATCACGGTGGCCCTGATACTGGCGGTGCTGCACCTTGCATTTTGCAAAGGGCACCTGACGCGAAAGAGCATCTGGTTCTTTTGCGGATTGCTCCTGTTACTGGCAGTGACGGTATCGCCCCTCGATGCGATCGGCCATCATGCCCTGTTCACGGCGCATATGATCCAGCATATCACCCTGCTGCTGATCGTCCCGCCGCTGCTGGTCGCCGGCTCGGGATCCCCGGCACTGGAAAGGCTGGTGCTGAAACCGGGAATGAAAAAGATCCTGGTTAGCCCCGGTTTCCGGCTTTTCGCCTGGATCGCGGGGATCGGCACAATGTGGCTCTGGCATGTCCCTGTCCTGTTTGTTGCGATGAAGAACAACCCCGTGTTGCATTTCATCCACCTGGTTTCCCTCCTGGCAGCCGGGATCCTGTTCATCTGGCCCGTCTTCGCTCCCGTGAAGGAGGTCCGGCTCCCCGCACTGGGGTCAGTGGTTTACCTTTTTCTGGGCTGTGTGGGATGCACCGTGCTGGGGATCTTTCTTTCGTTTTCGCCCGATCTCCTTTATGCCCGGGTATATGCTCCGGAACCGGCGCAGGGAATGGCGCGGCAGGAGGGATTTCTGTGGGGACTGAGCCCGGCGGCCGACCAGCAGGCAGGGGGGCTGGTGATGTGGGTGCCGGCCTGCACAATCTATGTGACCTATATCATGATCCTGCTGTTCAAATGGTTCAGGCAACCGGCGATCCCGGAGGAACAACAGGGAACTGAAACCGAATGACCGGAATATGGAAGAGAAAGATGACGACCGTAAAATTGAGGATGCAGAGGCCCGGCCGGCCGTTCCGCAGGAAGTGCCCGAGCAGACCTACTGGCCGGTGATGGCTGCCGCAGGAGTGCTGTTTTTCTTTTTCGGGTTGCTGACCACGCTCATCGTCACCGGCATCGGGATCGTCTTCATGGCGATCTCGTTTGCAGGCTGGATTCAAAACAT
>DATJQF010000224.1:0-29913 GCA_035505995.1 Bacteroidales bacterium
ATCATCCCGTTATTCCAGAAGCTGGAGAATATCAGGCCGTTCGAGCAGTCGATGACAACTTATTTCAATTCCAAGGGATTGAAAACCATCGGTTCACTTGACTTCCTTAATCCAACGATCAAATATCCGATCGATGATATCAAGAAAAAAATTGACAGCATCGGGGCGGATGCAGTGCTGATCTTCATTTACAAAGGGACCGACAAAACCCAGGAGTATGTTCCTCCGACGTACTATGCGGGGGGATGGGGAGGCTATTGGGGCGGACCTTACTGGGGCGGCGGTTACTACGGAGGCGGAGTAGCGACCGGGGGATACTGGACCACCACTTCGGTTGTCAACCTGAAAGCCAACCTGTATACCAAAGAATCAAAGGACGCAATCTGGACGGCTGAAATATCCGTCACCGATCCCAAATATGTTGATCAGATATCCACCCGGATCTCGGAAGATATTTATGCCGACTGGGTCCAGCACGGGTTGATCAAGCTGAAGAAGTAAATCCGGAAGAACCTTAACCCCGGTTATTTAAATCGCTCACTTCGTTTATCCAGCAAAGCCAGGTCTTCCTCTGAAAGAGTGAATTTCAGGGCACCGGTATTTTGAGCTGCCTGGGATTCTTTTGTAGCCCCGGGTATGGCGACGACGGTTTCTCCGTGATGGTTGATCAGCCAGTTGAGCGCGATCTGGGTGGGGGTAACATTATATTTCAGGCCTAGCTGCTTCACCAGATCGATGACCGGACGGCTTTTTTCCAGGGCTGATTTTTGGAATTGCAGCGAATATTTCCGGAACCCGGTTTCCTTCACCCGTTCGGGATGATCATGGAATTTACCGGTCAGCAATCCCTGGGCAAGCGGGGAATAAGCGATCAGCGTAATACCCAGCTCCTGTGCGGTCTGAAGGATCCCGTTGGATTCGATACGGCGGTCCAGCAGGCTGTAACGAACCTCATTCACGACGAGCGGGGCCCCCGCTTTATCCAATGTTTCCCAGGCGGTCCGCATCTGTGCGGCGGAAAAATTGCTGACCCCGGCATACCGTATTTTTTTGGAGGCGATCAGTTTCAGCATGGCTTCCATTTCTTCCCTAACGCCGGAAAATCCGTATGGCTGGTGAACCAGGTGAAGGTCGACGGGGAACGGATCCAGGGCAGCCAGCCTCTGATCCATCGTGGTGATCAGGCTTCCGGCCATGCGGAACATCGGCCACCACTTGGTGACAATGGTCACATCCCCGGGTTGCTTACCCAGCTCCCGGAGTGCTCTTGAAAGAGATCGTTCCGAGGCTCCGTTGCCATAAAGCTCAGCCGTATCAAACCAATTGATCCCTCCTTCCAACGAAGTTCTGACGATAGATTTGATTTCATCATCTTCCAGGAAGGGCCAGAACCTGCCCGCAAAATTGTTTTTCTTGCTGAACTGCCAGCAACCCAGTCCGATCGGGGAGACCCTTAGGTCTGATTTTCCCAGGCGGATCATTTTTTCAGAAGAGTTCATACGGTCGATTTAGTGTTTCACAAAGGAGGATTAAGTACCCGTTGCCTTTTTATCGCTGAAACCCATCCCGGTATTGCATCTTTCAGGATTATTATTACGCTGAGCATGATCAGTGCAGTCAGGATGAGATTAATGATTCCCTGTACAAACGTCCCGGGCTGGGCCAGTTGCGGGATATAAATTCCCCTGATATTCTGGATCCCGGCCGTGAAAGTAACGGCGAGGATAAACGCCATGGGCACCAGGGTCACCCAGGCGTACCTGGCTTTTCCCTTATTGATGATATAGGAGGTCCCCACGGCCAGTGCGATCCCGGCGAGCATCTGGTTGGCGGTGCCGAACATCGGCCAGATCGTTGCGACGCTACCGGTATAGATGAAGTATCCCCAGAAAAAGACCACCACCCCGCTGATAAGCAGGTTGGCAGGCAGCCAGTGCTCCCGCCCGAACGGCTTGTAGATCTTGCCGATATTTTCCTGCAGGATATACCGCGCCACCCGGGTGCCGGCATCAATGGTCGTGAGGATGAACAAGGCCTCGAACATAATGGCAAAATGATACCAGTACGACATGAGGGCGTTCATCCCGGGGATCTTTGAGAAGATCTGGGCCATACCCAGTGCCAGCGATACCGCTCCTCCGGTCCTGCCGATCACTTTTTCCCCGACCGCCTGGCTGAGATTGCCGAGATCGCTCTGCGTAAATCCCATTGCTTTCAGCTGGGGCAGGATGGCTGCAAACTTCTCGGGCGAGACATTGATCTGGAAATAATCCAGCGGGAACAGGCTGGCAGCGGCGATCAATGCCATGATGCTTACCACGCCTTCCGAAAGCATGGCTCCCACGGCGATCGGCCTGATATGGGACTCCGTCATGATCATTTTCGGGGTGGTCCCGGAACCGATGAGGGAGTGAAAGCCCGAGATGGCTCCGCAGGCGATGGTAATGAACAGATACGGGAACAGCGTGCCGGGAATGACCGGTCCGCCTCCCCGGATGAACGGGGTAAATGCCGGCATTTTAAGAGTGGGCGCCACCATGATCACCCCGATCGCCAGGAGGCCGACCACACCCAGCTTCATGAGGGAGCTTAAATATCCTCTCGGTGAAAGAAGGATCCAGACCGGCAGCACGGAGGCCAGGAATCCGTAGCCGCACAATAACAGGGTAAGGGTCTTGTGGCTGAAAGAGAACCAGGAACCAAACGCCGATCCCGGCACATATTTACCGAGAACCACTGCCAGCAGCAACAGGATAGTTCCCAGGATCGTGGCTTCCACGGTTTTGCCTTTCCGGAAACGGAACATCCAAAAACCCATTAAGATCGCGATAGGTATGGTGGAGGCAATGGTGAAGGTCCCCCAGGAGCTTTCCGACAGTGCATTCACCACGACCATGCCGAGCCCCGCCAGGCTGACGATGATGATCAGGAAAGTGGCCAGTGAAGCGGTCACCCCGCTGGTAAGCTTTCCCAGCTCGATCCGTGCGATCTCCGCCAGGGACTTTCCATCGTGTCGTACCGAGGCCGCCAGGATGACGACATCGTGCATCGATCCGGCCAGCACCGCGCCCAGCAGCATCCACAGGAAGCCGGGAAAATACCCGAACTGGCAGGCCAGCACCGGGCCGATCAGCGGACCTGCCCCGGCGATGGCGGCAAAATGATTGCCGAACAGCACCCACTTTTTAATGGGGTAATAATTCTGCCGGTCATAGAATTTTGTGGCCGGAGTGGCGATGGTATCATCAAAGGTAAGCACCCGCGCAGATACAAATCCATAATAAAAACGGTAAGCCAGGGTGAAAACGGCAAGGGCGGTAAGGACCAGCGGCATGGCATTCATGCCGTCAAAAGTATCTAAAAATTTCTTGTCCGGGAACCGGAAGGAAACATAGTAACCATGATAAATATGAAATGGAAACCCGGTCAAAAATTTTATTGTAGGCATACATTTTCTTATATATCTTTACCAAAAATTGAATTACCCCTTTGACGGGGAATCGTAGGTCCGGTACGCGATGTAATTCCTGTTTATGATTCTTCTTGTACAGACCATTTACTTCTGGCCGTTTCTGGTATATGCGATCGCTGCATTTGCCATTGTCGGGGTAATGATCGGCTTATCCTATATCCTCGGGGAGCGCCATGAGGAAAAGACCACCGGGGAACCCTACGAATCCGGCATTCCTCATACCGGAAGCGCCCGCCTGCGTTTCTCTTCGCATTTTTACCTGATCGCGATGTTCTTTGTGATCTTCGACCTCGACGCGGCCTTTGTGATCGCATGGGCCGTATCGTTCCGCGACCTGGGACTCCCGGGGTATCTCGGGGTTTCCGTGTTCATCCTCATCCTGATCGCAGTCCTGCTGTATGAGCTGGGGATCGGGGCCCTGAATTTCGGACCCAACGGGAAAAAGATACTGAAACAAAAACCGGGGAATCCATGAATGCAGATCTGCATCGGCCGGGAGCCGGGAACCTGTTCCCGGAAGGCAATTCACCGGATGATGCCGTGAAGAGGTCGGTCCTTTTCACACGGCTCGACGATATGATCAACTGGGGCAGGAAAAATTCCGTCTGGCCTTTTGCATTCGGCCTTTCCTGCTGTTTCGTGGAGATGGCCACGTCCATCACCAGCCGGTTCGATATTGCCCGCTTCGGGGGCGAAGTGATCCGCGGAACCCCCAGGGAAGCGGATTTAATGGTCATTGCCGGGACCGTTTTCATCAAGATGGCCCCGATCATCCAGCGTCTCCATGAGCAGATGATGGCGCCCCGGTGGGTGATCTCCATGGGTTCCTGTGCCAATTCGGGAGGCATGTATGATATCTACAGCGTGGTGCAGGGGGTGGATAAATTCCTCCCGGTGGATGTATATGTTTCGGGCTGCCCCCCGCGGCCGGATGCCTTCCTGGAAGGGTTGCTGCTGCTGCGGCAGGCGATCAGCACCGAACAACGGCCCCTGAGCTGGGTGGTAGGTCCACAGGGCATTTTAACCCGCCATCATCAGCCCAGCCAGCGGGATAAAAAGTCGGAAGAACGGATGAAAATGGGGAAGATCCGGCCTATGAATGAAGTTTGACCGGTTAACGAAGGAAGCAGATAAGTCATGGAGAAGATTCCGGTATCGACCCTCATAAAGCAGAAATTCGGGGAAGCGGTCATTCAGTCGGAACAGCAAACCGCGGATGAGACCCCAACGCTCTGGATCAGCCAGGAGAATATCCGGAAAGTCCTGAAGCATCTTAAAATTGAGATTCCCGATCCGTATAACCTGCTTTATGACCTGAGCGCCATCGACGAGCGGAAACGTTCCCGGCGCAGCGGTCAACCCGCATCCGACTTTACCCTGGTGTATCACCTTACTTCCCTGGGAAGGAATGAAGACCTTCGTGTGAAGTCTCCGTTAACCGGAGAATACCCGGAAGCCTTGAGCATCTCCGATTTCTGGCCCTGCGCCAACTGGTACGAGCGCGAAGCTTTTGACATGTTCGGGCTAACCTTCAAAGGTCATCCCAACTTGCGGCGGATCCTGATGCCCCGTTCCTGGAAGGGCCATCCGCTGAGAAAGGAACACCCGGCCCGCGCCACGGAATCCGGCCCCTTCAGGCTGGACAACCTGCGCAGGGAAATGGAAGACGAAGAGCTCAGGTTCAAGCCGGAGGAATGGGGGTTAAAACGTCAAAGCGAGGATTCCGATTTCATGTTCCTGAATATCGGCCCCCAGCACCCGGGCACTCACGGGTTGCTGCGGCTGGTCCTGCAGCTCGACGGCGAAGATATCGTGGACGTGGTTCCCGATATCGGGTTCCATCATCGCGGAGCGGAAAAGATGGGAGAACGGCAATCCTGGCATACCTTCATTCCTTACACGGACCGTATCGATTACCTCTCGGGAGTGATGAACAACCTGGCCTACCTGCTGTCGGTGGAGAAGCTGGCGGGAATTCCGGTACCCGACCGCGCCCGGGTGATCCGGATCATGCTCACGGAATTATTCCGGATCATCAGCCACCTGGTATGGCTCGGGACCTTCGCACAGGATATGGGGCAGATGTCGCCGGTGTTTTACACCTTCAACGACCGGGAAAGGGCTTTCGATATCATCTCTGCCATTACCGGCGGGAGGATGCACCCCAACTGGTTCCGCATCGGGGGGGTCGCGGATGATCTACCCGATGGATGGAAGGAAATGGTGCAATCGTTTGTGAACTACCTGCCCAAAAGGCTCAAAGAGTATGATAAAGTAGTGATCCGGAACGGGATCTTTAAAGCACGGACGGTCGGGATCGGGGTATTTACCGAAAAAGAAGCGATAGATTGGGGGATCACGGGATCGGGACTTCGCTCCACGGGATGCAATTTCGATTACCGGAAGAAAAGACCGTATTCGGGGATCGATCAGTTTGAATTCGATATTCCGCTGGGAAGTAAAGGCGATTGCTTCGACCGCGCCGTGATCAGGATGGAGGAGATGCGGCAAAGCCTCCGGATCATTCAGCAGTGCATCGACCGTATGCCCCCGGGACCCTATAAATCGGACCACCCGCTGGCGACCCCGCCCCGGAAGGAAAAAACCATGCAGGATATCGAGACCCTGATCACTCATTTCCTGGGAGTGACCTGGGGACCGGTCATTCCCGCCGGGGAGGCGATGGTGCCGATCGAAGCGGCAAAAGGAAGCAACGGATATTACCTGGTCAGCGACGGCGGTAGTTCCGCCTACCGCTCCCGGATCCGGACGCCGTCCTTCCCGAATATTCAGATGCTGCCGCTGATCGCCAAAGGATATACGATACCCGACCTGCTGGCCATCCTGGGAGCGATGGATTTTGTGCTGGCGGACCTGGACCGTTAAACAGACTGACCCGATGCTGAGCGAAAAGGAGAAACACGAAATACTGGAAGAGGCCAAGCAGTACCCTTACCTGAAGGCAGTATGCCTGGATGCCCTGAAGATCGTTCAGAAGCACCGGGGCTGGGTTTCGGATGAAGCGGTTCGGGAAGTATCGGATTTCATCGGGGCTCCCGCCGAGGAAGTGGAAGGGGTGGCCACTTTCTACAGCAGGATCTACCGGTATCCGGTGGGCCGTCATGTGATCCTTCTTTGCGACAGCCTAAGCTGCATGATCATGGGATACGAGCGGTTGTACGATCACCTGGTGAATAAACTGGGGATCCGGTTCGGGGAAACCACGCCCGACGGGCGATTCACCTTGCTGCCGATCTCCTGCCTGGGCGACTGCGATCATGCCCCTTCCCTGATGATCGATGACGAGCTGTACCACGAACTTACGATACAAAAGATAGACGAATTGCTGGAGAAATACCAATAGATGGAAACGCCCCTGACGCAACATATAAAAGACGGCGAAGCCCCCCTTTCCCTGAAGGAATACGTGAAGGCAGGGGGATACCGGGGCGTGGAAAAGGCCCTGAAAAAAATGCAACCCGCGGAGATCACCGCACTGGTCAAGGCTTCCAATTTGCTGGGACGTGGCGGAGCCGGGTTTCCTACCGGCCTCAAGTGGAGCTTTGTCCCGATGGGGAAAGAGGCGCCCCGGCCAAAATACCTGATCTGCAATGCGGATGAGATGGAGCCGGGAACATTCAAGGACCGGTACCTCATGGAGGGCAATCCCCACCAGCTGATCGCCGGGATGATCATCGCCGCCTATGCCATTGAGGCGGAAAAAGCTTTCATTTTCATCCGGTGGGCCTATAAGAAATCAGAAGCCATCCTGAAGAAAGCCATTGCCGAAGCCTATGAGAGCGGTTACCTGGGTAAGAATATCCTGGGAACTGCATTCAACCTGGATCTGTTCGTTCACACCAGTGCCGGCAGGTATATCTGCGGGGAAGAGACCGGCCTGATCAATTCCCTGGAAGGAAAGAGGGGGATTCCGCGGGCCAAGCCGCCCTTCCCTGCCCTGAGCGGGCTTTTCGGCAAACCCACCGTGGTGAATAATGTAGAGACGCTCGCCTGGATCCCGCACCTCGTGGAAAAAGGCCCGGAATGGTTCAAAGGACTCAGCCTGACCGGCGAGGGGGGCACCAAGATCTTCGGGGTAAGCGGTCATGTGAAGAAACCCGGGCTCTGGGAATTGCCTCTCGGCATTACCATGCGGGAAGTCATTGACAACTATGCCGGCGGGATGTCGGAAGGATACCGCCTGCGGGGAGTGATCCCGGGGGGAGCTTCCACTGATTTTGTCACGGAGGATCACCTGGATGTAAAGATGGATTTTGCCTCGATGCCCTCCGTAGGCAGCCGGCTGGGAACGGCCACCATGATCATCCTGGATGATAAGACCTGCCCGGTCGCACTGCTGCATAATATTGAACGGTTCTTCGCCCTCGAAAGCTGCGGGTGGTGCACCCCCTGCCGCGAAGGGCTTCCCTGGGTGGAAAAAATCCTCCTGGCGATAGAACGAGGAGAAGGGACCGAAGAGCAGCTCGATATCCTGAAGCACCAGGCCGCCTATATGGGCCCCGGCAATACCTTCTGCGCCCATGCCCCCGGGGCTGCTGAACCGCTGCAAAGCGGACTGAAGTATTTTATGGATGACTTTTTAAGACATATTCACGAAAAACGCTGCCCCTGGAAGTCATGAAGGTGAACCTACAGATCGATGGAAAGTCTTACGAGGTGACTCCCGGCAGGAACCTGCTGGAAACCTGTCTGGCACTGGGCTTCGATCTGCCTTATTTCTGCTATCACCCGGCCATGGGCTCCGTCGGGGCCTGCCGGCAATGCGCGGTGAAGAAATTCAAGGATGCGAACGATAAGAAAGGAAGGATCGTCATGTCGTGCATGGAGCCGGTGACAGAGGGCATGATCATTTCCATTGAGGATCCGGAAGCCAGGGCCTTCCGCAAGAGCATTATCGAAGGCCTGATGCTGAACCATCCGCACGATTGCCCTGTCTGCGACGAGGGTGGGGAATGTCACCTGCAGGATATGACGGTCATGACCGGCCACAACTACCGTCGCACCACCTTCCGGAAACGCACCTATCGCAATCAGTATCTCGGTCCGTTCATCAATCACGAAATGAACCGCTGCATCCAGTGCTACCGGTGCGTGCGGTTTTACCGGGATTATGCCGGCGGAAAGGACTTCGGGGTGTTCGGATCCCACGATCATGTCTATTTCGGAAGGTTCGAAGAAGGAAAGCTGGAAAGCGAATTCAGCGGGAACCTGGTGGAAGTTTGCCCCACCGGTGTTTTCACCGACAAGACCCTCCGGGAACATTATACCCGCAAATGGGATCTGACCTATGCCCCCTCCGTTTGCCCTCACTGCAGCGCAGGATGCAACCTCATCCTCGGGGAGCGCTATGGTACGCTCCGCCGGGTCCTGAGCCGGTACAACGGTTCCGTGAACGGGTATTTCATTTGCGACCGCGGCAGGTTCGGGTATGAATTCGTGAACGATGAAAACCGGCTCCGCAAGTTTTTGCTGAGGACATCCAAAGAAAAGCCCCAGCAGGATGCCGGGGAAGAGACTATAAATTCTGTTCTTGCCACGGCTTTTTCTCCCGGGAAAAATGTGATCGGCATCGGCTCCCCGGAAGCCTCCCTGGAAGCGAACTTTGCCCTGCACAGGCTGGTCGGGGAAGAAAATTTCTATGCCGGTCTGGCGGCAGAGGAAGATGAAAAGGTACGGTTGGCTGTCAGTATCCTGCAAAACGGGAAAACACATTCCCCTTCATTAAAGGAAATAGAAAAAGCCGATGCCGTTCTGATCCTCGGGGAGGATATTCAGAAAATCGTTCCGATGGCTGCACTTGCCGTCCGGCAGGCAGCCCGTACGGTACCGGTCGGAAAAGCAGTGCGGTCGGGAATTCATGAATGGCAGGATACCGCTGTCAGGGACCGGATCCAGGATCAGCGAAGCCCGGTGTTCCTATTGACCCCGGAAGCGACCTCCCTGGATGAGATCGCCACAGACATCTTCCGGGGTTCCCCGGAAGAGATCGCCGGAATCGGATCCGCCGTGGCCGCCCTGATAAAAAAACAACCGGCGAAGAGCCAAGAACTCAAAACGGGAAGCCGGGAGCTGGCGGGAAAGATCGCTGCCGCACTGACGGAAGCCTCGAACGCTCTGATTATAACGGGGACCGGGTCCGGGTCGACGGGTATCCTGAAAGCAGCCGCGGCCGTGGCGGAATCGTTATCCCCGGCGGGAAAGAAAACGAATCTATCCATCCTGTTTCCCGAAAGCAATACGCTGGGGCTGGGATTAATGGATCCCCGGCCGTTTAAAGAGGCTGCGGAAAGGATCCGCCAGGGAAACACAGACACCCTTGTTATCCTGGAAAATGACCTGTATGAGAGATTTGAAAAGGAAGAAATGGATCAACTCTTCGACCGGTGCAGGCAGGTCGTCGTGCTTCATTACCGGGAGAATGAAAGTACCGGGAAAGCGGATATCGTGATACCGGCAGGTACCTTTGCGGAGTCGGAAGGCACCCTGGTGAACCATGAAGGGCGGGCGCAGCGTTTTTACCAGGTGTTCCCGCAGGGAAACTCAGTTAAGGAAAGCTGGCGAAGGATCGGCGAGATCATCAAGCTGTCGGGAATAGCGGATGCGGTTCCGTGGGAAACCTTTGATGAACTCGTGAAAGAGATGGCAGAGGCATTCCCGGTCTTTGCAGGGATCCGGGAACATATCCCGGACGCAGATTACCGGATGCTGAATTCAAAACTTAAACGGCAGACCAGCCGGTACAGCGGACGTACCGCGATGAATGCGAATATTGCCGTCAGCGAACCGGCGCCGCCGCAGGATCCGGATACCCCCTTCACTTTCACGATGGAGGGTGAGGAAGAATCGCCTCCTTCGTCGCTGGTGCCTTTTTACTGGGTCCCGGGCTGGAACTCCTGCCAGGCTATCAATTTCTACCTGGATGAGCCAGACGGGCATCTGAAAGGGGGGGATCCCGGCATACGAATTATTGAACCCGATACACAAAACAGTCCATGACCTATGCTCTCATCATAGCGGGCGTCCTATTGATCGTGCTTACCATAGCCGCAGGGCTGATTTATGTGGAGCGCAGGCTGCTGGGGCTATGGCAGGACCGGTACGGGCCCAACCGGGTGGGACCCTTCGGGCTTACGCAGGTCCTGGCCGACATGATCAAGATCTTCTTCAAGGAAGACTGGATCCCGCCGTTTGCCGATAAAGCCGTATTTATCCTGGCGCCCGGGGTGCTGATCTTCACGATCCTGCTCACGTTCGCCGTGGTTCCGTTTGCCCCTGGCTTCAATGTCTTCGATTCCAATATTGCGCTGCTCTTCTTCCTGGGCAATTCGTCGCTGGGGGTTTACAGCGTGGTGCTGGGCGGGTGGGCGTCCAATAACAAATATTCCCTGCTGGGCGCCATGAGGGCGTCGGCCCAGATGCTGACCTACGAGGTCTTCATGGGACTTTCCCTGATGGGAGTGGTGATGATGGCCGACAGCTTCAACCTCCGGGAGATCGTCGAGGCCCAGCGCCATATCTGGTTCGTATTCCCCCAATTCATTGGGTTTGTGATCTTCCTGATCGCGGGGATCGCGGAAACCCACCGGCTTCCGTTCGATATTCCCGAAGCGGAAGGAGAGCTGGTGGCGGGGTATCATTCGGAATATTCGGGGATGAAGTTCGGGATGTTCTTCGTCGGCGAATATCTGGGCGTCACCCTCATCTCGGCGCTGATCGTGATCCTGTTTTTCGGCGGGTGGCTGGGACCTTCGTTCCTGCCGCCGGTGTTATGGTTCTTTTTAAAAACAGGGGTCTTCATCGGCTTCTTCATCCTGCTGCGGGCTTCCCTGCCGCGGCCGCGATATGATCAGCTGATGAACGTGGGATGGAAGATCCTGCTGCCCCTGGCGTTATTGAATATCCTGGTCACCGGTGCAATTTTAATATTGATCAAATAACATGTTCAGCATCATCCGAACCATCTGGTACACCTTCCTGCACGCCTTCCATAAAAGGGAGACCGTACAGTACCCGGAAGAGAAGCCGTACCTGCCTCCCCGGTACCGGGGCCGGATCATTCTCAGCCGGGATCCCGACGGACAGGAGCGATGCGTAGCCTGCTACCTCTGCGCCGCCGCCTGCCCGGTGGATTGCATTGCGCTCCAGGCCACGGAGGATGAAGCAGGAAGAAGGTACCCTGAATTCTTCCGGATCAACTTTTCCCGGTGCATCTATTGCGGGTTCTGCGAAGACGCCTGCCCTACCTATGCCATCCAGCTCACCCCCGATTTTGAAATGGGAGAGTACAACCGGCAGAATATGGTGTATGAGAAGGAGCATCTGCTGATCCGGGGGGAAGGGAAATACCATGGGTATAATTTCTACCGCGTGGCCGGAGTGGCGGTCGGGGTGAAAGAAAAGGGTGCCGGAAGCAACGAAGAGGGTCCGGTCGATTTAAAAAGCCTGATGCCGTGAATATCATCTTTTACATAGCCGCCGCCGTTGCGGTGGTCTCTACCTTCCTCGCCATTACCGGCAGGAATGCGATCCATGCGCTGCTCTTCCTGATCCTGTCGCTCCTCTCGATATCCGTGATTTTTTATATCCTGGGCGCCCCCTTCATTGCCGCTCTTGAGGTGATCATTTATGCCGGCGCTATCATGGTGCTGTTCATCTTCGTGATCATGATGCTGAATATCGGACAGGAAAAGGGCATGGAAAAGAAATGGATGCACCCGCGGATGTGGGTGATCCCCTCCCTGCTGGCATTTATCCTGCTGCTGGACTTCGTATTCATGCTGTACACGCTGAAGCAGCAACCTTTCATCGGACGGATCGTCCTTCCGAAGGAGGTGGGGATCTCCCTGTTCACCACGTACCTTCTCGGGGTGGAGATCTCGGGGATGCTATTGCTGGCGGGGATTGTCGGTGCCTACCACCTGGGCAGGCAAAAGAAAAAGGTCTTCCACCGTTTCCTGGAAAAGGAAGCGGTGCCGGAAACGGATGAAAAAGTGATACAATGAATCTGCCATGGTAACGATCCCGGTTGAAATACAGATCCTCTTTGCCTCGGTCCTGTTCCTGCTGGGGCTGGTGGGCGTGCTGGTGCGCAGGAATATCATCTTCATGCTGATGTCGGTGGAGATCATGTTCAACAGTGCCGGGCTCATCTTTATCATTGCCGGGAGCCACTGGGCCCAGGTGGACGGGCAGGTTATGTTCATCTTCATCCTGGCCGTTGCTGCAGCAGAGGTCTCGGTGGGACTGGCTATCATCCTGCAGATGTACCACCACTATAAATCGGTGGATGTGGATCAGTTAAACAAGCTGAAAGACGCATGAAGATCCTGCTGGCCCTCATACCGATCCTGCCGTTTGCCGGCTTCCTGGTCCTGGCCCTGTTCGGGGGCAGGCTGTCCCGGAAGGCCGTGGCTCTCGTCGGGACCGGCTCTGTCGGGATCCCTGCCCTGCTCACGCTGCTGCTGGGCATCAATTTCCTGTTATCACCGCCTGCTTCCGGAGCGACGGTCGTGAAACTATGGGAATGGATGAACACGGCCGGACTTGCCATCGCGGTTACCTTCCGGCTGGATTCACTCTCCCTGGTCTTCCTGTTCGTCATCACCTTCGTCGGGTTCCTGATCCATGTCTATTCCGTGGGATTCATGGCCGGGGATGAAGGCTATTCAAGGTTCTTCGCTTATATGAACCTGTTCGTCAGCTCCATGCTGATCCTGGTGCTGGGCGACAACCTGTTGCTGTTATACCTGGGGTGGGAGGGCGTTGGGCTTTGCAGCTACCTGCTGATCGGGTTCTGGTACTCGGAGCCGGCCAACGGGTATGCAGCCCGGAAAGCATTCATCGTGACCCGGATCGGGGATGTGGCAATGATCATCGGGCTGATCCTCTTATTTGTCAACCTGGGAACATTGAATATCGAAGATCTGATGCGGCAGGTTCCCCAGAAATGGGGTCTCGGGTCCCCGTTAGCGATATGGAGCGCAGCCCTGCTCCTGGGTGGCGCGGTCGGTAAGTCGGCCCAGCTTCCCCTGCAGACGTGGCTTCCCGATGCCATGGCAGGTCCCTCCCCGGTAAGCGCCCTGATCCATGCCGCCACCATGGTCACGGCGGGAGTGTACCTGATCGCAAGAACCCACGTGCTGTTTGCGATGGCACCGGTCATCCAGGCAACCGTTGCGGTGATCGGGGCGCTCACCCTGCTGCTGGCGGGATTCAGCGCCCTTGCCCAGCATGACCTGAAACGGGTCCTCGCTTACTCCACCATCAGCCAGATCGGGTATATGTTCCTGGCATTAGGAGTGGGAGCCTGGTCGGCCGGGATCTTCCATTTCATGGTCCATGCGTTCTTCAAAGCCCTTTTATTCCTGGCAGGCGGGGCCGTGATCCTGGTGCTCCACGAGGAACATGATATTCATAAGATGGGAGGGTTGCGGAAAAGACTGCCCGTGGTGTTCTGGACCTTCCTGATCGGGTCGGCATCCCTCGCCGCGCTGCCTTTGGTCACGGCAGGCTTTTACTCCAAGGATGCCATCCTGTGGTTTGCCTGGTCGTCGGATAAAGGGAATTTCTGGCTCTGGCTGGCCGGAACGGTCGGCGCGTTCATCACCTCCCTTTATACCTTCCGACTGGTATTCCTCACGTTTTTCGGGGAAGTGAAAACCGAGCCTTCCCGGATGCCGGGCCGCAACATGACCGTGCCGATGGTGGTCCTGGCGTTCTTCTCGCTGGTAGCCGGCTTTATCGAGCTTCCCGGTTCCATGGGACATTTCCATCTGTTCTCGGGGTGGCTGGACCGGATGCTGCCCGCCGTGGTCACGGCTCACGAATCCATCCCGGAATTTGTATTCCAGATCATTGCCGGGGTGATCTCCCTTTCCGGGATCGGGTTGGCGTATATGCTTTATTTCAGGAAGTCTTCCCTTGCGGAAGCCTTTGACAGGAGCCGGTTGAACCGGTTCTTTTATCATGGCTGGGAGTTCGACCGTCTGTATGATCTGCTTTTTGTACGGCCGGTGGTCTGGCTCTCGGAGATCAATAAGAACGACTTTTTCGACCTGTTCAACAAAGGCATTGCCCGGGTAACGGTATATTTCTATGAAACTCTCCGGGTGACTCAGAACGGGAAGCTGCGGTGGTACCTGGCGGCCATGGCGATCGGGATTGCATTCATCTTAACCCTGATTATGAACTTATGATCCTGGTATACCTCATCGGGATATTACTGGTCGCCGGGCTGATTAGCTGGCTGACAGGGAAGCGAAGCAGTATGATGCCCCGCATCATCTCCCTGGCCGCCCTGGCGGCGGATCTGATCCTGCTGGTAACCGCCTGGCTGAAGGGTAATCCCGCGGGTGGCAGCGGCTGGCTGATCGATTACCACGTAAGCTGGATCCCGCAGTTCGGGATCGGGCTGCACCTGGCGATGGATGGATTAAGCGCGCTTCTCCTGCTGCTAACCTTCTTTCTGGGCCTGATCTCCGTCCTGGTCTCCTGGAAAGAGATCCGGGAACGTTCCGGGTTCTTCCATTTCAACCTGCTCTGGATCCTGGCCGGGATCACCGGCGTGTTCGTTTCCCTGGACCTGTTCCTCTTTTATTTTTTCTGGGAGCTGATGCTCATCCCGATGTACTTCCTGATCGGGATCTGGGGGCATGAGAACCGCATTTATGCCTCCTATAAATTCTTTATTTACACCCAGGCCGGAGGATTGCTGATGTTTATCGCCATCCTGGCGCTTTATTTTATTCACGGTAAAAACACCGGGATCTATACTTTTGATTATACCCTGCTCCTTGGCACTTCCCTGTCCGGACCGGTCAGTTTCTTGCTGATGCTGGGATTCCTGGCTGCCTTCCTGATCAAGCTGCCGGCGGTACCTTTACACAACTGGCTGCCGGATGCTCATACCGAAGCACCTACGGCAGGAAGCGTGATCCTGGCAGGACTCCTGCTGAAGACCGGCGCTTACGGGTTGCTCCGGTTTGTGTTGCCGCTCTTTCCGGCAGCTTCCGTCAGTTTTGCCCCCGCCGGAATGATCCTGGGGGTGGTCGGGATCCTGTATGGAGCCAAGCTGGCCTATTCGCAGACGGATCTGAAAAGGCTGGTCGCCTACACCAGTGTCAGCCACATGGGATTTATCCTGGTCGGCGTGTATAGCTTCCAGATGCTTGCCCTGCAGGGGGTGGTGATCCAGATCATTGCCCATGCCATCAGCACGGGGGCCTTATTTATTCTGGTGGGACAGCTCCAGGAGAGGATCCATACCCGTGACCTGAACCGGATGGGAGGACTGTGGAAACAGGCCCCGGTAATGGGATCCATGGGAATGGTGTTCATGCTGGCTTCCCTGGGGCTTCCCGGCTTCGGGAATTTTGTCGCGGAATTCCTGATCCTGACCGGAACTTTCCAGGGTCATATCCTTATTGCCGTCCTCGCCAGCCTGGGACTGATCGCCTCGATGATCTACTCGCTGCGGATCATGCAAAAGGTTTTCTTCGGACCGGAAGGCAAGGCGGGGAAGGTCACGGATTTCACGTTGCGGGAGAAATTTATTTATGCAACGCTGGTGCTGGCTATCTTTTATATCGGGCTTTTCCCCCGGAAAGTCATGGATGCTGCCGGACCGGTGCTCAGCGGAATTCTGAACGGACCTGCGAAAATATCTTCGGCTCCGGCTGATACGCCATCTGTAGGGGAAGGAATTGCAGGCCGGACTTTTACTATCGACGCTCAACCTGTGAGAATGAGAAAATGAACCGAAGCGATTTCCTCTGTCTGACCCCTTTGCTGATCGTTGCCGGAGCACCGATCCTGATCATGCTGACCGTGGCATTCCGGAGGAATTTTCGGGTCATTTACGGGTTCTCCCTGCTGGCATTCCTGGCGGCTTTTCTTTCGGTGATCCTGCTGAAAGATACGATCCCGCATTCCGTATCCTCCCTGTTCGTGATGGACGGATTTACGGCGATGATTTCCGCGATCATCCTCTTCGCCTGCATGGCGGTCACGGTATTTTCAAAGAATTTCATCCTGGTCCAGGAAAGCGAAAAGGAAGAGTACTTCATCATCCTGTTTGTGGCGGCCCTGGGCTCCCTGCTGCTGGCGGGAGCCAGCCACCTGGTCACCCTGTTCCTGGGGCTGGAGACGCTGAGCGTTTCCCTGTATATCCTGACCGCCTACCGAAGGGCCCTGGACCGTTCGGTGGAAGCCAGCGTAAAGTACCTGATCCTGGCATCGGTTTCTTCCGCCTTCCTGTTGTTCGGGATGGGGCTTATCTACATGGGAACAGGATCCCTGACCTTCAGCGGGATCGCAAGCTCCCTGGCGGCCCCCGGTTCCGCGACTCCGATCCTGCTGACCGGTTTCAGCATGATGCTGGCAGGGCTCGGTTTCAAGCTGGCGCTGGTGCCGTTCCATATGTGGACCCCCGATGTATACCAGGGAGCCCCCCTGCCGGTTACGATGTACATCGCCACTGTTTCCAAAGGGGCGGTAATGGCATTATTCCTGAGATTGTTCCTTGCCGTGCGGGGAGCTGAAAATTCCTTCCTGGTCCCGGTGATCACCGGGCTGGCGGTCTTATCCATGTTCTTCGGGAACCTGCTGGCCATCCGGCAGCAGAACATCAAGCGCATCCTGGCCTATTCCTCCATTTCCAACATGGGCTACCTGCTGGTCACCCTGCTGATCAGCTCGGGAGAGGGGATCCCCGCGGCCGTTTTTTATATCCTGTCCTATACCCTGACTACATTGGGCGCTTTCGGGGTGATCACCCTGGTCTCGAAGAGGGAACAGGATGCTGAGATGGTAGAGGATTACCGGGGGCTTTTCTGGAAAAAGCCCTGGATCGCGATCGTTTTCACCCTGGCGCTGCTTTCCCTGGCGGGGATACCGCTGACCACCGGCTTCATGGCCAAATTCTACCTGGTCTTTGCCGGGGTTCATTCCGGCCTGTGGCTCCTGGTGATCAGCCTGATCGTAAACAGTGTGATCGGGTTATATTATTATCTCCGGGTGATCGTGGCCATGTTCTCCATGGGGAATGACCATGAGTTCGCTCACGGATCCGTCGGGGACCGCATCCTGCTGGCAATTCTTGCAGTGGGCATACTCGGGATCGGGATCCTGCCTCAGTGGATCTTTCACCTCATCGTAAAATATTCACAGATTTTTTAACGGGATAAAGCCGTGCTGGCTTTCGCGGCCTGTCAGAGAAAATGCCGGATCTCTTCCGCGTGCTCTTTTTCCTCTTCAATGATCTGCCGGATCAGCCTGCGGGAATCCGATTTGGCCCTTTTTTCCAGTTCCACGTAGAAATCGATGCTGTCGTTTTCAAACTTCAGCGCAATTTCCAACGCATCCTTCGCGGTGCTGACGGTCTGGGCCAGGTGAACCCCTGCCTCAGGCTTTCCGAAAATGTGCGATTCGGCAAGATGGCTGACATAGGCTGATGCATCATCCGCAGCGATCTCATAATCTTCCGGTTCGTAGGAAGCCAGCAGTTTCTGAAAGATGGCAATATGCTGAAGCTCTTTCTCCGCCAGTTCAACAAGCAGGCTGTAGATATCCCCCGATTGCTTCAGTTTTTCTGCAGCTGCATTATAAAAAGCATTGCCGTTCTCTTCGATCCGTACGGCAATTTCCACTATCTCTTGTCCGGAATAATACATATCGATAAATTAATAAGAACAGCAAAAGTAACGAAATTTTTTTTTTATCTTTGCATTGGAAAACACCATCTGTAATTATTAATCCTCAAACCCTTATGAAAAAATCCTTACTTACTCTGGTTGCACTTGTCGCGACCGTGCTAGCGTTTACGCAAAATGTTCCGAGGAACATGGTGATCCTGGAAATAGCCACCGGGACCTGGTGCCAGTGGTGTCCGGGCGCATCCAATGCAGCCGACCAGTTAGTATCCGAAGGGAAATCAGTCGCTGTGATTGAAAATCACGATGCCGATTCGTTTTCCAATACCGGATCTGATTCAAGAAATACTTATTATGGAATTTCCGGGTACCCAACGGCAAAATTCGATGGAACCGTGTCTTATGTAGGAGGAGCCCTTTGCCCCAGTGGGACTGTGTATTCCAACTATCTCCCGCTGTATAACCAGGAGATCAACACTCCTTCGCCGATCAAGATCTGCCTGTCGGGATCAAGCGTCGGGAATAATTACACGATCAATGTGGTGCTGACCAAAGTCGGAACCGTCAGCGGATCTGACCTTCGTCTGCACCTGGTCGTCACCGAATCGCATATTCCTTTTTCGTGGCAGGGTTGCGAAACGGAATGCAATTATGTGAACCGGCTGATGGTTCCTACTCCCGCCGGAACCTCGTTTTCCTTTGGGTCAGGAAATGTCCAGAACTTCAACCTGAATTTCACCAAGGATGCAAGCTGGGTGACGACCAACTGCTCGGTTATCGCATTTGTCCAGGATTATCCTTCCAAAACGGTGTATAACGGATGCCAGTCAAATTTAAGCACCCTTCCCTCTTCCATGTTGGCGCTGACCGACTTTACGGGAACTCCCACCACGGGATGCACTCCGCTTAACGTGAACTTCAACGCCGCCGGAACGGGCATCACGACCTATGCCTGGACATTCCCCGGCGGGAACCCCGGTACTTCCACTGCTTCCACGCCGGCCATCACCTATGATAACGGAGGAGCCTACAATGTTTCATTGGTGGTGACCAACGGCGTGTGCAAGGATTCCCTGGGTAAGAACAATTATATCAACCCAACACAGGGTGCCGGACAGGCCACCCAGCCGGTAGGGAACACGGGAATGTGCATCAATCCCCCGGATCAGACCTACACTACCTCTTCGCTCCCGAGCGCTACTTCCTATACCTGGGACCTGCAGCCTCCTTCGGCAGGCGTACTTACACCGAACGGAACCTCCTGCACGGTTAATTTCGACAATGCTTACTCCGGGACAGCAGCCCTCAAGGTAAGAGGCAGCAATTCCTGCGGAGATGGTCCCTGGTCACCTCAGCTCGACATTACGGTCTATGCAACTCCGGGCACACCGGGCACTCCTTCGGGACCTGCCTCTGTTTGCGAGAATACCCAGACAACCTATTCCACAACCGGCACCTCACCGGTCACAGGGTATACCTGGGAGGTCATTCCGACAGCTGCCGGGACGCTCAGCCCCAGCGGGACGACGGTGACGGTCACCTGGTCGGTTTCTTTCTCGGGTACGGCAGAACTGCATGTGAAAGGGATCAACGGAACCTGTGAAGGCCCCTGGTCCAATAACCTTGATATCACTGTTAATACCATTCCTTCGCCTTTCAATGTCACCGGAGGCGGGACCTATTGTGCAGTTGGCGGGACCGGATTAGCGGTCGGACTGGATGGATCGCAACTCGGAGTAAATTATACCCTCTACCTGGATGGTGTGGCCACGGGCTCACCGGTAGCGGGAACCGGCTCTCCCATTACCTTCGGCAACCAGATGGCCGCCGGGATCTACTCCGTGATCGGGGAGAACCCGACCACTACCTGCAACAATACCATGTACGGGCAGGCGAATATTTACATCGATCCGCAGGCACCCGGTATCCCCGGTACGCCGACAGGACCCGGAACGACTACCGCAGGGAACACCGACGATTACACTACAACGGGTGCGACGTATGCCAGCAGCTACAGCTGGACGGTTACTCCGGGTAACGCGGGAACCTTCTCCGGCAACGGACTTACGGGGACCATCCTCTGGAATGTATCCTATTCCGGTTCCGCTACGGTCAATGTCCAGGGATTCAACACCTGCGGCGGAGGGAATTTCTCGGTCGACGTACCAGTCAACGTACTCCCGGCAACCGGAATTCCTGAAGCAGGCAAGCCGCAACAGATCAGCCTGTATCCGAACCCGGCCGATGGATTTATCAACCTCGTCCCGGTCCGGAATATGAAGGTCAATGTGAAAGTGCTGAATACGGTCGGTTCCGTGGTCCTGTACCTGGAGAACCTGGAACTCAACGGCACGTACCGCATCAATACCGGTTCACTTACCCCGGGCGTGTATTTCTTCAACATCACCGGCAGCGACCTGCAGGAGATCCAGAAGGTGGTGATCCGATAACCCATTTAAAGCCAACCGATAAAGCCCGGGCCAGCACCCCCGGGCTTTTTTTTGCGAAATTTGCAATCCGCTATGAACAGCAAGGATCTCGAGAAATATTCGTCCGCCTTCACGCTTTCCGACATGGAGATCTTTATCTTCCCGGATCTCATGTACGCCATGGTGCTGGCAAATATCCTGTCGCCTGAGATCTGGAAATGGAGGCATGACCCATGGTTTTCGGGGATCGAAAAGATGGCCCCTCTCAAGCGGATCCACCGGGTCAAGCAATTTATCATGGACCGGTACGATTTTAACCTCGATCTGGAAACCTGGGGCCTGACCGATAAGCAGACCGAGATCAACCGCTTCGGGGAGTTTATTGATCCGGATGTCCTGTCACGCTCCAACGCACTGTTCGGGTATGAAGGGGACAAATATTATTTCAGCATGGATATCCGCAGGCATTTCGGACTGGATAAATACGATTCGGATGTCATTCCGTACTGGAAGACGGAGACCGTTGAAGCCATGAATGCTTTCCGGTTCAAGCCCGGTCGTGAGCGGGGAGCCGGGGAGTGCGTTTCACTCGCCTGCCTTTACGCAGCCGCGCTGTTCATCGCCGGACGGATCCCGCTGGAGAAAATATTCCTGATGGGAACGCCCCTGCATTCCCAGAATTTCATCCTCACCGACGAGGGGGTTCTGACCAATAACCGAAGGATCATCACGAAACCGATGTGGTTCAACGGGACCGAGCTCACCACCCTTGCACGGAGGGCACTGGAGAATGAGCAGGTAACTATCGTTGCCCATGGATCAGGTTATATTCATTCCCTTTACCCGGAAGCTACGATTGACAAGGAGGCGTACCTTAAATTCAGGGACCGGCTGAACCGCTACCTGGAATCCCCCCTCAGCTTCGAAACGTTTGTTAATTTCCTGAGATCCCATAACCGGTACCAGAAGTTCTTTCAACTTACCTGGGTTCAATCCGGAATACAGAAATATATCCCGCTGGAAAAGGCGTTCAGCTATGAGCATGGCAGCAAGAACCGCCTGGGGGACCGGACTGCCCGGAACCTGCTTGCAGAGATCGATGAAGAGGACCTTATCCCGCAACCGGTCGACTTCCGTGCGATCCTGGATGCCGGAGACCCGTTATACACCCTCACGGATCTCACTGAATTCCGGAACAGGTTCCTGGAACAGTATCCCCGCTTTGCCAATCATACCGCATTCTTCCAGGATCTGAAAAAATTCCATCATACCAATCCCAAGCTGCCGTCGGTCAATAAGACGTATTTGGAGCCGGCGGGACACCGGGACACCGGGTCACCGGAGAACTTATTTGCATTATCTCCGGATCTGTCGCAGGAGGAAATCTCCAGCCAGCTTTCTGCATGGAGGCAACTTTCGCCGGTCGCCGATCTTGCCTTCTATGCAGGGCGCTATATGGATGCGTGCGACTGGAAGCCATTTCTGAAAGCAGCCTTTGAAAGAAACCCCGTTTCCCTGGAGTTCTTTCATGAAATGGATCTGGATCAGGTTTATCGTGATCTCCAGTCGTGGCCCGATAAATCCATCTATGACGGGAACCGGATGGCGATGCCCGACGAGGTCGTGAACTTTAAGCGGGGAGACGGCCTTGAAAAGGCGCTGACACTGGTAAATTGCATTAAATCCCGGAAAGAAGATGACCACCTGCACCTGGTCCGGTCCGGAAAAGAGATCCGGGTAAAGCTTCCTCATAAAAACTTCCTTTTCACCACCCGGAAGAATCTGGAGATCCCCCCTCTCTGATTATTAGTCAGCCCTTGCAGGATTTCATAACTTTCTCAGCGGAGATTTTGCAACCGCACAAACTTATCATCCCCCGGTGGATTCTATGAAGCTCCGGAGTACTTATCACCAATCCTTCAGGCACCTGCCTGTACCGCTTGGTCTCCGGGGATGGCACCTTAACATCCGGCAGGCTATCTGTTTTATAATTATCTGTTTTTCGTACTTTTGCCGATCCAAGAGGATTCATGGATGGCAACAAACGAAGACCTTTTCAGAAAGATCATTTCCCACGCCAAGGAATACGGATATGTATTCCCTTCGAGCGAGATCTACGACGGGCTGAGCGCCGTTTATGATTACGGACCGTTCGGCTCCGAGCTCAAGAAAAATATCCGGGACTACTGGTGGAGGTCGATGGTACAGCTCCATGAGAATATCGTCGGCATCGATGCCGCCATCTTCATGCACCCGATGGTGTGGAAGGCCTCCGGCCATGTGGACGCCTTCAACGACCCGATGATCGATAACAAGGACTCCAAGAAGCGTTACCGTGCGGATGTGCTGGTTGAAGATCATCTTCAGAAGATCGAGGATAAGATCACCAAGGAGGTGGAAAAGGCCCGCCAGAGGTTCGGCGCCTCCTTCGATGAAAAAATGTTCCGGGAAACCAATCCCCGCGTAAAGGAACACCAGGGGAAGGTTGAGGACATCAAAAAACGGTTGTACGGTTCGCTGGACAAAAATGATTTTGCGGCGGTCAAGGCGCTGATCGAGGAGCTCGGGATCGTTTGCCCGATCTCCGGCACCCGCAACTGGACGGAAGTCCGCCAGTTCAACCTGATGTTCTCCACCCAGATGGGATCGGTGAACGAGGATTCCGGCGAGATCTACCTGCGGCCGGAAACCGCGCAGGGCATCTTTGTAAACTTCCTGAACGTGATGAAATCCGCCCGGATGAAGATCCCCTTCGGGATCGCACAAACCGGCAAGGCTTTCCGCAACGAGATCGTGGCCCGGCAGTTCCTGTTCCGCATGCGGGAGTTCGAGCAGATGGAGATGCAGTACTTTGTCAAGCCCGGGGAGGAGATGAAGTGGTATGAGTTCTGGAAGGAGGAGCGTATGAAATGGCATCTATCGCTCGGGATCCCGAAAGAAAAGTACCGGTTCCATACCCATGAAAAGCTGGCCCATTATGCCAATGCGGCCGCCGACATAGAATTCGATTTCCCGATCGGCTTCAAGGAGCTGGAGGGGATCCATTCGCGAACCGATTTCGACCTGGGTTCGCACCAGAAATATTCCGGGAAGAAGCTCCAGTATTTCGACCAGGAGACCAACGAATCGTACGTTCCTTATGTGGTGGAGACCTCCATCGGGCTCGACCGTACATTTCTGGCGGTGTTGAGCCATGCCTACCGGGAAGAGAAGCTGGACGACGGAAGCGAACGGGTCGTGCTCGGGATCCAGCCGATGCTGGCCCCGATCAAGGTAGCCGTTCTTCCGCTGGTCAAGAAAGACGGTCTCCCGGAGAAAGCCCGGTTGATCATGGACCGGCTGGTGCCGGAGTTCCGTTGCTTTTACGAGGAAAAGGACACGATCGGGCGGCGCTATCGCCGCATGGACGCCATCGGAACGCCATTCGCCGTCACTATCGACCATCAGACGCTGCAGGACGACACCGTAACGATCCGCCATCGCGACACCATGCTGCAGGACCGGATCCCGTCGAAGGAAATCGCCGGCATCGTCAGGGATAAATTAGCGCCGGGAAAATAACATCAAAGCCCACCTCATATGGACCGCACTTCAGGAGTCAAGCGGATAACCAGGATCCTGATCCGTTTCCTGAAATGGATATTTATTTTCTGCGGGGCGGTTTTCCTGACTTTTTTCATTCTCTGCTTCACCCATGTTCCTCACCTGTGGGTCTATCGCCTGGGAACGAGCGATGCGGGGATCCATCGCCCGCCCGATTTCATCGTCGTAATGGGAGGGGCGGGAATGCCCAGCGAGTCGGCCCTGATCCGCACCTATTATGCCTCGAACCTGGCCCGCTATTACCCGAAAGCGGGGATCATCATCACGCTCCCGGGAGATACGACCGACAGTGTCAGTTCCGTAAACCTGATGAAACGGGAGATGGTGATCCGCGGCATCGATCCCGCCCGGATCCGGCTGGAGGCGGAAGGGACCAACACCCGTGCAGAGGTGCTGAACATTGCAAAAATGCTGTCGGGGGTCAAACAGCCAGGACTGGCCGTGGTCACTTCGCCGGAGCATATGCGCCGCTCGGTGCTGTGCTTCCGCAAGCTCGGCTTTTTAAAAGTGGATGGCCTGGCCGCCTTTTCCAACCCGATCGAAGCCGGCCTGACGTATGAGGACCGGAATCTGGGCGGCCGCGACTGGATGATCCCGGATGTGGGGAACAACCTGATGGTGCGCTATAAGTTCTGGCTGCAGGCCAGGAACCTGGAGGCAGCACTCCGCGAAACCGTTGCCCTGGCATACTATAAACTGAAGGGCTGGATATGAAGTACCTGATCGTCGGCCTTGGCAATATAGGAGATGAATATGCCGACACCCGGCATAACATCGGGTTTATTGTGGCCGATGCCTTCGTCAGCGCTTCCGGGGGAAAATTCGAATCGGGGAGATATGCTTCCTTCTCAAAGATCTCATACCGGGGTAAAAATCTGGTGGTCATCCGTCCTACCACTTACATGAACCTCAGCGGGAAGGCGGTTCGCTACTGGATGAACCGGGAAAAGATCGAGCCGCAAAACCTCCTCGTCATCGTGGATGACCTCGCCCTGCCGTTGGGGACTTTCCGTCTCCGCAAGAAGGGAAGCGACGGCGGCCACAACGGGCTGATCAGCATTATCGAGCACCTGGGCACCACTGAGTTCCCGCGTCTGCGGATCGGGATCGGAAACGATTTTGCCAGGGGATACCAGATCGATTATGTCCTGAGCCGCTGGACAAAGGAAGAGGAAAAAATCCTTATCCCGCGGGTGGATGCAGCCATCGAGCTGATACGGACCTTCGTGATGGAAGGTGCCGACCGGACGATGAATAAATTCAACTCATGACCAGGAGACGCCGGCAATAAAAAAGGTGTGACCTTCCGTATTCCGCCACACCTTTTTTAAAGAAAATAATTTCGCTACTTCTTTTCCCCTTCTTCCTTGCCTTTCTTTCCTTCCTTGCCCTTCTCTTCTCCTTCCTTGGCTTTTTCAGCACCTTCGGCACCTTCTTCGCCTTCGGCGGGAGCTTCACCCTCGGCAGGAACTTCTTCCACCACGGTCCGGGCGGTCCTCACAGCCACGATCACGCTGTTCGGGGAATCCAGGAATTGCACGTTATCGCGGGAGATATTCATGATCTTAACCGAATCCCCGATATCCAGGCTCTCGATATTCACCACAATGTTGTCGGGAAGATCGGCTTGCAGTGCCATGATCTTTACTTTGCGCATCTTGGCATGGAGCTTTCCGCCTTTGAGGACCCCTACCGGGGTGCCTTCCAGCTTCACCGGCACTGCAATATGCACCGGCTTATCCGGGGCGATCTCCAGGAAGTCCACATGGAGGATCTTATCGGTGACCGGGTGGTACTGTACATCCTGCAGCACCGTGTCATGATCCGTGCCGCCGATATTGATCTTGATAATAAATACTTCCGGAGAGAAAATGATCTTTTTGAAATTCTTCTCTTCGACCACGAAATGGATCTGTTCTTTTCCTCCGTACATCACGCAGGGGACCATGCCCTCCCTGCGCTGTTTTTTAGCATCTTTTTTCCCTACGTTCTCTCTGGGAGAACCGCTCAATGATACTGTTTTCATACTTGGTTTACTGGTTTGGTTGTTATGTGATTGATTACTGGTCTCTGGTTACTGGTCACCGAACTTGAAAAGCGAGCTGATCGATTCGTGGCTTTCCACACGCTTGATCACTTCCGCAAACAGGTGGGCCGTGGTCAGCACTTTGATCTTCGGGCTTCCTTTGCGGATCGGCAGGGTGTCGGTGACCACCACTTCCGTAAGCGGAGATTTCTCGAGCTTATCCAGGGCATTTTGTGAAAGAAGCGGATGGGTGCACATGGCGCGCACGCTCCGGGCTCCGTTGTCCATGATCAGCTTGGCTGCCTTGGTCAGCGTGCCGCCGGTGTCGATGATATCATCCACCAGCACCACGTCGCGTCCGTCGACGTCCCCCACCAGGGCCATCGTTTCCACCTCGTTGGCTTTTGCGCGCTGCTTGTAGCAGATCACGAAATCGGTGTGGAGGAACTTGGCATACGTCGCAACCCTTCTCGTGCCGCCGGTATCGGGGGAGGCCATGGTCAGGTTCGGAAGGGCCAGCTTTTTCAGGTACGGGACAAATATGGAAGAAGCGAACAGGTGATCCACCGGGACATCGAAGAATCCCTGGATCTGGTCGGCATGCAGGTCGATCGTAATGATGCGCTGAACGCCGGCGGTGGAGAGCAGGTTGGCGATGAGCTTGGAAGCAATGGAGACCCGCGGCTTGTCCTTGCGGTCCTGCCGGGCAAAGCCGAAATACGGGATCACGGCGATGATATTCCTTGCGGAAGCTCTGCGGGCAGCGTCGATCAGCATCAGGAGCTCCAGCAGGTTGTTGGCGGGAGCGAAAGTGGACTGGACGATAAAAATATCATTCCCCCGGATATTTTCTTCAAAGGAAGGTTGAAATTCGCCGTCGCAGAAATCGGTCACGATCACCGTTCCGAGCTCCGCACCGTAGCTTTGCGCGATCTTCGTGGCCAGGTAATGCGTGGCCCTGCCGGAGAAAATCTTTACTTTATTGGGCATACCGGGGAATTTGAAATCGAGGTGCGAAAATACGGGATTATTTGATTCTGTGCAAATTTGAGCACAGGCTCCCTGCTCAGGACAGCCCGGTGACACCCGGCTGGATTTTTACTACTTTTAATCATTAAATAGACGGTTCATGAAGATCACACTCTACGGCGCTGCAGGTACGGTAACCGGTTCGGCATATTATCTGCAGACCGACACGGCCAGCGTGCTGGTTGATTTCGGCGTTTTCCAGGGAAACAAGACCCTGGAAGCGAAAAACAGCAAAATCCCCCCCATCCGTTTGGATAAACTCAATTCGGTGATCCTCACGCATGCGCACCTGGATCATACCGGGCGGCTGCCCCTGCTGGTAAAAAGCGGTTACCAGGGTCCGGTATACGCCACCCCGGCCACCATAGACCTCGTCGGACTGGTCCTGCTGGATTCGGTGAGAGTGCAGGCGCACGACCTGAAGCGCCTGAACCGGAAACGGCAGCGGACCGGCCAGCCCCCCGCAGAAGCTCCTTACACGGAGGAAGATGTAAGAAAACTGTTGGGCCTCCTGGTTCCGATCTCGTATAATGAGCCCAAGGAAATCGGGCCCGGCTGCTTTGCCCGGGTGAAGGAAGCCGGACATATTCTCGGTTCTGTCTCCATCGAGCTGACCGCAGAAGAGAAAGGTAAGAAAAAAGTGATCTTGTTCTCGGGCGATGTGGGCCCGCTGGATATGGCAATTGTAAAAGACCCGGAAACCTTCGTTTCGGCCGACCTGGTCTTCCTCGAATCCACCTACGGCGATCGCGACCACCGGTCGATGGAGGAGACCATAAAAGAAGGAGGGGAGATCATCGACCAGGCAATCCGCGATAAGGGAAAGATCCTGGTTCCCTCTTTCGCGATCGGAAGGACCCAGCAGCTGTTCTATTATATGGCAAAAGCGATAGAGCACGGCAGTGTTGAGCTGATCCCGGTATATCTCGACAGTCCGATGGCCATTGAGGCGACCCGGATCTACCTGAAACACCAGGAACTTTATGATGAGGAAACCCTCGAGATGTTCCGGTCCGGAGCCCTGGCCGGCGATCTCTCGAAAGTGCATCTCTGCGTCACCCCGGAAGAATCGATGGCCCTGAACAGTGTGGAAGGCCCCTGCATGATCATCGCCGGGGCCGGGATGTGCAATGCGGGAAGGATCCTGCACCATCTCCGCCATAATCTCTGGAAACCCGAGACCCATGTCATGATCGTGGGATACCAGGGCGACGGATCGCTGGGAAGAAGACTCATCGACGGGGCGTCAAAGGTGAGGATCTTCGGGGAAGAGATCGCGGTGAAGGCGAAAATATCCTCACTGAACGGCCTGAGCGCCCATGCAGGTCAGACCGACCTGCTGCGGTGGTTTGACAAGCTGGCCCCTGGCAAGCCGAAAGTAGTGTTGTCACACGGAGAAGACCGGGGCAGGATCCCGCTGGCGGAGCTGATCAGAAAACGGTACCAGCTGGAACCGGTGCTCCCGGAATACGGCATGACGATAACCCTGTAACAGGTATGGTTACGCGACAATCTTTCCTTTCAATTTTTTTATCCACTGCCTGCATTTGCCTGCTGATGATTTCCGGATTATCTCATCCTGTGTGTGCACAGGAGGCGGATTCAACTTCGAAAAAGAAAAAAAATTGCCAGCCGAAGGACATCATGGAAATCATTTTTAAAAAGAAGGACCGTCCGCCCGATACTTCCAGGAAACTTGATTTTTTTATCCTTCCCTACATCGCCTATTCTCCCACCAAGGGGTTCCAGCTTGGGGCCGGCAGCACCATCGCCTGGTACAACGGCACCTCCGGGATCACCAATCAGTCGGCTGCTTCGGCTACCGCGGAATTCACGTCCAATGACCAGAAGCTTTTCCAGCTCAAAAGCAATGTGTATTCCGACCGCAATAAGTGGTTCCTGCAGGGCGACTGGCGCTATTATATTTACACCCTTCCTACTTACGGACTGGGGACAGGCAGAGGGAATCCCATCCCTCCCGTTCCGGATCTTCCGCAGTCGACCGACAGTGTTCCCGGATGGGATCAGAAATACCAGGTGGATTTCCGGTGGTTCAAAGTGCATGAGATCTTTTCCCGGAGGATCATAGAGGATCTGTATGCCGGCATCGGGATCAATTTTGATTACCATTACCAGATCGAGGACCAGGACCTGAAGCTGGATTCCGCTTCCAATTACCTTACGCCGCATTATGCCTATTCGAAATTGCATGGGTTCAACCCGGAACATTATATTTCGTCAGGATTGTGCCTGAATTTCGTATACGATACGCGCGATAACCTGATCAACCCGTACAAGGGTTATTATGTGAATGTGAAGTACCGCCTGAACCAGACGTGGCTCGGCAGCGACAAATCCGGATCCCAGCTATGGGTGGAGTTCAGGACCTACGTGGGGCTGGAGAAAAAACTTCCCCGTCACCTTATTGCGTTCTGGCTTTTCGGGGGGTTCCAGGTTTCCGGCGAGATCCCGTATTTCGATCTGTGGGCAACCGGGTTCGACCAGATGAATTCATCCGGCAGGGGATATATCCAGGGCCGGTGGCGGGGCGAGAACCTGATGTACGGGGAGGTGGAGTACCGGTTTCCTATCAGCCGGTGCACCCAGGTGCTGGGGGGCGTTCTCTTTGCAAATTGCTCGACCGCTTCGAGCAAAGACAACGGGGTCAGGCTCTTTCAGTATCTG
>DATJQF010000225.1:0-2933 GCA_035505995.1 Bacteroidales bacterium
AGGATGGTGGATACCATCTACTGGACGATCAAAACCAACCAGCTTTACAAGAATGATATCATGATGCTGGACATGATCGCCACCGCCGACTGGAAGCGGCCGTTTTATTTTGCCGCGGAGAACAGCGTGGCGCATTGCTTCAACGTCGATTCGTTCTGCATCCTGGAAGGGTGGATCTACAAGCTCCTGCCGGTGAAGGCCGATCCGGCCGACTTCATTCCCGGCATGGGAGGCGTGGATGGATCCGGTTCTTATGACCTGATCATAAATAAATTCAAATGGGGCAACCTGGCCGATCCGCATGTGTACGTGGACCCGGAAAGCCTCAATAATTCTCTCCGGGCAAAGACCAACATCCTGCGCACCGCCCAGGCGCTGATCGGTCAGAAACGGTATTCCGACGCCATCCGGCTGATGGATGCGTATTTCCAGCATTTCCCGGAATCGAAGTTCCCCTATGACATGTTCGATTCCCCGATGGCGGAGATGTACTACGAATGCGGACAGCCGGCCAAAGCGAACCAGATCCTGCTAAAGATCACCGACATCTACAACCAGGATCTTGACTATTATTATTCTTTCAGCAAGGAATACCGGGAGGGGTTCGACAAGGACATTCAGCAGGCCCTGGGCACGATCCGCCATATGAGCATCCTGGCCGAACGCTTCCATCAGAAAGCACTGCAGACGAAGATCGACAGCATCTTTAACATCAAGATCAAAAGCTATTAGAAGATGCGAATATGGGAATACAAATGACGAATGACAAATGACAGCTCTTTATATTAACTGGAACGTCAGCCCGGAAATATTTTCCATCGGGAGCTTTTCCGTCCGGTGGTACGGCCTCCTGTTCGCCCTTTCCTTCTTTTTCGGCTACCTCATCATGATGAGGATCTTCCGGAAAGAGGGCATTCCCATCCGGGTGCTCGATGCCCTGACCACTTACATGATCATCGGCACGCTGGTGGGTGCGCGGCTCGGGCATTGCCTCTTCTATGAGCCCGGGTATTACCTGCATCATCCGCTCAAGATCCTGATGATCTGGGAAGGCGGCCTGGCCAGCCACGGGGCGGCGATCGGGATTATCCTGGCCATGGCCATTTTCGCCTATGTCAAGAAGCTCCCGTTCCTGTGGGTGATCGACCGGATCGTGATCGTCGTGGCCCTGTCAGGACTGCTGATCCGCCTGGGGAACCTGATGAACTCCGAGATTTACGGCATCCCGACCACGCTGCCCTGGGGATTCCGGTTCCTGCGGTCCGCCACACCGGCCGAAGGACTGGTTCCGCGACATCCCACACAGCTTTATGAGGGATTGTCCTACCTGGCTGTTTTTCTTTACCTGCTTTGGTATTACTACCGCAAAAACGGGAAGCCCGAACCGGGATTCCTCTTCGGGATGTTCCTCGTGCTGGTCTTCGGGGTCCGGTTCCTGCTCGAATTTTTAAAAGAGCCGCAGGTCGGGTTTGAAAAATCCATGGCATTGAACCTGGGACAACTGTTGAGCATTCCCTTCATCCTGGCGGGGATCGTTATCGTGCTCTGGGCCCGGGGCCTTATCTGGAAAGCGCACTGATCTTTTCCTCCAGCACCGCATAATCGTTCTGCAGCACCATCCCCGGGTAGTTGACCGACATTTCCATCGCGTAGGTCAGGTCGAAACTTTTCTGCGGCAGGGAGAAGAAGATCTTTTTATCGAGAAGGAGCCTGGCCAGGTATTCCTGCTCGGTCTGGCCGGGGGTGGGCACTAAGATGGCCCGCTTTCCGAGGGAGACCAGGTCCATGATGCTTGAATATCCCGCCCTGCAGATGATCATCCCCGATTGCAGGATCAGCTCTCTCATCCGGTCCGTTTCCGCATGGGAGATCACGCGGATCCGGCCGTTGAGCATTATATCCTGCTGCTCTTCCGTCCGGCCCAGCACCACCACCGCGCTTTTCCCCGAACGTTCCAGCTCCCGCAGGAGGATCCCCTCAAAGAGGGTTCGCTGCGGTTCCGGCCCGCTCAGGATGGCCATGAAGTCATAGGCGATCTCTGGCTCCGGCCCGTAGCGGCTTTTGTTTTCCAGGAATCGTGAAAGGGTCCCGATATAAACGGCATGGGGCGGCACCACTGTAGGATGTGATAACTTACCCGCCAGTCCCTGGTTCAGCTCAAAATCGGGGATCCAGCAGGCATCGTATTTTTTGATGAACCGGTATATGAAACGACGGACGAGAGATTGAAAGATCTTCAGGCGGGCGGGCATCTGCACCTCGAGCTGGTGGGTCATGAAGATGCATGTTGTCTCCCGGCTCCACAAGCCATAGCGGTTATCGGAAAAAATGATATCCGGTTTTTCCAGCCGGACGATCCGTTTAAGGACCCGGTGCTCCCGGCAGATCCCCAGGAGCATCTTCGGGCTCTGCAGGAGGATCTTCCGGATCATGGACCCTTTCTCCGGATACCGGATCCGGATGCCGGGAAACCTTACATACCGGCACTGCGGGAATTCGCTTTTCAGGAACTCAAGGGGACGGCCGTCGGCAGCGATCACCACCCGCATGCCCGCTGCCAGGAATTTCCGGATCACCGGGACGCATCGGCTGGCGTGACCGATGCCCCAGTCGAGGGGACATACCAGGACCTTCCGGGAAATCATGGGTTTCAGGACTTCCCGCAAAGGTATCGCCGGGAAGGCCGTTTTGATCCAAAAAATTTTCAACCGGGGCATGCTACTTTTCCACATCCTGCCCGATAAAGCTGAATAAATCGGAAGGAAAGGGATGCCTATGGAAGAACAACTTTGCCGGATCGCCCTCACGCTGGTGCCGGGCATCGGCGATGTACTGGGGAAAAAGCTGATCACTCATTGCGGGAGCGCGGAAGCGGTCTTCCGGGAGAAAAAGAAGTTCCTTACCCGGATCCCGAGGGTGGGGGAGAAGCTGGC
>DATJQF010000226.1:0-26451 GCA_035505995.1 Bacteroidales bacterium
GAATGAAGATAGACGGTTCCGTCCCGGTATCCGAAATTCATGGGCACCAGGTAAGGTTTTCCCTCCGGATCCGTCATCGCGACATGACAAACCTGGCAGTCACGGATGATCGATTCAATCCCGGCCGGGTCGGTGAGATACCGGTGTTTCATCAGTTCCTGAACAGCTGGTGATACAATTCCGAGACTTTCCGGATACCGAGCAGTTTAATCGAGTACTTTCTCTGGGCAATCCCCTTCAGGCTGTAGGCAGAAATATACATCTGCCCGAACCCGAGCTTTTCCGCTTCCGAGATCCTCTGCTCGATCCGGCTGATGGCACGGATCTCCCCGGACAATCCGACTTCTCCGGCAAAGCAGGTTTTACTGTCGACGGGAATATCTTCATTCGAAGAAAGGATGGCGGCGACCAGGGCGAGGTCGATCGCAGGATCATCCACGCGGATTCCCCCGGCAATGTTCAGAAAAACATCCTTGCTGCCCAGCCGGAAGCCGCATCTTTTTTCCAGCACGGCCAGCAGCATGTTCAGACGCCGGGTATCGAATCCGGTGGCGGAGCGCTGCGGGGTCCCGTAAGCGGCCGAGCTGACCAGGGCCTGCGTTTCGATCAGCATGGGGCGCAATCCTTCCACCATCGCGGCGATGGCGATCCCGCTCATCTCTTCGTCCCGGCGTGATATCAGGATCTCCGACGGGTTAGAGACCTCCCGCAGGCCGGAATCCCGCATCTCGTAGATGCCCAGCTCGGAAGTGGAACCGAACCGGTTCTTGACGGCCCGGAGGATCCGGTAATCGTAATTCCGGTCCCCCTCGAAATTCAGCACCGTATCAACCATATGTTCCAGGATCTTCGGGCCGGCCAGGGTCCCGTCCTTGGTGATATGCCCGATGAGGAATACCGGGGTGCCCGATGCCTTCGAATACTTCTGCATCTCGGCCGCGCATTCCCGGATCTGGGAAACGCTGCCCGCGGAGGATTCGATGAGGTCGGTCTGCAGGGTCTGGATCGAATCCACGATGATCATGCCGGGCTTAATTTCTTCGACATGCCTGAATACAGACTGTGTATTGGTTTCCGTCAAAAGAAAGCAGTTCTCATTGGAAGCGCCAAGCCGGTCGGCCCGCATCCGCAGCTGCTGCTCGCTCTCTTCCCCGCTGATATACAGAATTTTCAACCCCTTGCAATGCATCGCCACCTGGAGCATCAGCGTGGATTTCCCGATCCCCGGATCGCCTCCGATCAGGACCAGCGATCCCGGGACCATTCCTCCTCCGAGCACCCGGTTCAGCTCCTGGTCCGGAACGGGGATCCGCTTCCCGCTATCGGGGGCCACCTCCGTGATCCTCACCGGCGATCTGGGGGAGGAGAAAACTACGGAGGAAGGCCGGTCCCCTGTTTCCCGCTCAATCACCTCCTCTACGAATGTATTCCATTCCCCGCAGGTCGGGCACCGGCCCAGCCATTTGGAAGACTGTGCGCCGCAATTCTGGCAAAAGAACATGGTTTTTTGCTTTGCCATCGGGAACGGGGATCAGGATTTATGGGACGACAGGATCTTCTTCTCGATGCCGGTAGTGCTGTAGCCGGGGGTAAGTTCGATGGTCACGATCCGGCCTCCGGAGGCTTTCACGATATCGTGGCCCACGATCTCTTCGGGGGAATAATCTTTTCCTTTCACCAGGATATCCGGCTCAAGCTGGCGGATAAGCATATAGGGCGTTTCTTCGTCGAAGAACACCAGCGCATCCACAAACAGCAGGGATGCCAGCACCATAGCCCTTGATTTCTCGTCCATGATCGGGCGACCGGGCCCTTTGATCTTCTTAATGGAGCGATCAGAGTTCAATCCTACGATCAGCTTGCCGCCCAGGTCTTTCGCCCGGGAAAGGTATTCGACATGGCCCAGATGCAGCAGATCGAAACAGCCGTTGGTAAAGAGGATCTTATGATTTTGCATTCGCCATACATAGACCTGCTTCAGGATGGATTCCCGGGTGAAGATTTTGGCATGAACAACCTCAAGCATTCCCATCGGCTTGTTTGTTAAAGGTAAGCAACAGCAACGCGATCCCGCCCACCACCAGGATCATGGCAGTCTGGGCAGTCCATGCGATCCATCCCAGCGCCAGTCCCGTTGGCTTCAGCACCCCGTAGAGCAGCAGGGTCTCCTGGACGATCGCCGGGTAGAGCCCGATGCCCCCGGGGGTGATCATGATCCCGATGCTGCCCAGGACCAGTGCCGACAGACCGGCGCCGACCGAAAGGAAGCTTGTTCCTTCGAAACAGAAGAAGCAGACATACAGCATCAGGAAATAGAGAAGCCAGATCGACAGTGTATATAGCACGAACCAGACCGGCTTGCGGATCTGGCCCAGCGATTTCAATCCTTCCCAGAATCCCAGGACGATGTTGCGGATCTGCTGATAAATACGGGTGTGGGCGATCTGTTTCCGGAGGAGGATAAAAGCCGTCACCAGGATCAGCAGGACTCCGAGTATGGCCAGTAGCAGCAACCGGTAGGAGGCAGGATTGCTGAATTTACCCATGATCTGCGGATAAACCTTCGTATCGAGATAATTCCGGATGGTCCCGATCTGGGTCAGGATCATCACCACGAACAGGAGGAAGAACATCATCATGTCGATCGCCCTTTCCGTGATCACGGTTCCGAAGGATTTCTGGAACGGGATCTTCTCGTACCGGGCAAGGATCCCGCACCGGGTCACTTCACCGAGCCGGGGAAAGGCCAGGTTGGCAAAATACCCGATCATCACCGCGTAAAAAGTGTTTTTCACGGAAGGCTGATACCCCATCGGCTCCAGGAAGATCCTCCAGCGGAGGCTGCGCAGGATATGGCTGAAGATCCCCAGGACGATCGCCAGGACCACCCAGTTGTATTGTGCAATGCGGAACGAATGCAGGATCTGGCCCCTTTCTGACGGAGTGAGGTTTTTCAGCGATAGCCAGATAATCGTGATCCCCAGCCCGAGAAAGAAAAGGAATTTAAGGAAAGTAAAGATCTTTTTCCTTACCGGGGTGTCTTCACTGAAGAAGAAGGCCATTATTTTGACTTTTTACTCTTCGGAAGCTGATTTTTCCTGTCGGGGAACACCAGGGCGGGCTTGAACTTTTTTGCCTGGTCAAATTCCATGATCGCATAAGAGGCAACGATGATCACATCCCCCGGCATGAATCTCCTCGCAGCAGCCCCGTTCAGGCAGATGATCCCGCTGCCCTTTTTCCCTTTGATCACATAGGTCTCGATCCGGTCCCCGTTATTGATGTTAAGTACGTGAACCTTCTCATTCTCAATTATATTCGCAGCTTCCATCAGCTTTTCATCGATCGTGATGCTGCCCACATAATTGATATTGGCCTCGGTGACCGTTGCCCGGTGGATTTTCGATTTCAGAACTTCAATCTGCATCATGCCGCAAAGTTAAACAAAAAGTTCCATATTATCGATCAGCCTTACCTCTCCGAGAAAAACCGCAAGGCAGGCGATGGCCTTAACTTCATTTCCGATTTGGCCGACCGGGAGCAGGGTTTCGGCATCCGCGATCTCGAAATATTCGGCCCTGAATTCCGGACGCCCGGAGAATCGATTTAATGCCAGCTCCTTAAGCTCTCCCACGGCCAGTTCTCCCGCCTTATCTTTTACTTCTCGGAGCACCTCGTAGATAAACGGGGCGGCCTTTCGCTCCCCGATGGTCAGCCGGAGGTTCCGGGAGCTCATGGCCAGTCCGTCCGGTTCCCGGACGATCGGGCAGGGGACGATCTCCACGGGGATCTTCAGCGCATCCACCATCTTTTTGACAATCAGCAGCTGCTGGTAATCTTTTTTGCCGAAGTAGGATCGGTCGGGACCGATAATATCAAAAAACCTTTTCACTACCGTGGCGACTCCCTTGAAATGGCCGGGCCGGTATTTGCCTTCGAGGATCCGGTCGAGGTAACCGAAATCGACCGGCGGGGATTCCGCTTTACCTCCGGGATAGATTTCTTCCGCTTCGGGGGTGAATACGAGATCGCAGCCTTCTTTCTCCAGCAGCGCCAGATCCTGCTTCAGGCTCCTCGGGTATTTCTCCAGGTCGCGCGGGTTATTGAACTGAATGGGGTTCACGAAAATACTGCAGAGGGTAAGGCCGTTCTCCGCGCGGGATCTGCGGATGATCGACAGGTGTCCTTCATGAAGCGCTCCCATCGTAGGAACAAATCCGACCGACCTGCCTTCGCCGCGCTCTTTCCGGAGAACCTTCTGCAGATCCCGGATATGGGAGAGAACCCTCATGATCTATTTCTGAATGATCCTTAGCAGGTCTTTCTCCAGCGTTTCCGTGGGCGATTCGACGATCCGCCCTTCCTCCATCCCTTTCCGGTACACGATGAACGTCGGGACCTTTTCAAGGCTCTTTCCTTCCAGGGATACCGGTCCGCCCTTTTTGCTCTTATCCACGCAAACCAGCGTGAGCTTATCCGCTGGAAATCCTGCATTATCCAGTATTTTATAGAATCTGCCCACCTGCTCCTTGCTGTCCCCGCACCAGGTGGCCATCACGATCAGGATCTCGGTCCCGGCGATATTCCTCCGGATCTGGCCGGCGATCTCCGGGTCTTCCTGGTAATGATCGTATTCATCCTTGAAATACTGTCCGAATATTTCGCCGTTCAATCCTTCCCGGTTGCACAGGCCGATCAGGATTTGCTGCTTGGCGGCAGTATCGTAACGGGTTTCGTTCAGGGAACCCTGCTGGGCAAACAGCGGGAGCGCCGAAGTCAGAAAGACCATCAGAGTAAGGAATGTTTTGTTCATGGCGGTTTGGTTTAGAGAGTTAATGAAGAAGGTTACAGTTCGATGAGTTTACTTCTGATCGCGAACTTAACAAGTTCTACGGTGGACTTCAGCCCGAGTTTCTTCATGACATGGTTTTTATGGGTCTCTACCGTCCGGATGCTGATCTGCAGCTTTTCCCCGATCTCCGAATTGCTGAACCCTTCGGCGGAGAGCCGGATGACCTCCTTTTCCCGGTCGGAGAGCGTGACTGCTGTCCGCTCCCTGGCCTGGGAAGGCTCCAGGTTGTTGCGAAGATAGCTTTTCAGCAGGATCCGGGAGATATCCTTCCCGAAGAATTCCTCTCCCCGGTACACGGAATAGATGGCCTCGACGAGCTCGTTCCGGGAGGTGTTCTTCGGAACATAGCCCTTCGCTCCGGCTCTTACCGCGCTTAATACGAATTCCTCGCCGGTATGCATCGAAAGCACCAGGATCTTCACTTCAGGGTATTCCTTGGCAACGATCCGGATGATCTCGATACCGGAGATATCCGGCAGGGAAAGATCCAGCACGACCAGGTCGGGCGTGCCGCTTTTAAGCCGGTCGAGGAGCTCCTGCCCGTTGGCCGCTTCCCCCGCTATTTTTATATCGGGGATCCCCCCGAGCAGGGCTTTCAGGCCATCCCTGACCAGGTCATGATCGTCGGCCAGGAAGATCCGGATGGGATCGGTCATGGGAACAGGGGTATTAGTACGCTGACCAGGGTTCCTTTTCCCGTTCCGGATTCAAGCTCCAGCTTTCCCTGGAGCAGCTTGACCCGGTCCCGGATGTTCTGCAATCCGTGGCCGGAATCGGAGGGATATCTTTTTACATCGAATCCTTTCCCGTCGTCCCTGACCGTCAGTCGGATCCGTTCTTTCTCGCGGTCCAGCCGCACCCACACTTCCCCTGCCTGGGCATGCTTCACGATGTTGTGCAAGGCTTCCTGGACGATCCGGTACAGGTAGGTGGCAACCTTCTTGCCGAGGTTGCCTGCCTCTCCGCTGAACTCGAAATGGATCTTCAGCCGGGCATTTTCCCCCGTATCGAGGCAAAGGTTCCGAAGGGCGATCACGATGCCGAACTCATCCAGGACGGCGGGCGCCAGGTCGGTGGAGATCCGGCGGATCTCGTCGATAATGCGGTCGAAGCGGCCCTGGATCTTGTCCAGCGAGTCTTTGATCTCCTGCTCTTCCATGAAGGACAGGCTGTCGAGCTGCATGCGGATCGCGATCAGCGACTGCCCGATCCCGTCGTGAAGCTCCCTCGACAACCGCTGCCGCTCGATCTCCTGGCCATCGATCAGCGATCTCAGCTCCCTGCTGGATTCCCTCCGGCGGGGGTTCTGCTTCTCACCCGAATTTTTGCTATTTTTGGCATCAGCCATGGTTCAAACATACTAAAAATACAGGCGCCTATGTCAAAGATCGGGATATTTTATGGTTCAACGACCGGTAACACCGAAAAGGTGGCCGGCTTGATACAGAAAGAGTTCGGGCCTGGAAATGCAGACCTGTTCAACGTGGATATCACCGAGCGGAAGGAGGTCGAAAAATACCCCTACCTCATTTTCGGGATCTCCACCTGGGGGGTGAGCGATCTGCAGGATGATTTTGAGGACTTTATGGATGTTCTCGAGGACATCGATTATACCGGGAGGAAAGTAGCCCTTTTCGGACTGGGGGACCAGAGCACCTATACCGAATCGTTCGTAGATGCGATGGGCATCGTATACGACCGGCTGAAGAATCTGGGGGCGAAGATCGTCGGCCTGGTTTCCCGGGAAGGATATTCCTTTGAAGATTCGATGGCGCTGGTGAACGGCAAGCTGGCCGGGCTGGCGCTGGACGAGGATTTCGAGAGCCACCTCACGGAGGAGCGCATAAGAAAATGGGTGAATGACCTTAAAAAAGAATTCGTATGAAACAGGTTTGGTTATGGGTCGCGGCATGCCTGGTTTCCGTTGCGGCGTTCGGTCAGGATAAAACAGTCACGTATCTCCAGGATGCAGCTTCCACGCCCCCCGACCTGATCATCTCCCTGAAACACCTGAAAGCCGAGGTCAGCTTCCGCCCGGAAGAGAACCTCGTGATCGGGAAGACCGGTTTCAATTTCATCACCAACCGCTATCATACCGATTCGATCGTTTTTTACACCCCCGATTTCACCGTGCAGGAGGTACTGCTGGAAGGGAAGCCGGTGAAGTTCAGGCTCCAGGATAAAAACCTGGTGATCTATCCCGCCGGCTTCCTGGAAGGATATGGACGGGAATCGGAGGTGATGATCCGTTACGAGGCGAGGCCGGCGGCCGGGCTGATCTATTTTACGGGCTGGAAACCCGACGAGCAGGGAAAGAGAAAAGAGATCTGGGCGCACCGTCCGCACGGCTGGCTCCCTTATATCGACGCCCGGATCACGGTGGATATGTATGTCAGGTTCGACAGCGCCTACAAGGTGTTTTCCAACGGCGAAAGAATGGAAACGGCCCTGAACAACGATGGCACGCGAACCTGGCATTACCGGATGGCGAAAGACCATCCCTTCTTCTCCACCGCGCTGGTGATCGGCGATTATGATTATAAGACCACAAAATCGGCAGGCGGGGTGCCGATGGAATTCTGGTATTACCGGGGACAGGAAGACCGGGTGCAACCCACCTACCAGTACAGCGAAGCTATGATGGATTTCCTGGAAAAGGAGCTGGGCGTGAAATATCCCTACCCGCTCTACCGCCAGGCGCCGGTGATCGATTATATGTACGGCGCGATGGAAACCACCACCTCGACGGTTTTCGGAGACTACATGCTGATCGATCCGCATGCCTACTGGCAGCGGAATTTTATCAACACCAACGCCCATGAGCTCACCCACCAGTGGTTCGGGAACTGCATCTCGCACCTGGTGAACAAGGATGTCTGGCTCACCGAGAGCTTCGCCACCTATTATGCCAAGATGTTCGAGAAATCCGCGTTCGGGGACGACCAGTACCAGAATGTGAAGAATGACGAGTACATCCAGGTGATGAATGCCGCCAAAAACAACAGCTATCCCGTGGCCAGCTCCATGGGAGGGGTGGCAAGGATCTATCAGAAGGGATCCCTGGTGCTGGGGATGCTCCGGTATGTTATGGGAGAAGAGGAGTTCAGGAATGCCGTGAACTATTATATCCGGCACGGGGAATTCAACAGTACGGAAACCGGTGATTTTATCCGGGCGGTGTATGAATCCTCCCACAAACCTTATAACTGGTTCTTTGAGGAATGGATCCTGCATGGCGGAGAGCCCTCCTACGCGGTATCCCGGACCGTCATGGACGACACCACCGGCCGGAGGTATACCGTCTTTAGCGTGCGTCAGATCCAGGAGACGAATGACCTGGTCGGACTGTTCAGGATGCCCATCGTTTTTGAAGTGCATTACCAGGATGGGACGTATGACCGGCAGAAAATCTGGATCGAGAACAAGTATCATCAGGTGCTGATCCCTAACCCGGAAAAGAAAACTGTGGATTACACCCTGTTCGATCCCGGGAGAGAGGTGCTGAAGAAAGTCACGTTCGATAAATCCTTCGAGGAGTTATCGGCCCAGGCCCTGCAGGCGCCCGGCATGATCGACCGGTACGATGCGCTGCTGGCCCTGCGTACCTTCCCGGTGGAAAAGAAGAGAGATCTCCTGTCCAACTGCTATTCACACGAAACCTTCCAGCTGACGCGGTCGGAGATCCTCTCGCAGCTCGCCGCAGACCGGACTGAAAAAGTCATGGGCCTGCTGAAAAATGCCCTGAGCGATCAGGATGCCAAGGTCCGCTATGCGGTATTGAAAAATGTAACACCCCTGCCCCCGGAGCTTAAACCCGATGCGGAAAAAGCGCTGAATGACTTTTCCTACCTGAATATCGAGACGGCCCTCGATAACCTGTGCGCTTCCTTCCCGGAGGATATTGACCGGTATCTCGATCTGACCAAAAGCATGGAAGGCTGGCGGGGGAAGAACATCCGGATGAAATGGCTGGAGATCGCCCTGAACAAGGGGGAGACCGCCTACTATGACGAGCTCCGGAAATATACCCGTCCGGAATTTGAATTTGAGACCCGGATGAACGCCCTTTCGCTGGCGAAAAAAATGAATTTCGCCGACCGGGAGATCCTCACCAATGCCATGAAAGCCTCGCTTCACTGGAACCCCAAGCTCAGCGGGGTGGGAAAAGAAGTGCTGACGTATTTCTACCAGCAGGATGGACCCAGGAGAATGATCAATGAAGAGATCAGAGACAGGAGTTGGACTGAAGAAGAGAGAGTAAAGCTGAACACCTTTTTAAATCCCCAGAACTGACCGGCAGGTGAAAAAGACGATCTTCACGCGGGCGATCCTGCTGGTCTCGTTCGTGAGCCTCTTTACGGACATTTCCAGCGAGATGCTGTACCCGGTGATGCCGGTATACCTGCGCTCCATCGGGTTTACCGTCCTTTTGATCGGGATCCTCGAAGGCGTTGCGGAAGCTACGGCGGGATTATCCAAGGGATATTTCGGCCATCTCTCCGACCGGCTTCGCCGCAGGGTTCCCTTTATTCGCGGGGGCTATTCGCTGAGCACCCTTTCCAAACCCATGCTGGCCGCTTTCACCTGGCCCTGGTGGATCTTCCTGGCCCGTACCTTCGACCGGCTGGGAAAAGGGATCCGGACCAGCGCCCGGGATGCCCTGCTGAGCGATGAGACCACCCCGGAAAACAAGGGCAAAGTCTTCGGGTTTCATCGCGCGATGGACACTTTCGGGGCAGCGATCGGGCCGCTGACCGCCCTGCTCTTCCTGGCCTTCTTCCCGGGTCATTACCGCTGGCTTTTCCTGATCGCTTTCGGTCCGGGACTGCTGGCGGTGGCGCTGACGTTTGTGCTGAGAGAGAAAAAAGTCACCAGGTCAACAAGTCACCAGGTCACCAATTCACCACGGGTCACTTTCCTGTCCTTCCTGTCCTACTGGACCTCAGCCACCCCCGCTTATCGTCTGCTCGTCATCGGTCTCCTGGCCTTCTGCCTCTTCAACAGCTCGGATGTGTTCCTCCTGCTGGCGCTCAAGAACAGCCGCCTTTCCGATACGGCGATGATCGGATTTTACATTTTTTACAATATCGTCTATGCCGGATTTTCGTTCCCGCTGGGAGCCCTGGCCGACAGGATCGGCCTGAAGTCTGTCCTGGTTGGCGGGTTTGCCGTCTTTGCCGGGGTATATTTCTTCATGGGCTTCGCCTCCACCATCCCGGTGTTCGGGATCCTGTTCCTTTTTTATGGAATCTATGCAGCGGCGACCGAAGGGATCTCACGCGCCCTCCTCACCAATCAGGCGGGGAAAGAAGAAACCGCCACCGCGTTGGGATTCTATAACAGCTTTGCCAGCGTCCTGACCCTTGCCGCCAGCACCCTGGCAGGGATCCTTTGGTATGCGGCCGGTCCGAGGGTCATGTTCGTCATATCGGGAACGGGGGTATTGCTGGTGGTAGTTTACCTGGTGGTGATATTCAGGAAGAGCAGAACACAGAATACGCAGAATAAACAGATTTTCACCGAGTAAGAAATCTGTGCTTATCCGTTGTATCCGTGACATCTGTGTTCCGCTGAAACTCATAATTCAGTATCTTTGCAGCCTTTTTTAAACGCTATTCAGATTGTCACCGAAGGGAACAGTCATCGTGGGTCTGAGCGGGGGGGTCGATTCCTCCGCTGCTGCCTTTCTCCTGAAGGAGCAAGGGTACGAGGTGATCGGCGTGACCATGTCGATCTGGGGGGAAGGATATAATTCTGTCCCCGGCGGGAAGCATTCCTGCTACGGACCCGATGAAAGGGAAGAGATCCGCGAAGCGAGAGAGGTGGCAGAGAAGCTGGGGTTACCTTATCATGTTTTTGATTGCTCCCGCAAATACCGGGTCCAGGTGCTGGATTATTTCCGGAACGAATATCTATCGGGCCGCACGCCGAACCCCTGCGTGAAATGCAACCAGCTCATTAAATTCGGCATGCTGCCCGAGGTGGCCAGGCAGGAAGGGCTGGCGTTCGATTACTTTGCCACCGGTCATTATGCAAGGGTGGAACAAGATAGAGTCAGCGGAAGATATCTGCTCCGGAAGGCGGTCGATCCCAAAAAGGACCAGACCTATTTCCTTTATAGACTTTCCCAGGATCAGCTTTCCCGGGTCATTTTCCCATTGGGAGGCCTGACCAAACCGGAAGTCAGGGCGATTGCCGGAAGATTTGATGCAACCCTGCAGGAAAAGTCGGAAAGCCAGGATTTCTACAGCGGGGATTACAAGGAATTACTTCAGGTGGAGGAAAAGAGCGGCCGTATCATCAGCAGCAAAGGAGAGATCCTGGGGGTCCATAAGGGATTCTGGAATTATACGATCGGCCAGCGGAAGGGGCTGGGGGTTGCCTATTCAGAACCGCTCTATGTAATAGGGCTGGATAAGGAGAAGAACGAGGTGGTGGTCGGCACCCGGGAGGAAGTGCTGAGCTCTTCCTTCCTGGTATCGGACCTGAACTGGATCTCCGTTATGAGCCTGGATCAGCCGATGGAGGTGATGGTCAAGATCCGGTCCGCATCCACGGAAAAAGAAGCTTGTATTGAACCGGCCGGACCGGATAAAGTCAAAGTGACCTTCCGGAACCCGAACGATAGTATCACTCCCGGTCAGTCGGCCGTCTTTTACCGGGAAGACCGGGTAGTGGGGGGCGGAACCATAGATACTGTCATCAAATGAAACAACCAAAAAACAATCCCGTGAAAAAAAACCTTTTATTCCTGTTTGTTCTTCTGACGGGCTTCACCTTTGGGCAGAATAAGCCCGAGATCACAGTGAAAGGATTGAAATCCGAGATCTATTTCCTGGCTTCCGATTCCCTGAAAGGGCGGAAACCCGGAACGCCGGAAGCGGATGTGGCGGCAAACTTCATCCGGGATCATTTCCGTGCCGCCGGACTGAAGCTGCTGGCCGACAACGGCTACCAGTATTTCGATATTGTCACCAGCGTTTCCCTGGGGGTTCATAATATGATCACCGTAAACGATTTCCAGGGCACGCTGCAGAAGGATTTCATCCCGGTCTCCTATTCCTCCGACGGTTCCCTGACCGTGCCGGCCGTCTTTGCAGGATATGGATTTGATATCAACACCGACAGCCTGAAATGGAACGATTATGACGGCGTGGACGTGAAGGGCAAATGGGTGATGATCCTCCGGGCGGATCCGGAGCTGGACAATAACGACAGCAAATTCATCCCTTATACGGATCTCCGGGGGAAGGTGCTGACGGCCAAAGACCATGGGGCGGGCGGCGTGCTGGTCGTGACGCCGGTGGCCCTCGACAAGGATGACAAGCTGATGCCCCTGCATAGCGAAAACAATGATGTGACTTCCGGGATCCCCGTCATTAATATAAAGAGAGAGGTAGCCAACCTTATCCTGAAAAGCAAAGGGGTGACCATCGATTCCCTGGAAAGGAAGCTGAACAAAACCAGAATGCCTTTCTCCTTTGAACTACCGGTGACCGTGGAAGCCGCTGCCGAGCTGATCATGAAAAAAGCGCAAACCGAGAACGTGATCGGGATGATTGAAGGGAGCGACAGCCTGCTGAAGAAGGAATACATAGTGGTGGGCGCCCATTACGATCACCTGGGATTCGGGGGAGAAGGCTCCGGGTCGAGGATGCCGGATACGGTCGCCATTCACAACGGTGCCGATGATAATGCCTCGGGATCCGCGATGGTGATGGAGCTGGCGGGAAAGATCGGGGGCATGAGATCCGGCCTGAAAAGAAGCATCATCTTTATCTGCTTCAGCGCGGAGGAGATGGGGCTCATCGGGTCCAAGTATTTCGTGGATCACCCGGTGGTGGACCTGAAAAAGATCGATGCCATGTTCAATTTCGACATGGTGGGCCGTTTCGATACTTCCAAAAATTCGATCTCCGTGAGCGGGACCGGGACCTCCCTGCAAAGCGATTCGATCCTGAAGAAATACGAGACCGGCCTGAAGTTCCAGGTGACCCACTCGCCGGACGGCTACGGACCCTCGGACCATGCCTCGTTCTATTCCGACAACATCCCGGTATTTTATTTCACGACCGGCGCTCATACCGATTATCATACCCCGTTCGACGATGCCGATAAGATCAATTACCAGAAGGAAAAAGAGATCGGGGATTTTGTCTGTAAGGTGATCATGGATGTGGACCGGTCGCCGAAAGACCTGGTGTTCAAAGAATCGGGTAAAAAAGAAGGCTATGCCCGCAGCGGCAGACGGCTGAAGGTGGTGCTGGGCATCATGCCCGACTTTGCCGGAACCGAGAAACGCGGTCTCCGGGTGGACGGGGTGACCAAGGAAGGCCCGGCCGATAAAGGCGGTATTTTAAAGGGGGACATCATCATTTCGATCAACGGCCAGTCGGTAGGAAATATTTACGAGTACATGAACCGGCTTTCCAAACTGAATCATGGCCAGCTCATCAGCGTGGAGGTGATCCGCGGGGATAAGCATGAAGTGCTGCTGGTGCAGTTGTAGACGGAGAGCACGATATTCGTCACGATCAGCCCCGTTGACTTAAAAAAGAAGTATCAAACCCCATCATAATGGATTTCAACCAGCTTATTGACAAAGCCTTTCTCCTGAAATTCGTCAAATTCTGCATCGTAGGCTTTTCCGGTGTCTTCGTGGATTTCGGGACCACCTATTTCTTCAAGGAGATCGTTAAGATCCAGAAGTATGTCGCCAACGCGATCGGGTTCACCACGGCCGCCACGACCAATTATATCCTGAACCGCGTCTGGACCTTCCAGAGCCATAACCCGCATGTGGTGGGGGAGTTCTCCCGGTTCTTCATCATCGCGCTGATCGGGCTCGGCATCAACAGCCTGATCATTTTTATCTTCTCGGGAAAATTCAAATGGAACTTTTATCTCTCCAAGCTGATCGCCACGCTCGTGGTGACCCTCTGGAATTTCCTGATCAATGCCTATTTCACGTTCGCCTGAGAAACGCTATCCTCACGAGCTCCGCTATCCTACTTCACCGCCACGCAGGATATCTCCACGTGCGCTTTCCCGGGCAGCGCCGCCACCTGCACCGTTTCCCGGGCCGGCGGATCCTTTGCGAACATAGCTCCGTAAACGGAATTGATCGTTTTGAAGTTCTTCAGGTCGGTGGTGTAAATGGTGGCCTTGACCACATTCTCCCAGCTCATTCCCCCCGCTTTCAGCACCTCGCCGAGATTGCTTAAGATCCTCCTTACCTCGGTCTCAATATCCAGAGTATCCATCTTTCCCGTAGCCGGGTCGATGGCGATCTGTCCCGCGACATAAAGCGTGTTCCCGGATAATATCGCCTGGCTGTAAGGGCCGATGGGCTTCGGGGCTTTGCCGGTAAAGATGACCTGCCGGGAGGTCTGGGAGAGACAGGAGGCGGAGGACAGAAGACAGAGGACGGATGTCAGCAGAGCGATGCGCGATATACTATGTGCGAGCTTTTTCATACTTACCGTGTTTACTTTCCCGATTGCTTTTTCGACAGCTCTTTAATGGCTGACACCAGCCGGTCGAGATCATGGGTGGACGTGTACACGTTCGGCGTCACGCGCACGCCGGAAATGTTCTCCCAGTCGATGCCGGTCGTATGGATCTTGTATTTGTCGAAGAAGAAACTGTTCACCTCGCCCGGTTTCATCCCGTCGACCGAGACCAGCCCGATCACGCAGGAGAATTTCGGGTTAAGGGAGGTCTTGAAATGTATGGCGGGCAGGTCCTTCACCTGGTTGGCCCAGTAATCTTTCAGGTAGCGGAGGCGGGCCTCCTTCCGCTTGGTTCCAATGGCCAGGTGAAAATCCAGCGCTCCGCCGATGGCCATCTCGCTGGCGAAGGAGCGGGTTCCCAGCCGCTCGAATTTCTGGATCAGTTCCGACAGCGGCTGATCGTCCGGGTACAGCGCCCAGATCTTTGAGATCTTGTCCTTTTTGACATAAAGCAGCCCCGATCCGAACGGGGCGCACATCCATTTATGCAGGCTGGTCCCGAAATAATCGCAATCGAGATCCGGGATCTTGTAGTCGAGCAGGGCGAAGCTGTGGGCCCCGTCCACCATCACGTCGATGCCCCGGGCATGCGCGGCGGCTGCGATCCTCTTCACAGGGACGATCTGCCCGATCCAGTTGATGATATGGGTCACGTTGACCAGCCTGGTCTTGTCCGTGAACGCGGAAATGTAAGCCTGTGCCAGCTCGTCCTCGTCTTCGGCCGGGAGCTGCAGGTTGATCCACTTCAGGACGATCCCGTCCCGCTTTTCGCGGAGCTTGAACGCATTGATGACATTCGGGTAATCCTGCTTCGTGAGCACTACCTCATCGCCCGCCTGGAGCGGGAAGCCGTAAATGATCGTATCCAGCGCTTCCGTGGTGTTCCGGTCGATCGCGATCTCGCCGGGTGAGCAGCCGGCGAAATTGGCCAGGTCGGCCCGCAGCGCTTCCCTTCCCTGATCGAGGATCTGCCACATATAATAGGAAGGAGCTTCGTTGCACAACCGGTTGTATTTCTCAAAGAGGTTCTGGACCACCTGCGGCTGGGGGCTCACTCCCCCGTTGTTGAGGTTCAGGATATTCGGGGAGACCGTATAGGACTCCTTGACCCAGGCCCAGAAATCCTCATCGGACGCACCTTCCGGCGGTCCGTCGGCGGGATCAAACAGGGAAGTCCCTTTGCCCGATACCTTATCGGGGAAAAGGGTGGCGCCAAGGGACAGGGCTCCCAGCCCGGCACCCAGCTGCTTCAGGAACAAACGACGGTCTACGGTCATAAGCCTATGTTTTAAGATTGGTTCAGATCAATCGTCATCGTCCTCATCGCCGCCCTCGGTCGCGGAGGTATCCACCACGACCGGAGGAACGGGCTTCACCATCCCGGGAGCGGCGCCCGGCTTGCCGGGCATTGCCGGTGCCGCCATCATGGGCATCTCTGAAGGCGGCTGGGTCTTGGTCATGTCCGACGGGACGCAGAGGATGAAATCCCCCAGCCCGAGGTTTTCTGCTTTCAGGCTGGAAATGGTATCCTGTTCCACCGAGGAGATCACCAGTACATGGATCGTGTTCGCGGTTTTCCGGTTGATCATGTCCACATACCAGGCAATGCCTTCATGCCGGTCGGAATGATAGCTCCCGTTGAAATGCAGGAAGATCTGTCCTTCCCCGAGGTTCTTCATGAGAAAATGGGCCATGGTGGCATCCTTCAGCGCCTGGGCGTAAGCGATATTCACTCCCTGGTGCCCCGGACCCATGCCTTCCATTCCCTCGATCAGGTCTTTATAGCACTTCAGCTCCGGGTTGAATTTGATCGGGATCGGAGCCATCAGGGCGCGTTCCAGCCCGTTGATGCTGTCGAGGCCGGCGAATCCCTCCCGGTTCACGATCGCCGCATAGCGTCTCGGGACATCGGTGGCGATGAACTTCAGATTATGCTCTTTGGCAAAATCGACCAGCGGGGCGTAATCGGTCTTGTAATTCGGCCACAGCTTGGCTTCCGACTCGAAATCCTTCTTCCGGATCATGCCGGAGATATATTCGTTCAGGAGCAGCTGGTTGTCGCGCTCCAGCATTTCAGCGCCCAGCACCAGGTCGTTGCCCTTGTATTCGAAGAGCTCCTTCTCGAGTTGGAGCTCCAGCCAGTGGCATACGGGGTTATCGTGCATTTCCCCGAATAAAACGATGTCGGAGGCTTTGGCGGCTTTCAGCAGATCCGCCCAATCGGCCTGCTTTCCCTTGGCCGTGTAAACCAGGTAGGCGGGCCGCTCATCTTTAGCCGATACCATGAGGAGGAAAATGATCAGCAGGAACAATACTCGTTTCGGATTCATACAGGAGGATTTTACGTCCTGTAAAAATAATAATTCAAAGCATTCCGGGGGTCCGGAAAGCAGGAAGAAATATCGGATAAATGATGGGAACCGCGCGGGCGCGTTAATGCCGGAGTCCTTTTATTGCTCGCCTCCGGACTCCGTGGTGATGTCCGTTTCGTCCGGATCTATATCCTTCAGCTCGTCCGCGGGCTGCTTGTAGGTGCCGTTGAGCACCGATTTATACTGTTCCGCGTTATGCAGAACGGCCAGGGCGCGGCTCACATCGTCATCGTCGCCCAGGGAGGCGCTTACTTTGCCTTTCTGGTAATAATACCGGGAGACGATCTCGATCTTGAGCAGTTGCCGGATCTGATCCTGATGCTTCACCAGGTCGCCTTTCTTGTCGTTGTCCATCCGGGTCTTCAGGGCATCATATTCCCCCTTGATGGCATCAAAATATTTTTCCTTTTCTGCATTTTTCCGGAGATCCTCCAGGTCCTGCTCGCTGCGGGTCGTGTAGTTGTAATCTTTTCCTGCAAGGAACAGTACGAAATCATGGTAAATATCGTCGGTGATCTGGAATTGGTCGGCCGGGGGAATGCTGGCGTGCTCCCGGTGGAACTTTGTCGCGTAATCGAAAATAAGGTACTTGGAATAAAGCGCCATCGCGATATTGCTGTAATGGACCGGCCGGGTCTGGATGTCGGGCGTAATGCCCCGTCCCTCGTAAACGGTCCTGCCGTTCTTCGTTTTAAAGGCCGTGATCAGCGAATCGGGGATCTTCACGGCATTGCCCTCCTTGTTCCGGTGCGAATAATCGATGGCCTGGATGCAACGTCCGCTGGGAATGTAGTATTTGGCGACGGTCACTTTCATCTGCGAGTTGTAGCTGAGCGGGATGACGTTCTGGACCAGCCCTTTTCCAAAAGTGCGCTGCCCGATGACCACGCCGCGGTCGAGGTCCTGGAGCGAGCCCGACAGGATCTCGCTGGCGGAAGCGCTTTCATTGTCCACCAGGATAACCACCGGGATGGTCAGATCCACGGCTCCGTTCATGGTGCGGTAAGTATGGTTCTTATCTTCCAGTTTTCCCTTGGTCGTGACGATCTCGGTCCCTTTCTCCACGAACAGGTTCGAAATATCCACGGCTTCATTCAGCAATCCCCCGCCGTTCCCGCGGATGTCGATGATCAGTCCGTTGACCGGACCGGTCTCCTTGAGCTTGAGAAAGGCCTTCTTCACCTCCGTTGCCGCGTTCTGTGTAAAGCTGGTCAGCTTGATATACCCGATATCCTGACCGATTATGCCGGAATAAGGCACGTTGTCGATCCGGATCACCTCCCGGGTGATGGTCAGGGTAAAGGGCTGGTCGACGCCGTCCCGTTGGATCTTTACATCGATGGTCGTCCCGGCCTGTCCTTTCAGGATGGAGCTTACATCTGCATAGGATTTCCCCTTGGCCGACTGGCCGTTGATCTCGAGCACTTTATCACCTGCCTGCAGACCGGCTTTCTGGGCCGGCGACCCTTCATACGGTTCGGAGATCACGACGTAGTCTCCCTGCTGGTGGATCAGGGCCCCGATGCCGCCGTATTCGCCGGTGGTGATGAACTTATAATCCTCGATCTCCGATTCCGGGATATAGACCGTATAGGGATCCAGGGATTCGAGCATAGCGTCGATGCCGGTCTTGGTGAGTTCCCCGGGATTGATGTCATCCACGTAATTCGTGTTCAGCTCCTTGATGACGGTCGCGAAGATATCGAGGTTCTTCAGGATCTCGAAGCTCTGGTCCTTGGTCTGCGCCGGAGCGACCGTAATAGTGGTTAACAGGATGATCAGGAAAAAAACCACCCGTTTCGCTTGATTCTTTATCATATCGTTAACAATGTTCTGTAGGTTCTCAATAAAATTAACTCCTGTCTCTTCTCTCCCAAATCCTCCCTGATCACGGGACCGGGTCAAATCCGCTCCCCCCCCAGGGATGGCACCTTGCCAGGCGCTTAATCGTCAACCACCCGCCTTTAAAGGCTCCGTACTTCTGGATTGCTTCCGCGCCATATTGGGAACACGAAGGGGTGAACCGGCAGGATGGCATCAGGTAGGGAGAAACCGCACCCTGGTACAGACGGATCAGCAGCACAAAAAATTTACCCAGCACTCTTTGCATACTCCTCCGTCAAACGCTGTAAAAATACAATTATTTTGTCCTCTATCAGGCGGTACGGAAGGATTTCTTTCTGGGAATAGGTAATGCCGATAAGCAATTGCCCGCGCCGGTGTTCGGGAGAGGCCGGCAGGAGCGCTTTATTCCTGCGATACGCTTCCCGGATCCTTCTTTTGATGAGGTTTCGCTGAACGGCCTTCCGCAGGGCATGTTTCGGCACGCTGACCAGGAGCTGGGCGGGGGCCTTGCCCGGTTCCGGCCAGAAGAGCCAGTGCAGACGCAAAGGATAAAGGGATAACGATTCTCCTTCCCGGAACAGCTTTTCGATCAGGATCTTTTTATGCAACCTTTCATCCTTGGTGAAAGTTTGCCGCATGTTATTTCCTCTTCAACTCGTTCTGAAGAAATTGCCCGATGGCCATCGTCATGGAAGGAGCTGTCTGGGAGGGGGCGCAGATGGAGAGCGTGAGGCCGGCATCGGCTACCGCCTTTGCCGTGGATGGTCCGAACGCACCGATCACCGTATTGTTCTGCTTGTATTTCGGGAAGTTTTTGAATAACGCCTTGATCCCGGCCGGGCTGAAGAACACCAGCAGGTCGAACCGGGTGATATCCAGGTCGGACAGGTCGGACGCCAGCGTGCGGTAGATCACGGCTTTCTTGTAGGCGATCTTATTATCGTCGAGCAGCTTCGGGATATCCTGCTTGTGGATATCCGAACAGGGCAGCAGGAATTTTTCGCTCTTATGCTTCTTGATCAGGTCCACCAGGTTGTTGTTGTTCTCCTTGCTGTGGAAGACCTTGCGTTTGCGGTACAGGATATATTTCTGCAGGTAGTACGCCGTGGATTCGGAGATGCAGAAATATTTCATGCTGTCGGGCACCTCTACGCGCATCTCCTTGCAGATCCGGAAGAACTGGTCGACCGCATGACGGGAGGTGAAGATCACCGCCGAATAATCGAGGATATTCACACGGTCTTTCCGGAATTCCTTGGCAGGGATCCCTTCAATGTTGATAAACTTCCGGAAAACAATGTTGACATTGAATTTTTTGGCCAGGTCACCGTATGGCGATTTTTCTACTTCGGCTGGCTGCGGCTGGGTTACGAGTATATTTTTTATTCTCAAGGGTCCCGGGGCTTTTATATATCGGCAGTCAGTGGGTTCGGTTTCGCGTTATTTCAGATGATAGGTTAACAGGATCTTCGCAACAAGGATCAAGGGCAGAATTTCGAGCGTGCAAAGATACACAAATAAATATAAATAGGAAAACTTCTTCAGTGAAAATCCGATCAGGAATCCCCTGCCAAACCTGAAAACAAAGGAGATCCCGAAGAGGCACAGGGATATATACAGGAGCACGGGCGATTTAAGGTATACCATCAGGGTAAGGAAGGGCAGCAGCACGATGCCGGTGATGAAGTTGATCACCAGGATGTTCAGCAGGTACTCGCGGGTCGTCTGGTAGGTCTTGAAAATACTCCCCAGCAGCCGGATCAGGATATATTTCGCCAACCAGTATAAGTCCAGTGCCGCCGAAAAGATCAGGTATACCAGGAAAGATCCCAGGCGGATACGGATAAAATCGAAATGCAGGTTGGTTTCGTAGGCCAGTAACGGGATGACCAGCAAGTACAACAGTGCCAGCGGGACGGAGATCCTTTCCGAGAAGAGGTCTCCTTCCCTCACCAGCTGGCTCATATATCGCTTCAGGAAGGGGGCGGTGAGGATCTGCCGGAGGCGGGTGCGGTTAAAATATTGTGCCCAGGCCAGCAGCGCGAAACAAAGCAGCAGCACCCCCAGGATCCAGTCGGGCTGAAAGGAGTGGAACGGGGCGATGTTCATTCCCGATTGGTCTGCCCGGGCAGCTGCGAAAAAAGTTTCCATATCGTTTCATCAGGCGGATCCGCAAGGATCTCCAGCACGATCCCTTTTACGGGATGGCGGAAGGTAAGTTTCCGGGCATGCAGGTGGATCGATCCGTCGGGATTCGACCGCTCATATCCGTATTTCAGGTCTCCCCGGATGGGGCAGCCGATCCTGGCCAGCTGGGCCCGGATCTGGTGGTGTCGCCCGGTAAGCAGCTCCACCTCCAGGAGCCAGTACCGGTCGGTATGCTGCAGCACCGTATACTTCAGCTCGGCTTTCTTGGATCCGGGCATTTCTTTATCATAGGCGAACGATTTGTTCTTCTCCTCCACGCGTTTCAGGTAATGCACGAGATGACCGCCGGGATCGGGGGGACGGTTCTTCACGACCGCCCAGTAGATTTTACGGATCTCCCCCCGCTTGAGCATCTCGTTCATCCGTGAAAGCGCCTTGCTTGTCTTGGCGAAAATGACGGCTCCGCTCACCGGGCGGTCGAGACGGTGAATGACCCCGAGGAATACATTCCCGGGCTTGCTGTCCCGCCGGCGGATATATTCCTTCAGCAGCCCGCTCACCGGTTCATCCCCCGTACAGTCACCCTGAATGATCTCGGAAGGTTTTTTATTCCAGACCAGCAAATGATTATCCTCGTAAAGGATCGAACGACGGATCGCTTCGCTATCCATCAGTATTGCTCACGTTCATTCGGGAAATCGGACGACTTGACGTCGTTGATGTAGGAAGTTACCGATCCCCGGATCTCCTCGTAGAGGTTGTGGTACCGGCGGAGGAACCGGGGTGAGAAATCCAGCGTGATCCCGAGCATGTCGTGAAGCACCAGTACCTGGCCGTCCACCGCTTTCCCGGCCCCGATGCCGATGGTCGGGATCTTCACTTCCCGCGTGACAGTTTCCGCCAGCTTCGCCGGGATCTTCTCCAGAACGATCGAAAAGCAACCGGCCCGGTCCAGCAGGTGCGCATCTTCCAGCAGCTTGGAGGCTTCTTCCCCGCTCGTCGCCCGGACCACATAGGTGCCGAACTTATGGATCGACTGGGGCGTGAGCCCCAGGTGACCCATTACCGGGATCCCGGCAGACAGGATCCGGTCGACCGACTCCAGCACCTCCTTGCCGCCTTCCAGCTTGACCGCATCCGCCCCGCTCTCCTTCATGATCCGGATCGCGGAATTCAGCGCCTCCTTCGAATTTCCCTGGTAAGTTCCGAACGGCATATCCACCGCAACCATCGCCCGCTTTACTCCCCGCACCACCGAAGAAGCATGATAGATCATCTCATTCAGGGTGATCGGCAGGGTGGAGGAATGACCCGCCATCACGTTGGAGGCGGAGTCGCCTACGAGGATCACGTCGATGCCGGCTCCGTCGAGGATCTTGGCGAACGAGAAATCGTACGCGGTGAGCATGGCTATTTTTTCGCCCTTCAGTTTCATTTCCTGCAAAACATGGGTGGTGACTTTCGGAACGTTCCGGTACGAGGTTAGCGACATGATGCTGAGGATTTAACAGCAAATCTACGATTAATATTTAAAAATTCCTTACTTTTGGCGCTCTTTTCCAAACCTGGTCCGCTATGCGCTGCCTTAAACCCGCCGTCCTTTTCCTGATGTTTCTGCCCCTTCTTTACGCCTGCAATAAAGATCTCAATGTCAATGCCGACTGGCAGGAGATCACGGTGGTTTACGGACTGCTTAACCAGAGCGATTCCGTTCACGATATCAAGATCACCAAAGCGTTCCTGGGTCCCGGCAATGCACTGGATTTTGCGAAGATCGCCGACTCCAGCAATTTCCCCGATCCGCTGGACGTAACCATGGAAGAATGGTCGGGTTCCACCCTGGTCAAGACCTTCACCTTCGATACCGTCACCATCCACGACAAGGAGGCCGGCGATTCGATTTTCTATTTTCCCGATCAGCTGGTTTACCGTACCGTCGGGAACATGGGAGTGGGCGATACCTATAAGCTGTTCATCCGGAACCCGCGCACCGGATCGGAAGTCACTTCGCAAACCACGCTCATACATCCCTTTGCCATCGACAAACCCCAGTCTTATACCAAGGTAACCTACGAACCGGGCAAGAACACGGTCGTGGAATGGGACCCGGCGGTGAACGGAAGGCGATACCAGCTGGAGATCCGCTTCCATTACCTGGAATTCCCGGTTGGCGATACCACTGCAGCCAATAAAAAAGACAAGTATGTAAACTGGCTCGTGTTCAGCGATGTTGAATCGGCCACCCTGAATCCGCCGCCGGGGGCCTCCACGATGAAATACAATATCCCGGGGGATGCATTTTATGTCGTGCTGGGCGGGAACATCCCGGTCGACCCGAATGTATCCCGGACCGCACGCGATGTGGAATACATCTTCAGCGTGGCTTCCGACGATCTGAACACATACATGGAAGTGACCGAACCCTCGAACACGATCGTACAGGAACGGCCGACCTTCACCAACATCACCAACGGCATCGGGCTGTTCGCAAGCCGGTATAACAACCGGAAAGATAATCCCCTGGTGCTGCAGCTTGGGCAGATCACCCTGGATGAACTGAAGGTCAACGAAAATACCAAGAACCTCGGCTTCTGAATTCTCCTTCTGTCGTTTTGTCACACTTCTGGCAGGATTTATGCATTTGGCATAATCATTGACTACTCTCCCGAACATTTTAAAGAATTTCATTCACAATAAAACTGTCAGATTATGGGAAAAATCATTGGGATCGACCTTGGAACGACGAATTCATGCGTCGCGGTGATGGAAGGGAATGAACCGGTTGTCATTGCCAACAGCGAAGGCAGGAGGACCACCCCGTCCATTGTCGGCTTCACCGAAAACGGGGAACGCAAGGTAGGCGATCCGGCAAAACGACAGGCGATCACGAACCCTGTCAATACCGTGTTCTCGATCAAACGGTTCATGGGCGAAACCTATGACCAGGTGACCAAGGAGATCAAGCGCGTGCCTTACAAGGTGGACCGTGGCGATAATAATACCCCGAGGGTGAACATCGGCGGAAAGCTGTATTCCCCGCAGGAGATCTCGGCCATCATCCTCCAGAAAATGAGGAAGACCGCGGAAGATTACCTCGGCCAGGAAGTGAAGGAAGCCGTGATCACCGTGCCGGCCTATTTCAGTGATTCCCAGCGTCAGGCGACCAAGGAAGCCGGGGAGATCGCGGGATTGGTCGTAAAGAGGATCATCAACGAGCCCACCGCAGCCGCACTGGCCTACGGGCTCGATAAAAAGCATAAGGACCTTAAAGTGGCCGTCTATGACCTGGGCGGAGGAACTTTCGACATCTCGATCCTCGAGCTGGGCGAAGGCGTCTTCGAAGTAAGGTCCACCAACGGGAATACCCATCTGGGAGGGGATGATTTCGACCAGTTGATCATCGACTGGCTGGCGGAGGATTTCCTGCAGAATGAAAGAATCGACCTCCGCAAAGACCCGATGGCGCTGCAGCGTCTGAAGGAAGCGGCCGAAAAAGCCAAGATCGAGCTGTCCAGCTCGGTGGAGACCGAAGTGAACCTGCCGTATATCATGCCGGTGGACGGGATCCCGAAGCACCTGGTGAAAAAGCTGACCCGTTCAAAGTTCGAGCAGCTGATCGACGGCCTTGTGCAGTCGACCCTGCCCCCGTGCCAGCAGGCGCTGAAAGATGCGGGGCTGAAAGCTTCCGAGGTCGATGAAGTGATCCTCGTGGGAGGCTCTACCCGGATCCCGATGGTGCAGAAGCTGGTGAAGGAATTCTTCGGCAAGGATCCGTCCAAAGGGGTGAACCCCGATGAAGTGGTGGCCGTGGGTGCTGCCATCCAGGGCGGAGTGCTGACCGGGGAAGTCAAGGATGTGCTGCTGCTCGACGTTACGCCTCTTTCCCTGGGGATTGAAACCCTGGGCGGGGTGATGACCCGGCTGATCGAATCCAATACCACGATCCCGACGAAAAAATCTGAAGTCTTTTCAACGGCAGCCGACAGCCAGACCACCGTGGAGATCCACGTACTGCAGGGAGAAAGGCCGATGGCCGGCCAGAATAAGAGCATCGGGCGATTCCATCTCGACGGGATCCCACCCGCGCCAAGGGGCATCCCGCAGATCGAGGTCACCTTCGACATCGATGCCAACGGGATCCTGCATGTAACGGCCAAGGACAAGGCCACCGGTAAATCCCAGCAGATCCGGATCGAAGCATCCTCCGGGTTATCGGATACGGAAATCAAACGCATGAAAGAAGAGGCGCAGGCACATTCCGACGCCGACCGGAAGCTGAAAGATGAAGCCGATAAGCTCAATACCGCGGACTCCATGATCTTCCAGACGGAAAAGCAACTGAAGGAATATGGCGATAAGATCCCTGCTGATAAGAAGGGCGCGATCGAAAAAGCGCTGGAACAGCTGAAGACGGCTCATAAGAACAAGGACGTGGCAGGCATCGATTCGGCCCTGGCTTCCCTGAACTCGGTATGGCAATCGGCCAGCGAGGAAATGTACAAGAATACCCAGAGCGCACCGCCGCAGGACGAGCCGCCTGCCCAGGGACCTCAGCAGGATCAGAAGAAGCAAGGGGGCAACGACGAAGTTACGGATGTGGATTTTGAAGAGGTGAAGGATAAATAACCTCACCCCCAAACCCCCTCTCCACCCGGAGAGGGGGCTTCTGTTTCCGCATTCCGCATATTAATCATTATACATGTTATCCTAAAGGTCCCGGAAAGTTTGTTGAAAATTTTCCGGGATTTTCTTTTCACCTTTTGGCTGCTTTCCGGATTAAGGTAAAAATTTAAACGGAAAGCAGATGAAAGCAAACCAATGGTGGATGGTGCCGGTCGTGGCGTTCATGTCAGCCGCCGGCGCCGCAGCGCAGAATATCTGGATCAACGAGATCCATTACGACAACGCAGGCCCCGATGCGAACGAGATCGTAGAAGTGGTCCTGGAGAACCCCGGGAATTATAACCTGGCTGATTTTTCGGTGATCCTGTACAACGGGAACAACGGGGCAAGTTACGATACCCGGACCCTGGACGCTTTCACCCAGGGCGGGGTCGTCGGCAGCTTCGGGATCTTCTGGTTCGATTACGATGCAGCCGGCGGAAGCATCCAGAACGGATCACCTGACGGCATGGCCGTTGCCTACCAGGGCACCCTGGTGCCGGGACAGTTCCTCAGCTACGAGGGGACTTTCCAGGCAACCGACGGCCCGGCCAGCGGAATGATGTCGGTGGATATCGGGGTCTCGGAGTCCAGCAGCACGCCGGCAGGATCTTCCCTGCAGTTGTCCGGCTATGGAACCGTTTACCCGGATTTTGCCTGGCAGAACCCGGCCCCTGCCACTCCGGGAACTGCCAACAACGGACAGACATTCGGAGGAGGCGTTCTTCCGGAGCCCGGATCCTATCCCGCCGATTTCAAGGCCCAGGCCAACCTGTTCACGCTTACTCTTTCCTGGACGGATGCCGCCGGCGGCCAGCTTCCTAAAAAGTACCTGGTCAAAGCCAGCAATGCCAATGATATCATATCCCCCGTCGACGGCATTCCCGAACCCGACGAGCCGGATCTTTCGGACGGGACAGGGGCCAGGAATGTTCCGCTGGGGATCCAAACCTGTTCCTTCACCAGCCTGGAATCGGGGACCACATTTTATTTTAAGATCTTCCCTTACACCAATTCCGGCAGCGACATCAACTACAAAACCGACAGCGTACCTCCCTCC
>DATJQF010000227.1:0-4190 GCA_035505995.1 Bacteroidales bacterium
GATTCGATTCCGGCTTGAGCAGGAAATACCCTGCTATGCTTGAAAAGTATTCGCACGACATCGAAACGCGCGTCGTCTTTCCCTGCCAGTCGACGCCGGCCGATACAGAAAAGGGAAGGTGATATGCTGCGCGGGTTCCGAATTTGTAATCGTACATGATAAATCCCGCGGCAGTGTCGGAAGCGCTCTGCGAACCCTGGTAGGCAGAGATCTCCCGGTTTACATCCCCTTTTCCATATACATGGATCGACGGGGTGGTGATGGCCAGGCCGAATTTCCAGCGGTTCACTTCATAGTCGATGCCGATCTTCGCCAGGATGCCGAAATACTTGTATTTAATTGATTCGTCAATGTTGGAAGTGTAAAATCCGTAATTCTGTTCTTCCCGTGCAAGCTGCCGCTGCAGGCTGTACAGCTCGTAGGTTTGGGTGCGGTAATTCACGAACAGGCTGACCCCAATCCCCAGGTGGTCGTTCAGTTGGTAGCCGGCCCCGGCGCCGAACCATTGCTCGTTCATCACATTGGTGTAATCGAAGGATCCGACCGTGCTGTTCAGAAGGGTATCCCCCGTGGGACTATAGGAGGTGTTCAAATACCGCGAATTCATCAGGATGCTGGCGTAATTGCGGGTCAGGACGGCATACCCGAGCTTGAAGCGGGTCCAGTTTTTGAACCGGATCAGCCCCGATACGATCTGGGGATAAATGCAGAATTGCATCGAGTTCAGGTTGATCCCGGTGCCGGCGCCGTCCCGGATGAAGATCTTGTCGATCTTATATACGTTGGCATCCACCGACAGGTTGGGGAACTTGATAAAGCTCAGGGCGCCCGGGTTGTAAAAGATCGCACTGTTGTCGCGTACCCCTCCCACCACCGCACCGCCCATGAGGGTGCTGACCGCACCATACTGCTGGGCCCAGTAGTGATCGTCCTGGGAAAAACCGGGGACGAAGAAGGATGCTGAAAAGATAAGGATCAGGAAAAAGCGGAAAGAGGAATGCATAAATGACCTGAAAATGGTTCAGGAAGGGAAATTACACTTTTTTTATATATCCTGTCAGGATCGCATGACAAACCCGGGTACAGATGCAAGGGACCCGAGGCCCGAAACCCGGAACCGGTTTATCGCTGGGGCTTATACCCCGACAGCATGAGGATCTTCTGCGCATCTTTTTCCTGCATCAGCTCCGGGAGGGTGACCTCGGGGTGCTTCTCCATGAAAGATGTTACGATCTGCCAGCCGATCCATTCACCCAGGCGGGGCGGCGAATCCTTGGAAAATTCGGTGGTGAAGGGACCGTCGGCCAGAAAAACGCGGAGGACGTCGCCCTTCGAAGAATAAAGCATCCGGTTCTCGATGATCGAGCCCCACACATGCTCCTCGTTCCGGCGGATCCAGTCGATCTGCTCCGGCGTATACCCGGTCTTAAGCTCCACCGCCTGTCCCGGAAGCATGGCATCGAGGAGATACAGGCGCTTGCCTGCTTCCACCATCTGCCCCAGCAGCGTCAGCACCGAGGGATCGGCGGGGAACCGGTCGAGGATCAGGGCCGACATGCAATCGGGAACGATGAAGTCCGGGGTCATCCGGGCGATCTTGTAATTGGGCACCCCGTCGGATTGATAGATCCTGAAATCTTTTCCCAGGTAAATATCGAGGGCAATGATCAGGATGGAGTCGGAGATCTCCACCGGCGTGTTGTATTCCCCGCCCGAAATGTAGGAATATACTTTCGGCAGCCGGGCATCCGGAAAATAATATTTGAAGTGCCGGAACCCGTCGTTAAGCTTTTTCTCAAGGTCCGAAAGATCCGGGAACTTCCTTTCGGTCGCCTGCTGAAAATCGATGTTGCGCGGATTCTGCAGGTAATCGCGCATTTTCTCCAGCTTCACCGGGTTGTCCAGGTCACTCCCGAGAAAGCAGGTATATTCCGGCTCCAGCTTTTTCAAACCGTTGGAAAGATCCGACACCGGCACCTTGAAAAGGTCGCGGTCGTACCGGTGGATCTTCGTTTCAGGGATCCGGATGCCGCTTATATCCACTTCCAGCCGGTTCCGGTGCCAGTGGCAGGAAGGGAGAATCAACATCATAAGTACAAAAAGATGGATCCCCGGTATTTTCAGACTTGAATAATTCATAATGATCCCTGAAAACAATTTTTAGTGCTTACAAGTTTAACTATTTTTAGCACAGGTTCACCACGGATCTGCACAGATTCACATGAATTCACCACAGATTATTGACCTGCTGACCTGTTAACCCGCTGACCTGTTGACCCATTGACTTGCTGACTTTGTTTTGACCGAATATTTACTATTTTTGTTTAACCGGTCTAATAAAACCTTTATGAAACACCTGTACCGAATCCTGCTCCTTTTACTCCTGGTTCTTCTCTTTTCCACGGGCTACTCCCAGAAAAAAGTCCGCCTGGGGCTGAGGATCGCCCCGAACATCGCCTGGATGAATCCCGACCAGAAAGATTATTCCTACAACGGGGTGGGCGCCGGTGTTTCGCTCGGCTTTGTCTCCGATTTTTATTTCACGCCCAATTACGGGCTTTCAACGGGATTCACTTTTTCTTTCCTGAACGGGAACCTGACCCAGCCTTTTGCCACTGCGACCGACACCGGAACGGTGAACCGCAAGTACAACTTCCGCTACCTCGAGATCCCGCTGATGGTCAAGATGAAGACCAAGGAATTCGGGAGGTTCAGCTTTTATGCGCAGATCGGCTTCGGGACCGGGTTCCGGCTCAAATGCGAGGCAAAGGATGAGTTCCTGACGCAGGAGCATGGCACGATCAATGATAAAAGCAATATCACCGACGCGGAGACCACCCTGATCCGGGAAGCCATCCTGGTGGGGATCGGGACGGAGGTCAGGCTGGATGAATCGGTATCGCTGATGGTCGGGCTCTCCTACAGCAACACCCTGAATAATGTACTGAAAGGAAATAATTCCCGTTATCCTGATCTGACCAACCGCAGCTCGCTGAACTTCGCCGAGCTTTCGGTGGGAGTTCTGTTCTAACCTGTTCAATTCACCGGGAATATGCGGATCGCACTGGCGCAGCTCAATTTTCATATCGGCGATTTCGACAACAATGTCTGGCTGATGATCAATGTGATCCGGAAAGCGAAAAAGCTTCCGGCCGATATCGTGGTCTTTCCCGAGTTGTCGGTATGCGGCTATCCCCCGCGGGATTTCCTGGAATTTCCGGACTTTATTGAAAAATCAAGAATGGCGGTAGAGGCGATCGCGGCAGAATGCTTTGACGTGGCGGCTATCGTCGGCGCCCCGTCGGTGAACCCCGCCCTGAAGGGAAAATCCCTGTATAACTCCGCGTGGTTCCTGGCCGGCGGAGAGATCAAAGAGGTCTTCCACAAAACCCTCCTGCCGAATTACGATGTCTTTGACGAATACCGGTATTTCGAGCCGAACCGTCTCCCCTACCGGCTGGCCGGATACAAGAATTATAAGTTTGCGGTCACCATCTGCGAGGATCTCTGGAATATGGCCGACGATCCGCTCTATGTCCGCAACCCGATGGATGAGCTGATCAAACTGAACCCGGACGTCATCATCAACATTGCCGCCTCCCCGTTCCATTACGACCAGCCGGAGATCCGCAGGGAGATCTATTCCAGGAACGCAGCGACGTACAAATTGCCGGTCTTTTATGTGAATCATGTGGGCGGTCAGACCGAGCTGCTCTTCGACGGCGCTTCCATGGTGATCGCCCCCGACGGCTCTGTCTTTGATGTGATGCCTTTTTTCGAGGAAGAGGTGAAGGTCTATAACCTGAATGATTTCCTGTACAAGAAGAGTGGGGATGGAGAACTGAAGACAGAAGTGGGAAATCCGGAACGCGAAATCCGAAATGCGAAATCCGAAATGCAAAACCCGGTCCCCGGCAGGATCCCTCTGATCCACGACGCCCTGGTCATGGGCATCCGGGATTATTTCGGCAAGATGGACTTCCACCGGGCGATCCTCGGGCTTTCCGGCGGCATCGATTCGGCGGTGACGCTGGCGCTGGCAGTTAGTGCCCTGGGCAGTGAAAACGTACTGGCGGTCATGCTTCCTTCCCGCTTTTCTTCCCCGGAGAGCACGCAGGATGCGGTGGAACTGGCGAAGAACCTGAAAGTGCCTTACGAGATCATCCCGATCGAAGAAGGTTTCAATACTT
>DATJQF010000228.1:0-7297 GCA_035505995.1 Bacteroidales bacterium
TTATGCTCAGCCATATAGTAGATAGTAAAGATTGCGGGGATAGTGCCCTGGTGACTCCGGTGACCTGGTGACTCCGGTGACCTGGTGACTCAGTGACCTTCTTTACAGGAATTCCACGGTCGTCTTCTCCCCCACGTTCATCCTGACCATTCCTCCCAGGTACAGGGCGAGGTTCCTTTCTCCGTGACCGGCCGGGAAACCGAAGCAGACCGGGTAATGATATTCCTTTACGGCTTCCGCAATGATCTCCTGTGCCGTTTTACCGAAGGGTATTGAATTATCCTTCATTTCCGTCAGGCTTCCGACGATGAGCCCTTTCAGCTTTTCCAGTTTCCCGGCACGCTTCAGGTTCATCATCATGCGGTCGACGTGGTACAGGTATTCGTCCAGGTCTTCCAGGAACAGGATCTTCCCGTCCGTATCCGGCTCGGAGTGCGACCCCATCAATGCAAACAGGATCGACAGGTTGCCTCCGATCAGGATCCCTTCGCTTAATCCGGGACGGTCATGAAAGGTAGCGGGTTGTTGATAACTTATTTTTTCGCCGAACAAGGCTTTATGCAGTGAATCTGCCGATGCCTCCTTCGGATCGTCTGTCTTGATATTGAACGGCATGGTGCCGTGCAGCGTCTGGATCCCCAGGTTCTGCTGGATATGGGCATGAAGGACGGTGATGTCGCTGTATCCGACGATCCAACGCGGATGCTCCCGGAAGCGGGAGAAATCCACCCGGTCGATGATGCGAATTGCGCCGTACCCTCCCCGGGCACAGATCACGGCACGGATGGAAGGATCGTCAAGCACCTGCTGCAGGTCCAGCAGCCGCCGGTCATCGGTTCCGGCAAACTGGTGGCTCCGGTCGAAGACATGGGTGCCCAGGACGACCTCCAGTCCCCATTTCTGAAAGAGCCGGATGCTGGGATGGACCTCCTCGAAGGAAATGCTGCGCGCCGGCGAAATGATGGCGATCTTGTCTCCCTTTTCCAGAAATGGCGGTCGGATCATGATCTCAGGTTCCTGAAAGTGGTTTCAAAATTAATGATTATCTTCCGCATGGGAAAAAGAGCAATCTCTGAAAATGGCAAGACCTTACCTGATACTGTTACTGGCCCTGGTCTTCTCTATCCGGGGAGTACCGCAGGAGTACCGGTTCCGGGATCCGTCGCTTTCGCTGAACGTCCGGGTGGATGACCTGGTCAGCCGGATGACGTTGCAGGAGAAATCCTCGCAGATGTTGTATAACAGTGCCGCGATAGAGCGGTTGGGCATTCCGGCTTATAACTGGTGGAACGAATGCCTGCACGGGGTGGCCAGGGCAGGCCGTGCGACCGTATTCCCGGAACCGATCGGGTTGGCCGCCACGTTCGACGACAGCCTGGTATACCGCATCGGAACCGCTATCAGCGATGAAGCCCGCGCCAAGCATGCGGCCGCCGTCCGGAAAGGAAATACGCAGCAATATACCGGGCTGAGCTTCTGGACCCCGAACATTAACATATTCAGGGACCCGCGATGGGGTCGGGGACAGGAGACCTATGGCGAGGATCCCTGCCTGACCTCGGTGCTGGGCGTGGCGCTGGTCAGGGGACTACAGGGTCCCGATCCCCTGCACCTGAAGGTGGCGGCCTGCGCCAAGCATTTTGTCGTGCACAGCGGGCCGGAGAAAAGCCGGCATGAATTCAATGCCCTCCCCGATGAGCGGGATTTCCGGGAAACTTATTTGCCAGCCTTCAAGGCTTTGGTGGATGCCGGGGTGGAAGCAGTCATGTGCGCCTATAACCGGGTGTACAACGAACCCTGTTGCGGAAGTAAATTGCTGCTGGTCGATATCCTTCGTAACGAATGGGGCTTTAAGGGGCATATCGTTTCCGATTGCTGGGCTTTGTATGATTTCATTACCGGGCATAAGGTCGTGAAATCGGGATTCGAGGCGGCTGCCCTGGCGGCAAAGGCCGGTGTGAACCTGAACTGCGGCGTCATCTATCAGGATCTCCCGGAAGCAGTGGAAAAAGGCCTTATTGATGAAAAAACGGTGGACGCCGATCTGAAGCCGTTGCTGACCACCCGCTTCAGGCTGAACCTGATCGATCCGTCGGATCCCGGTCCGTGGGCATCTATTCCGCCGGAGGTGGTGAATTGCGAAAAGCATATAAAACTTGCATACGAGGCTGCGGTGAAGTCGGTCGTACTCCTGAAGAATAACGGGATCCTGCCGCTGGATCGCGACACCCTGAAAAACCTTCTGGTATGCGGTCCCATGGCCACCGATATCCCGGCTCTTCGCGGGAATTACAACGGCCTATCCGGGAATTTCGTGACGATCCTGGAAGGGATCATCAATAAAGCGGATATCGGCACCGTGGTGGAGGACAACCCCGGTTTCATCCTGAACAGCGACAGCTCCTTCCAGGGGTTCTGGCAGGCTTCAAGGGCGGATGCCGTGATCATCTGCATCGGCATCAATCCCCTTTTTGAAGGCGAGGAAGGGGAAGCCATGTACAACCCGGAGGGAGGTGACCGGACGAAGATCGAGCTTCCCGGCAACCAGGTAAAATATGTGAAAATGATGCGGGAGAAGAATCCGCATAAGCCGCTGATCGTGATCGTGACCGGGGGCAGTGCCATTGCCATGCCGGAGGTGACGGACCTTGCCGATGCCTTGCTGTTCGTGTGGTACCCGGGCGAGCAGGGAGGAAATGCCGTAGCCGATATCCTGTTCGGGAATGCAAATCCCTCCGGCAGGCTGCCGGTGACATTTTACCGTTCCACCGGTGATCTCCCGGCATTTGACGATTACAGCATGAAGGACCGGACCTATCGTTATTTTACCGGGAAGCCGTTGTTCCCCTTCGGGTTCGGGTTAAGTTATACTTCTTTCCGGTACGGGGATCTGCAATCGGATCATCCATCCTATTCTGCCGGGGATACGATCCGGGCTGAATTTGCGGTGACGAATTCCGGGTCCCGTGCCGGCGACGAGGTGGTTCAGCTTTATATCCGGGAGAAGGACAGCGGGAAACCGGTCCCGCTCAGGTCGCTGAAAGGGTTCAAAAGGATCTCTCTGAAACCCGGAGAAACACAAAAAGTTTCCTTCTCACTCCCCGTGAAAGAGCTGGCCTACTGGGTCCCGGAGCATCACGCCTTCGAGGTGGAGCCGGGAATATACATTCTCGAGGCTGCCGCCTCTTCCGCCGATATCCGTCTGATGCAGGAAATTATTGTGAAATGATTTCCATTGTATTTCCGTACAACTCGTGCGATCTGTCGGGGCGATCCGCCGGGGCGATCCGGTATAATTGTCGGGGCGACACGTCGGGTCGCCCAGGTATAATCGCCGGGGCGATCCGCCGGATCGCCCCTAGGAAAAACATATTATCTTTGCTGTTTTCTAAATTCCTGATCGAATGATCCATCCCGGATTCAAACGCTATACGGTCACTTCCGCCCTGCCCTATGCCAACGGACCGATCCATATCGGACACCTGGCCGGGGTATATGTTCCTGCCGATATTTATGTACGGTTTCTTCGAATGAACAGGGAGGATGTGATCTTCATCGGCGGGTCCGACGAGCACGGCGTGCCCATCACCATCAAGGCATTGCAGCAGGGAGTCTCTCCGCAGGTGATCGTGGACCGTTACCATGAAATGATCAAAAAGTCCTTCAGGGATTTCGGGATCTCGTTTGATATTTACAGCCGCACCTCGAATAAGATCCACCACGAAACGGCCTCTGCTTTCTTCCGGAAGCTTTACGACGAAGGAAAATTCATTGATAAGGTCACCCAGCAGTTCTACGACGAAAAACTGGGACAGTTCCTGGCCGACCGTTATATCACCGGAACCTGTCCGCATTGCGGATACGACAAGGCTTACGGCGACCAGTGCGAAAAGTGCGGCACGTCGCTGAATGCCACGGATCTGATAAATCCGGTTTCGGTGCTGAGCGGGAACGTCCCGGTGCTGAGGGATACCCGGCACTGGTTCCTTCCGCTGAATGAATATGAGCCCTGGCTCCGGGAATGGATCCTCGAAGGTCATAAGGACGACTGGAAACCCAATGTTTACGGGCAGTGCAAGTCCTGGATCGACCTTGGCCTGCAACCGCGGGCCGTCACGCGCGACCTGGACTGGGGCGTCAAAGTCCCCATTGAAGGAACCGAAGGGAAAGTATTGTATGTCTGGTTCGATGCCCCGATCGGGTATATCTCGGCCACCCGCGAACTGACCCCGGATTGGGAAAAGTACTGGAAAGACCCGGAGACGAAGCTGGTTCATTTCATCGGGAAAGACAATATCGTATTCCATTGCATCATCTTTCCGGCGATGCTCAAGGCGGAAGGGACCTACATCCTTCCCGATAACGTCCCGGCCAACGAATTCATGAACCTTGAAGGGGATAAGATCTCCACCTCCCGGAACTGGGCGGTCTGGCTGCATGAATACCTGGAGTCATTTCCCGGAAAGCAGGATGTGCTCCGGTATGTGCTCACCGCGAACGGACCGGAGACCAAGGACAACGATTTCACGTGGAAGGATTTCCAGGCCAAGAACAACAACGAGCTGGTGGCGATCCTGGGCAATTTCGTGAACCGGACGCTGGTCCTGACCGCAAAATATTATAACGGTGCGGTCCCGGAACCGGGCGACCTGAACGCCCGCGATAAGGAAACCCTGGAAGAAATGAAGAAGTTCCCCGGGAGGATTGCCGGTAGTCTTCAGGTTTACCGCTTCCGGGAAGCGCTGGCCGAAATGATGAATCTCGCCCGGCTGGGAAACAAATACCTGACGGACAACGAGCCGTGGAAACTGGCCGAAACCGATCCGAAGCGGGTGGCGACCATCATGAACATATCCCTGCAGATCTGTGCCCAATTGTCGATCGTCGGGGAGCCGTTCCTGCCTTTTTCCTCGGAAAAGATACGCCGGATGCTGAATATCCCATCTTCCGTTTGGGCCGATGCTGATAAGCTGGATTGGCTGAAGCCGGGCCATCAGACCGGTAAGTCGGAGCTTCTGTTCGAGAAGATCGACGATGCCGCCATCGAGATTCAGGTCAGGAAATTACTGGACACCAAAAAAATCAATGAAGCCATGCAGGCGCCGCTGAAACCCGCAAAGCCGCTCATCGGCTATGAGGACTTTGACAAGATCGACATCCGGGTGGCTACGATCCTCGAAGCCGAGAAAGTGCCCAAGACCTCCAAGCTGATGAAGCTGAAGGTGGACACCGGGCTGGATCAGCGAACGCTGGTAGCGGGCATCGCGGAATATTACCAGCCGGAAGAAGTGGTCGGCCGGAAGATCTGCATCCTGGCCAATCTGCAATCCAGGAAGCTGAAGGGGATCGAGTCGCAGGGCATGATCCTCATGGCGGAAAATCCGGATGGCAAGCTTTTCTTTGTCCTGCCTTCCGAGGGAGCCGGCAACGGCGCCGATATCAAATGAAACCTTCTTCACACACGGGATCGGTAAGCGGCAGGCTGACTTTTGAGCCGGTTACCCGGGCCAACTGGGACAAATTCACTGCCTTGTTCGGCGAGCGGGGCGCCTGCGCCAGCTGCTGGTGCATGTTCTACCGGCTGCCCAATAAGGAATTCAGGGAAGGCAAGCAGAACAACGGCAATAGGGAGGCCATGAAAAAGCTCATCTTTGCCGGCAAGCCGGTCGGGATCATTGCCCTCCTCGAGGGAAAGCCTGTTGCCTGGTGTGCGTTTGCCCCGAGGGAAGATCTCAGCCGGCTGGCGAATTCACGGGTGCATCGTCGCATCGACGACCTGCCGGTCTGGTCCATTCCGTGTTTCTTCATCCACAAGGACTACCGGATGCAGGGACTGTCGCTGGAGGTGCTGAAAGGGGTGATCGGATATGCGCGTAAAAATAAAATTCAGGCGATCGAGGCTTATCCGGCTATCCCTACTACAGAAAAACTCCCGGATTCCTTCCTCTGGGTCGGATTATACAAGGTCTTTGAAAAAGCCGGTTTCAGGATCGTGGACCGGAAATCGAAGAACCGCCCGATGGTCCGGTATTATCTGCGCTGAGCGGAGATCTTCGCGGTATCCAGCCAGATTGCGTAATCAGTCATCAGCTTGCGGTAATGGTCGTTGACCGGGGCAACTGCCAGGACGATATTTTTTGCCGCGGTGGTATCCTTTCCTCCGTATTTGATCAGCCAGGCGAAGGTCAGTGCGCCGGTGCGGTCTTTTCCCCAGGTGCAATGGTAATAGATGATCTGCTTGTGCAACGGGTCTTTCAGAAGTGAATCTACCCGGTCGACCAGCCCGTTGAAGTCGAATCCCCAGGTAAAGCCCAGGGTTCCGCCGGTGATAAAGGTGCCTATGCGCTGTTTCACCGGCAGGGAAGGATCGTACCCTTCCACCGGCCACCACAGGAAATTCCCGGGATGCCCGTAAACAGCGGAGCCCAGCAGTGCCGGATAATAACCTCCCGGCTGTGCAAAGGGAGGCCAGGAATCCGGGATAGCGGTGGAGTCAAGACCGAAGGCGATCAGCTCATTGTTCAGATTGGGCATATCGGCATTGGGCCGGTTGTCGAGCATGCTGATATCCACGATCGAATATCCCGTCAGATCCAGGGATGGCTGCTGCTGGTGCACGGCGGCAAAGATCGAGTCATACACAAAACGCTCTTTGGGGTCGATCGGGTGGCTGCCTCTCACCAGTATGTTGCGGCTGTTATAAACTTTGATTACGGAGGTGTACTGTCCGTTGTAAACCGGGTTCCAGGAGCCCAGGATGATCTGCTGTGACGGTTCCGGAGTATCATCGGAGGAAGACTTGCAGGATGCAAGCAGGGCAAATGTGGCGAGGATCAGAAAGTATTTCATAGAATGGATTTTCGGCAAATATATTGAGATTTATTTCAATATCATCCTGCCGCAACAAGTTGCAATGCATATCGCACTTCGGACTTTACATTTCGGACTTGTCTGGGTAGCCCCACCAGGAATCGAACCTGGATTTAAAGTTTAGGAAACTTCCGTTCTATCCGTTGAACTATAGGGCCGGACACAATTATGGATTACGGATTACGGATTATGGATTACGGATTATGAATATTATTCTTTCATCCTCCGAGTCACGAAACGCGAAACCCGAATCCTGCTTGTGCCGCAAAGGTATTGATTTTCTTTGAATCAGGTTAGCCGGTAGACGGAAGTTTACACGTTGAGCGGGATGCATTTCAGGTGCTCTTTCGATTCTTCCAGGATCTTCCAGCATCCTGACCGTTCGATCTTTTGTTTCGACAGTTCCCGCGGCTGATGACCATCTTCG
>DATJQF010000229.1:0-38756 GCA_035505995.1 Bacteroidales bacterium
CCAAAGAAAAAGCAAATGGCCCACAAAACGCGGATCAGGACGGGATCCATGTTGAAATAGACGCCCATACCCCCGCAAATGCCTCCGATCATGCGGTCCTTCCGCGAACGGTAAAGTCTTTTTGGCTCCATAATAAAAAGGTGGTTACTGATGCGAAGATAATATCAAATGCTGAAATGGCGTGATCCTGAAACCGGGACCCGAAACCCGGAACGCGGGCTACGAGTCGTACGCCCACTTCACCCAGATGGAGCCCCAGGTAAATCCTCCTCCGAAGGCGGCCAGGATGATGTTATCCCCTTTCTTCATCTTTTTCTCCCACTCCCACAGGCACAGCGGGATGGTTCCGCCGGTGGTATTCCCGTACCGTTCGATGTTGATCATCACCTTATCCCTCGACAAGCCCATTCTGCGGGCCGTGGCTTCGATGATGCGGAGGTTGGCCTGGTGGGGAACCAGCCAGGCGATGTCTTTCGCGTGAAGGTGGTTCTTCGCCATGATCTCTGCCGACACGTCGGCCATTTTGGTGACGGCGAATTTAAACACTGCCTGCCCTTCCTGGTAAATGAAATGTTCCTTTGCCGTAACGGTCTCTATGGATGAAGGCTTGACCGATCCGCCGGCTTTCATATGGAGATGGGGCGTTCCGGAGCCATCGGAGAAAAGGATCGAATCCATGATCCCGATTTCCTCGGTGGTCGGCTCGAGCAGCATGGCGCCGGCGGCATCGCCGAACAGGACACAGGTTTCCCGGTTGGTATAGTCCACGATGGAGGACATCTTATCCGCCCCGATCACGATCACCTTCTTATAGGTGCCGGTCTCGATGAACTTGGATGCCGTCACCAGCGAATAGATCAGTCCCGAGCAGGCGGCATTCATATCGAAGCTGAAGGCATTCTTGATCCCGGCTTTGTCGCTGATGATATTCGCCGTAGCGGGGAACATCATATCGGGGGTCACCGTGGCACAGATCACCAGTCCGATCTCGTCGGGAGAGGTCCCGGTTTTTTCCAGCAGCAATTTCACCGCCCGGGCAGCCATGTCGGAGGTACCCAACCCCTCTCCTTTCAGGATATGCCGCTCCCTGATGCCGGTCCGGGTGAGGATCCATTCATCGCTGGTCTCAACCATATTCTCCAGGTCTTTATTGGTCAGGATATCGGGCGGCACATAGCCCTGGATCCCGGTAATGGCTGCTCTCAGTTTTGTCATTCGTATGATTTTTCAGACTTAATGAACAGTAGGGTCCTTATTTGGTATTGATGGAATAACGCTCCAGTGCATGTTTTATCTTCTGGGACAATTTGGCTTCCTGGATCTCGGTAGCCTGGTGGATCATCCGGCGGATGGCATTTCCGCTGGAGATCCCGTGACCCACGATCACGGTCGAATTGATCCCCAGGATGGGGGATCCGCCGTAATTTTCATAGTTGAAACGGTCGAGGTAGCTGTCGGAGATCCCTCTCTTCACCAGCACCCGGTACATGGCTTCCACCTGCTTCAGGACGATATTGCCCACGAAACCGTCGCAGACGATCACATCCACATTGTCGCGGAACAATTCCCGGCCTTCGACATTCCCGACAAAATTGAAATCCTTCGAATCCTTCATCACCTGGTAGGCATTCTGGGTATTGAGGTCGCCTTTCTTTTCTTCCGATCCGATATTCAGCAATCCGACCCTGGGATTTTTCACATGAAAAATATTTTCGGAGAAGATGGATCCCAGCATCCCGAACTGGTACATGATATCCGGCTTGCTGTCGGGGTTGGTCCCGGCATCGATCAGCACGGTTGATCCCCCGTTCTCTTTCGGGATGAAGGCCGGGGTGCTGGGCCGGATGATCCCCTGGATGGTGTTCACGCTGTAGATGGAGCCCACCATCATGGCGCCGCTGCTGCCTGCGCTGGCAAAGGCCTGGATCTCCTTATGCTTCAGCAACCGGAAGCCGGTGGCAATGCTGGAATTCGGCTTGTTGATCAGGGCTTTGGTAGGCTGCTCGTCCATCCCGATCACATCGGGGGCATCCACGATCTCGAAATCGGCAGGAGGAACCTTTTCTTCCCGGAGAAATTCCAGGATGACCTCCTGGTCGCCGATCAGCACGATCCGGATATGTTCCGGAAGCTCCCTGCGGGCCATGATAGCTCCGTGAAGGGTTGACTTGGGAGCAAAGTCGCCGCCGAAAACGTCTAAACCGATCTTCATTCAAACTGGGTTAGGTCATTTATTGAATTGCCCGGGAAAATGCCGGTATCCTGGATCAGGAAGCACCAGGATGGGAATTCCGGTAAGATCGATGGTCTCCGGGGATTATTCAGCGGAAGCTTTCTCAATGGCAGGCTTTCCCCGGTAATATCCGCATTCCGGACATACCCGGTGGTAAAGGACAGGAGCCCCGCAATTTGAGCATACCGAAACGGTAGGTTTTTCAGCCTTGTAATGGGTTCTTCTTTTATCTCTCCTCGTATTCGAGATTTTGTGTTTTGGATGTGGCATGGTCTCCTAATTTTTCGTTTTTAAACTTTTCAGTACGTCCCACCTCGAATCCGGTTCCCCGGATCCGGCGGATACGTCCATTCTCTTGAGTATTTCCGGGTTGCAGGTGGGGTTCCCTTCTTCATCTTCGGGGTGGACCCTCCTGGCCGGAAGCAACAGGTGAATATATTCGTAAAGAAAAGGGCTGATGTCAAACTTTTTGGTTCCCTCCTGGATCACCTGGATCGTCTCGTTTTCCTCGTGATCGTCGGTCCCGAACTTCACGATAAGCTCTTCCTTGCCTTCCAGTTTCACCGGGAACGGTTCATTGCAGCGGTCGCAGGGGGTGATGACCTCTCCTTTCAGGGAAAAGGAGAAGACCATCAGATTTTCCTGCTTGAAAAGAACCAGGTCGACATGGACCTGCCCTTCCTTTACCTGGGAATATTCAAACCGATCAAAGAACTGCTTATCGAGGTCGAAGCTGAACGGATGCTCTCCCGGCTTTAACCCGCCGAATGGAATCACAAATTGTTCCATAAAATCCATCGCGAGCTCCCACTTCAAAAAGTGCGCAAAATTAAAAATTAATCTTATGAATTACAAATAATTATTTAGTTCTAACTTTGCAGTTCCTATTACTGGCAAACCAATCCGAACGCTATATGATCAACAAAATGATTGCCCGCATGCTCCCCTACATGCCTAAGAAACTGGTATGGATCTTCTCGAAAAAATATGTGGCCGGGGAAAAAATCGAGGATGCGATCCGGGTCTCCAAAGAACTGAACGCACAGGGTATTAAAGTGACCATCGACCTGCTGGGTGAATTCATCACCAACCTTCAGCAGGCGGAAGAGAACCGGGTGGCTTACCTCGCGATTATCGACCGCATCCAGGCGGAGAAGATCGACGGGAATTACTCCCTGAAGCCCACCATGTTCGGGCTGCTCCTGGATCAGGAGGTATGCTACCGGAATATCCGGCAGATCGTGGAAAAGGCCGCCAGCTACAATTCCTTCATCCGCGTGGATATGGAAGACTCCCAGTGCACCGATATGGAGATCGCGCTTTTCCGCCGGCTGAAGAAAGAATTCCCGAAGCACGTCGGCCTTGTTTTCCAGGCGTATATGCGCCGCACCCTGGATGACCTGAAGAGCCTGATAGACCTTCATTCGGCGGACAACCCGCTGAATTTCCGGCTGTGCAAGGGGATTTACGTGGAACCGGAAGCCATCGCGTACAAAAAGTACCAGGAGGTGGTGGATCATTTCCTGGAAGACCTCGAGTTCATGTTCCAGAAGGGCTATTACCCGGGCATCGCCACCCACGACAAGCCTATCGTGGAAGGCGCCTATAAGCTGCTGGAGAAATACCAGGTCCCCAAGCACCGGTATGAATTCCAGATGCTTTACGGGGTCACCCCGGAACTCAGGAACAGCATCGTGAAGAAAGGGCATTCCATGCGGGTGTATGTTCCTTACGGCAAAGAATGGTTCGGGTACTGCACCCGCCGCCTGAAGGAGAATCCGAAGATCGCCACACAGATCATCATGGCGCTCTTCATCCGGAAATAGCACCGGTTCATACGCTGATATAAAATCCGAAAGAGACGAGGTTCTCCAGCTGGAGATGCTTGCTGACCTCTTTTTCATAGAAGATCCGGGTGCGCATCGCGATCTTCAGGTATTTCCAGAGACGCATCGCGAATTCATTATTGACGGTCAGGTCGATTGGGCATTTCCAGTCTTTGAACACGCGGATATCGCTGTTCCAGTCAATCCTCGCGAAAATGCGGGTTGCGATCAGCAATCGCAGGCCCAGCCCATATTCAAAATTGCAGCTCTTTCCCTCCGGGACCCCGAAAAATTCATGGACCTTTCGAATCCCGAAGACAGAACGGTCACGCAGATAGGTGAGCCTGGCGCTGGAGAATTCGAGGGTGAGGGTCCCCGCTTTGCTGAAGATCCGGGAGATCCCCAGCGAAAAGCTCCACACCAGGGGGGTCAGGAACGAGGAATTCATGACCCGGACCGTTGCCCCGGTGCTGTCGGTCTGCCAGTCAAAACCCTTCAGCAACCGGGTGTTCAGCGAGGAATTCAGGCTGAGCGCGACCAGCGGGGTCAGGTTCCAGTCCAGCCGGGTATCGAGGGTATTATCGTCTTCCCGGATGCCGGAAACACTGTCGAAACAATACCGGAATCCCAGATGATGGTCCAGCTGGTTGAAAAGCCTGAAGGAACGTTCATTGGTTACCGTGACCTGGTATCTCAGGTGCTGCAGGAGATCCAGCCGGTCGCCCGGCTCCCCCTGCTTCCAGTTGAGCAGGAGCTCCAGGCTGGCGGCCAGGGAATAATCCAGGTTCTGACTGACCCCGAAGCGTGTCTTCTGACGAAGGGAAGAGAGGGAGTCGGGCAGCCAGTCGATCCTGACGGTTGCCGGAACCGATTGCTGGGATCGGGCCTCTTGATCCGGCAGCGCGATCTGGAAAAACGTTATGAAAACCATGCTCGTTCTCACTGCCAGCCCGGCGAAGGTCCTTCCATCCATCCCGGCCCCCCTTTCCCTTTTTTACCATCTGAATTTATTTTGGGCTCCCACCCTTCTGAACAGTGACGGAGGGTTGCAGCCCGACCCCCCAGAATTCCAGGAAATCGACGTCGATCTTGTAGATTCTCATCCGGAGCTCCGGATGCTTTTTCCGATAATCCGCCACCTGCCGGAAAGACTCTTTGGAAAGCTTTGGAAAGTACCTGGCGAAATAGACCAGAAGGCTGAGATCATATCCCGGTTCCGGAACAAGCCCGGCCGGTTTCCCGTCGAGGGTATAATACTGTTTCAGATCCTCCCCGAGGGTCAGGGAGGTATTCAGTCCGTTGGTGTTCCGGGGCGGGACCGAATCAAACGGCCTGAGATCCTTCAGGTAACCTTCGCAGGAAGCCCATTGCATGACCGGATTCCCCTGCCGGTCGTACACCCGGATCTGGACCGGCCTGAATCCGGGCTTCCACCCCGGTTTGAACGGTTCCGACCTGAGCCTGTTGAAGGCCACTGTATCCAGACCATAAACCCCCGCCGTATCCTGACCGATGCTCTTCAGAAATGACTGCACGGAACTTTTGGATTCGATTTCCGGTTGCCTCACCCCTGCCGCCAGTTGCAATGCCGGCCGGCAGGACGGCGTCATGACCAGTGCCGGGAGCAGGATACCGCAAAAGGAAAACAGGAAACCGGGAAGCCCCCCTCTTTTCCGAGCGGGGCCTGCCGGTGTAAAATTCGGTTTCCTCATGGCCGGTATTACTGGAGAAAATAATCGAACGACACTATATAATAATCCCCTTCCCCGGTCACTTTATAGCTTCCCCGGCGGATCATAACGGTCCGGTCGATCCGGGGAAAGTTGGGCAGCTTTTTGATCACGGCGGGATCCACCGGCGAATCTTCCGGGAGCTCAAAGGTTCCGTTGCTGAAGGATCCTGATAATCTTTCCCGTTTTCCGACTTTCACATTAATTTTATCCGTATCGCGGTCGTACCCGATGAAGAGATCGGGAGCCGCGGAACCTTCTCCCACGAAAATGGCGATGCAGATCCCGTGCCCATCCTGGCAGTCACCGAACGTAATGGACCATTTGGCCCTGACAGCAATTTTAATCCCTCCGATGTAAAAGGGTCTGGCCTGGGTTTCCAGGGCCATGCCGGTCAGCAGGATCACGAGCATCGCGGCATTCATCATGAATATTTTTTTCATTGTTTGCGATATTAACATTTTCCGCCCTGTTCACCGGGGGCAGGATTCCGGTCTGGCGCTCTGTTCAGGGAAAAGCAGCCTCAGTTCCCTGTAAAAACCATTCCCGTCATGGATTCTTACCTTTCTTACCTTACTTCCTTCTTCCCGTCACCTCCTTTTTTGGTTTTGACTGCACATTAATCGGGTTTACGGGGAAAAGGTGAAAAATCCGGGTATGAAATATTTCGGTGCCGGACCGGCCGGAGTTTTTAATTAAATAATAATCATTATTTTACATAAATCTCTTGGAAATTAGTTGGAAAATTTTTAGTATCTTTGCAGCCGCATTTCAAATGGCAGTAGGAAAAGAGCGCTATGGAAAAAGCAAAAGTTCTGTTCGTGACACAGGAGATCACCCCGTACCTCAAGGAAAGCCCGATGGGGATCATTGGCAGGAACCTGCCGCAGGGGATCCAGGAGAGAGGGAGGGAGATCCGCACGTTTATGCCGCGATACGGGCACATCAACGAGAGAAGGAACCAGCTTCATGAAGTGATCCGGCTCTCGGGGATGAACCTGATCATCGATGACACGGATCATCCGCTGATCATCAAGGTGGCTTCGATCCAGCAGGCCCGGATGCAGATCTATTTCATCGACAACGAGGATTATTTCCAGCGCAAGTTCATGTTCACCGATAAGAACAACAAGTTCTTCAAGGACAATGACGAGCGGGCGATCTTTTATTCGAGAGGCGTCCTGGAAACGGTAAAGAAGCTCGGATGGGGTCCCGATATCATCCATTGCCATGGCTGGATGACCAGCCTGGTACCGCTCTATATCAAGAAAGTGTACCGGGACAATCCTCTTTTCACAGATACCAAGGTGATCTATTCCATTTATGATGACGGCTTTTCCGACACCCTGAACAAGGATTTTGCGGCTAAAATCAAGCTGGAAGGCATCACCCCGAAAGATCTCAAACACTATAAAGTCCCGACCTACGTTAATATTACAAAAGCTGCCATCGATTTTTCGGATGCGGTGATCCTCGGCTCGCCGAAGATCCACCCGGAAATTAACAAGTACGTGAAGGATTCCGGGACATCGTATCTGGAATACCAGGTGATGGATAAATACATTGAAGCCTATTCAGATTTTTATGATGAGGTCCTGGTTTCCGAGTCGGTTGAGGTTGAATGACCCGCGCGCAACCCACTCCAATCCCTTGAAATACTTCCGGCCCCTCCTGCTGTTATTCCTTGCTTTTTCCGGGATCGCCGTTTCCTTTCTGGCTACCTCCTGCAAAAAAGATCCTTACGCGATCGGGCTCGATCTGCTTCCGCCCAGTGATACGCTGTCGGTGAAGACGATCGACACCGTGACGGTGATCGCCTACTCGGTGCTGCAGGATTCGATCCGCACGGATGAAACCAGCACCAACATGCTGGGATCGCTGATGGATCCGTATTTCGGGATCACCACCGCCAGCTTTTGCACACAGTTCCGGCTCAGCGCCGAAGCCCCGAGTTTCGGGACCGACCCGGTGATGGATTCCCTGATCCTGTCGTTCCGTTACGATGGCATCTACGGGGATTCCACGGCCCCGCAGCATATCCGGGTCTATGAACTGAGCAACGACATTTTTCTCGACAGCGCGTACTATTCCAACCGGGTCCCGGAACATTACGGTACCCCGATCGCCGATTACCAGTTCACCCCCGACCTGAAAGACAGTGTCAGGGTAGGTACCGGAAAGGAAGCGGCCCAGCTGAGAATCCGGCTGGATAAAGTTTCCCGCTATTTCGGCGATAAGATCCTGTATGCGCCCGCCTCTGCCCTGGCCACCAACACCAGTTTCATCGAATTTATGAAGGGGCTTTATATTGAGGCGGCTCCCAGATCGAACGGCGGGGGATTGGTCACCTTTAACATGGACAATGTGCTGACCAAAATGACGATCTATTTTCATAACTCGACCGGGGATTCCCTTTCTTTTGATTTCTCCATCACGAGCAATTGTCCCCGGTTCAATACGTTCGACCATAACGGGTATATCAATGCAGACCCCCTCCTGCGCATGCAGGTGCTGAACCACGACACGCTGCTGGGAAAAAATACGCTGTATGTCCAGGGGCTGGGCGGCATCCGTACGCGGGTCAGGCTTCCGTTCATAAAAGACCTGAAGAAATTCGGGAACATCGCCATCAACAACGCTATCCTCGTTTTCAAAAATATCGAGACGGACACGACCCTGGCTCCTCCGCCCAATCTGAACCTGTTCGTGGTCGACAGCCTGGGGCGCATCGGGGTGTTACTGGATTCGGACGAAGGCACGATTTATTTCGACGGCACGTATAACCGGACTGCGCGGACCTATAAATTCAGACTCACGCGGCAGGTGCAGAACATCCTTCTCGGCAAGCTGAAGAACTATGATCTTTATATCATGGCCAATAACCCGGTCACCAGCCAGATCCTTCCGAACCGGGTGCAGCTTATCGGCTCTAAACCGGATATGCCCGATTACTCCGAAAGCCGGATGCAGCTTCAGGTCACCTATACCTCCCTGCACTGATGACCGTCGTCCTGAAAAAGCCGCAACACAATCCACCGGCAAAAAACACTTGGATTTTCCTGCAATTTCTGATAATTTTGAATGATTATTCCATCAGCGCATGTGCGGCATCGTAGCATATATGGGTCCCAGGCAAGCCTATCCGATCCTGATCAAGGGGTTGCACCGGCTTGAATACCGGGGTTACGACAGCGCCGGGATTTGCCTGATCAACGGGGACCTGTCGGTGTACAAATGCAAGGGAAAGGTTTCCGACCTGGAGCATTATATCGAGGGGAAGGATGTCTCGGGAACGATCGGCATGGCGCATACCCGCTGGGCCACGCACGGGGTCCCGAACCAGGTGAACGCGCATCCTCACTATACACAGAATAAGAACCTGGCCATCATTCATAACGGGATCATAGAGAATTACGCTGCGTTGCGAAGCGAGCTTAAGAACCGCGGATACAAGTTTGAGAGCGAGACCGACACCGAGGTGCTGATCCACCTGGTGGACGATATCATGCTGAACGAGAAGGTCCCGCTGGAAGATGCCGTCCGGATCGCGCTCAACCAGGTCGTTGGGGCCTATGCGATCGTGATCCTCTGCCGGGATTGCCCCGACAAGATCATTGCAGCGAGGAAAGGAAGCCCGCTGGTGATCGGGATCAAGGAAGATGAGTTCTTTGTGGCTTCGGATGCCACTCCCATCGTGGAATATACCAACCACGTGGTGTTCATGAACGATGAAGAGATCGCTTTCCTGGAAAGGGGCAAGGAGTTGAAAATAAAGACCATCCGTAACCAGGAGCAAACACCCTACATCCAGAAGCTGGAAATGAGCCTGAGCGCCATCGAAAAAGGCGGATTTGATCATTTCATGCTGAAAGAGATCTATGAGCAGCCCCGCTCGATCCGCGACAGCATGCGGGGAAGGCTCTCCCTCGACAAATGGATGGTGAAGCTGGGCGGGATCCGGGAATATGAGCACAAGCTGCTCCATGCGAAAAGGATCATCATCACCGCCTGCGGGACCTCCTGGCATGCGGGGCTGGTAGGGGAATACCTCATCGAAGAGCTTGCCCGGATCCCGGTGGAAGTGGAATATTCCTCGGAATTCCGGTACCGCAACCCCATCCTCAATGAGGATGATGTGGTGATCGCTATTTCCCAGTCGGGAGAGACCGCCGACACGCTGGCGGCTATCGAGCTCGCCAAATCGAAAGGAGCCACCGTGCTCGGCATCTGCAATGTGGTCGGTTCCTCCATCGCCCGGGCCACCCATGCCGGCGTATATACCCATGCCGGTCCGGAGATCGGAGTAGCCTCCACCAAGGCTTTCACCGCCCAGGTGGTGATCCTCACCCTGGTATCGCTGCAGATCGGGTATGAGAAGGGAACGATCTCGCGGTCGCGTTTTCATGAGCTGCTGTCGGAACTGCATTCGATCCCTGAAAAAGTGGAAAAGACGCTGCAGCTGAATGACCAGGTGAAGGCCATCGCCACCATTTACAAGGATGTCAGGAATTCGCTCTATCTGGGCAGGGGGATCAATTTCCCCATCGCCCTGGAAGGCGCCCTCAAATTAAAGGAGATCTCCTATATCCACGCGGAAGGTTACCCGGCGGCTGAGATGAAGCACGGGCCCATTGCTTTGATCGACGAAAAGATGCCGGTGGTCGTGATCGCCACCCGGAAAGGCAGCTATGAAAAGGTGATCAGCAACATCGAAGAGGTGAAGGCCCGCCAGGGAAAGATCATCGCCGTGGTGAACGAAGGCGATGTCACGGTCAAGAAGCTGGCCGATCACTTTATCGAGATCCCTGAAACCGACGAATTCCTGGTCCCCCTGATCGCTACGATCCCCCTGCAACTGTTATCCTACCATATTGCCGTAATGCGCAACTGCAACGTGGACCAGCCCCGCAACCTCGCGAAATCGGTTACGGTAGAATAAGTCACCCGGGTTTTAATGCCTTCCATCCCTCCCCATACTTTATCCTGATATATATAATAGTAATAAAATATGCATGTATTGCATAAGATTAATAATATTTCTAGATTTGCTTTAGAAAGAATTGAATTGTTCAGCGAACTAAAAAAGTGACTATGACAAAACAGCTCCTCATTTTAATCGGGATTCTTTTATTTGCAATCCCGGTTTTTGCCCAGGTCGGTATCGGTACGTCATCCCCGAACGCAAATTCCATCCTGGATCTGAACAGCACCAACAAGGGACTCCTGCTTCCTCGCGTTACCTTCGCCAATCGTCCGGCCAACACGACCGGATTGATCCTGTACCAGACGGACGGCACTCCCGGCATGTATGTGAACGACGGATCCGCCTATTCAAAGATCCTCTATAGTGCCGGTACAGCCAATTACCTGCAAAAGGTTTCGTCGGGCGGGGATCTCCAGAATTCACTGATCTATGATAACGGCACGAATGTCGGGATAGGTACCACCAGCCCAGACGGCAGATTCAAGATCGATGTGGATGCGACTAACCCTCCCATACCTATCGCACTTCGTGTTACATCGAGCTGGGATCCGACCAGCGTAACCGGCGATTTCAACGCATACGGGATGCACCTGGTGGCTACCGGAACCCTGGACAATGCACAGGGAGGTAACGGGGGTACTTTCACCGGCTCCTTTGTAAAAATGATCACTGCGGGCTCCACTGCAGGCAGTACGGGTATCCAGAATACCTTCGGTCAATGGATCTACGCTTCTGCCAGCTCTAACGGCCAATCCGTGCTGCAAGTAGGTTCTGATATCGAATCTATGCTGGAGAATTCAAAAGGAAATATTATATCAAATTACGGGATACGAATAGTTACCGGCGTTCCCCAGGCTTCCTTTAATTCCGGTGCTAACCAGGGGGTCATCAATAACAACTACGGCATTGTGATCGGCCGGCCCAATAATACCGGCGATATTTTCAACAATTACGGCCTATATATCGGGAACCAGAACGGCGTTGGAACGACGGTCAATTATCCGATCTATTACAACGGCCCGAGTGGTGCTGCATACCTTTCAGCGACCGGTACCTGGACCAACGCATGTGATTCAACAGGGAAGGAAAATATCGTTCGCGTAAACACTTCGGAAATCCTGGACAAGATCTGCCGTCTCCCGGTATCCTACTGGAATTATAAGCAGGAGAAAGGAAATTACAGGCACGTTTCACCGATGGCCCAGGATTTCCAGGCGATCTTTGATGTGGGATATAAGGATAACACCATTTCCCTGATCGATCCTTCAGGAATCAGCCTGGCCGGGATCCAGGAACTGGCAAGGAGAAATGCCGAATTGCAAAAAACCATTGAAGCTCAGCAAGTCTCTATTGACCAACTTCAGAAGCAAAATGAGGAAATCCTGAAACGGCTGCATCATCTTGAGGCTTCCGTTCATTGACCGGGACAAAGAGGTTTCACCTCCCGGACATAAAAAAGGATCATTGCTCAGGAATACGCCCAACTTACCTTATCCCGAAGCGGAAAGTAGCTGATTCGGATTAGGTCTTTATACCCTTGAGGCTACTGCATTCCAGTCGACGAGGTTCCAGAAATCGGCGATATAGGCCGGCCGTAAATTCTGCTTGTCCAGGTAATAGGCATGCTCCCAGACATCGCAGGTGAGCAGCGGCGTCAGTCCCGTACGGAGCGGATTCCCGGCATTGCTTTCCTGGGTGATCTCCAGGGTGCCGTCCGGCTTCTTTACCAGCCAGGCCCATCCGGAGCCGAAAAGGGTGGCGGCTGCATTGGAGAATTTCTCCTTGAATTCGGAAAATGAGCCGAAGCCCTTCAGCAGGGCCTCCGCCAGCTTTCCCTGGGGCTCCCCTCCGCCTTTCGGCTTCATGCAGTTCCAGTAAAAGGTATGGTTCCACACCTGGGCCCCGTTGTTGAATATTCCTCCGCTGGCTTTCCGGATGATATCCTCCAGCGATTTGTTCTCGAACTCGGTGCCCGCGATCAGCTTATTGAGATTGGTGACATAGGCCTGGTGGTGTTTCCCGTAATGGAATTCCAGCGTGCGTTGCGAGATATAGGGTTCCAGCGCATTCAGCGCGTAAGGCAGTTTCGGTAATTCGTGATTCATGGCTTTTGTTTTTTAATTATACAACATACAACATGGTACGGGGCATTCGCCCCGCTCTTTATCTGTCTTTCTTCTCCAGTACCGCCATGGCTTTCAGGAATGTCGGATCAATACGGTTCAGCAGGGGGAAAAATCCATCGTTATCGAGGATGTTCCTCCCGACATAGGCCTTGATCATCACGCGGATCCGCTGATCGGAGGCCGTATAATTTTTGGTTCCTCTTTTGATGCCCTGCTTCGTCGCAAAGGCAATGAAATCATTGAACTGGGCTTCCGTGAGATTGAAGTCCCGGTCGAAATCCCGGAACGTCCTGAAGCGGCTGAGGGCTTTCCGGTTCCGGTCGGTGAAATCCAGTGCGAACTGATAGACGGTTCCCTTGTTGATCGCCAGGTTATAATACGCCAGGGCAGTATCTTTCTCCGCCGGGATATAGATGTCGGGCATGATGCCTCCGCCGCCATACACGATCTTTCCCTTCGGCGTTTTGAATTTCAGGGAATCCGGGAACTTGATGCTGTCGGGGTTTTCTTCTTCCCCGGTCATCAGCTGGTGATAATAGCTGGTGTAATCGTCATCCGATCCGTTTTTATAGGACCGCTGGATGCACCTTCCCGTGGGAGTATAGTAACGGGCAACGGTCAGCCGGATGGCCGATCCGTCCCCGAAATTCATCTGCTCCTGGACCAGTCCTTTCCCGAACGAACGTCGGCCGATGATCAGTCCGCGGTCATTGTCCTGGATGGCCCCGGCCACGATCTCACTGGCGGACGCCGAATATTCATCGATGAGGATGGCCAGGTCGCCCTGTTCAAAGAGCCCGCCGCTTCCGGAATAAGAAACCTCTTTCGGGTGATGGGCTCCCTGGGTGTACACGATCAGCTTCCCCGATGGAAGGAGCTCGTCAGCCAGGTCGATGGCGGCTTTCAGATATCCCCCGCCGTTCCCGCGCAGGTCGAGGATCAGCTTTTTCATCCCGGCTGCCCGGAGATCCGTCAGCGACTTTGCGATCTCATCCGGGGTGGTCTCGGAGAAATTATTCAGGCGGATGTACCCGGTGACCGGGTCCGCCATATAGGCGATATCGACGCTGTAGGTCGGGATGACATCCCGGGTGATGGTGAAGCTCAGTAAACCCTGGACCCCCCTGCGGAAGATGCTCACGCTTACTTTGGTCCCCTTTTCCCCTTTGAGCTTTTTCATCACCTCGTTGTTGGTGATATGGATCCCTGCCACATTTTTCCCGTCGATCTTCACGATGCGGTCGCCGGCCCGGATGCCTATCCTCTCCGAAGGTCCCCCCGACACCGGCGTGATCACCATGACGGTATCGCGCTCGATCTGGAAGCGTACGCCGATCCCTTCAAAGCTTCCCAGCAACGGGTCGGTGTATTCATGGTATTCGCTGGCGGAGATGTAAACCGAATGCGGGTCCAGGTTATGCAGGAGTCCGCTGATCGCCTTGTCGTTCACCGTTTCCCGGCTCAGCGTATCCACATAATTGTCCTCGACATACCGGACGACCTCTTTAAGCTTGTCGGATTGCCGCGCATGAAGAACCGGGATCCGGATCCCCGTCTGGCCCAGCTGCAGGCCAATGAACATTCCCACCAATAATATACCCGCCAGGACGAGGGGAAGGTAGAATTGAAACTTATTTTTAACCATTCCAGATAAACTTATCATCCAAACGCACAAATTCCACGAATAGTATCCTTCAGACTTTTGTGCCGCATTCCGGGCAGAATTTCGCGTCGGGCTGGAGCTTGGCCCCGCAGGATTTACACTGATCGTCGGCAATGATCTTCGTACCGCATTCCGGGCAGAATTTGGCATGGGTTGCCAGGGGGATGCCGCATTTGGGACAGGTGGCGCGGATCGTCTCCCGCCAGTATTCCGTGGCCAGCTTCTTATCTTCCTCCGCCATCGCGGCATGGGCATGGATCTCCTCGACCGACCGTTCCGACTGGGCTACGGCCATTTCCACCCCCAGGTCGGGAGCGCAGCTCTTGCACAGTCCCTTTTTCTGGTTCCAGCACTGTTCCCGGCAAACCCAGTTATGGCAATGCGGGCACTGGATGAACAGGGGGGTGATTTCCTCTATGGCCTCCTCGAACGCATTATCATGCGATTTTTTCCAGGTGGCATCTTTGACCGTCTGACCGACCGACGACACATTACCCAGGAAGCCGCCGAAGAGCGAATTGGCCGCTCCCAGGAGCTGGGTGGCCCTCCCGGTCATATATCCTTTTGCGGTGGAGCGATAATGGGTCCCGCAGCAGTTGCATCCGAATTCGAACTGGAACGCGGTGTCGGTGCTCAGGTCCGAATAGTTGTTCGAGAGTTTCATTTTATCAGCCATGGGAGAAGATTTTCTGATCCAAATTTAAGAAAATAAATAATTTTGAAGTGCGCTTACTCTTTATGACCAACTCTGCATTTTTGCCGGGACTCTGTTACCTGGCATTATTGATTTTTTACCTTCCCGGAACCCCGGGATTGCGGGCCCAGGAGACCGGGAAGCCTTTTCCCAACTCCCGGTTTGCGACGACCGATTCGGTGACCCTGCATTTCCGGACCTGGAATGACAGCCTGCCGGAGGTGAAAGGGAATGTCGTGCTGATCCATGGATTCTGCGGGTCCACCTTCTGCTGGCGGGAAAATATAGAGGCACTGGTTCGCCAGCATTACCGGGTGGTGGCGGTGGACCTGCCGGGATTTGGCTATTCCTCCCGGAACCTTTCCAACCAGTCGTTCAGCAACCGGGCCCGCATCCTTTGGGATTTCCTGGCCCTGATCGGGAAAGGAGATACGGTAAAATGGAATATTGTCGGCCATTCCATGGGCGGAGGCATTGCGGAGGCCATGGCCCTGATGGAACCCGGCCGTACCCGGAGCCTCGTCCTGGTGGACGGGATGGTGTTTTTAAAGAACCAGAACCTGAAAGGGGCGTTTATCACCTCCGCCCGGATAAAGGGGATCAACCAGCTGTACATCTCGATCTTCGAGAACAAAATCATCACCGATCATTCGATCCGCAGGCTGCTGCGGAACGTGTACGGGTATGTTCCCGACTCCTCCGTGATCGGGGGCTATAAGCGGCCCCTCCTTCTGCCCGGCACTTCGGAATCGGTGATCGATATGTTCGCTTTTTCCAAAGAGACCGTCCCGCTGGAGGCCACCGGGTTATCCTCCCTTCCGGTGCTGCTGATCTGGGGGAAGAAGGACCATACGATCTATCCGGCTACGGGGAAGAAACTGAAGCGGGCAGTGCCTTCCGTGCAACTGGAGATGATCCCCCGGGCTCATCATTCCCCGATGGAAACGCATCCTTCCGATTTCAACCCGGTCCTGGTCAGGTTCCTCAACAGCCATCAGAACGGGCAAAAATAAAAGAGGCCGCCCCGTCCGGGACAGCCTCCGATCGTGAGGATCCGGCTGGATCCCCGGTTTTATATTATTCCACGATGAGTTTCCGGATCTGGTTGAAGTTGTCGCCGATCACCCTCACAAAATAGATCCCGTGGGAATAGGCCGATACATCGCAGGTCTTTTCAACATTTCCCGAGCCCGGGAGCACCGTTTCATCCAGCAGGGTCCGGCCCTGTAGATCCAGGATCATGATCCGAACCGATTCGTTGCCGGCCCCGGTGAGCGAAAGGGTCACCTCGCTGCTGGCAGGATTCGGGCGAATCGTGAAAGTGAAGTCCTGGCTTCCCGCGCCGGGAATGCCCGTGCAGGCATCGAACATTACTACCCGGTTATCGGTCACAATATTGGTACAGGGCAGGATGGGATAAGCGGTCAGCGTGAGGGTGGCCGTTCCGGAAGTATGGTCGCCTGATCCCGGATAATACAGGGAGGACAGCGAATTGGGAGTTCCGAAGGTTCCGTCCCCGCTGGTTGTCCACTGCACCGAGCTCTCGTTTGTGGCAGTCCCAGATATCCGGAACTGCGTCACGGAGAAGCAAACCGTGGTATCGATTCCCGAATAAACGGTCGGGGTGGGTGACACTGTCACCGAAACCGTATCATACGAATAATACGTTCCGTCGGTAACCTGGGAGTAGTAATCCGTGTTCACGGTCGGATAGACCACCGGGTTGGGAACGGAGGAGGTGAATCCCGGAGGATTGGAAGTCCACTGGTAGGTGTAGAACCCGGTTCCTCCCTGCGCGTTCACCATCAACTGGGATGAATTTCCCAGGCAGATCGATCCCGGGGTCGCGGTGGCCGTGGAATGCAGGGTCACGTTCACTTTGGCGGTATCGGAACCCGATTGCGTCCCGTCATTCACCAGGCAGGTATAAATTGTATTGACCATCGGATTGGCGGTGGGGTTCGGAAGCGTGGAATTGTATCCCGCCGGGTTGGAGCTCCACTGATACGTAAAATTACCCGAGCCTCCCGTCACCGTGGAGCTGAGCTGTGTGGTATTGCCGGGATCCACCGTGGTAGGGTTGGCGGAAGCCGTCACATACATATTTACCATCACGGTCACGGAATCGGTCCGGTTCTGCGAGCCGTCGTTAACCGTCACGAAATACTTGGTTGTCACCATCGGGTAGGCGATCGGGTTGGAAATGGTGGAAGTGAACCCGGCAGGCACCGAGGTCCACTGGTAGGTGTAAATTCCCGAACCTCCGGATACCGTGACATTCAACTGGGTCGGCTGTCCCGCATCGACCGTAGTGGGATTGGCCGTGGCATCGATCACGAATGGAACGCCGAACTGGAAGGATGCAATGCGGGTCTTCCAGTTGGTGCCGGTAGTGATGACGTATTCCTGGGTATACCAGAACATGTTATTGGTCGTGGGATCCGTGGTCATGGCGCTGTAGTCTCCCCACCGGTTATACGAAGTCTGGGAGCCTGTTCCGTTCACGATCCCATGCTCCCCATAGGTCATGGTGTTCAGCGCATCCCCGTTAAGCCGTCCGGTGTACCGGATCGACGGGTACTGGGAGCTGCTGGAAATCGAATACCCGAGTGCGATATCCCCGGCGGCATCCAGGGCGATGCTGCCCATCCACCGGCTTTTGCCGTCTGCCGGGTTATACGTGCTCTGCTGGTAGACGGTCCAGCCGGAACCGGTATTGCGAAGCTCATACCACCGGATCCCGGCGACATTGGAGCCGGTGTTCACGGTATGGCAGAGGACCATGGCCTGGTGATCGGTGAATTTGCGGTAATTCTCGCGGTACATCAACCGGTCGCCAATGGGATCCAGTTTGTTGCTGGTGCCGGGCTGGGCAATATTCGAGGTGAAATTGTCATTGAACGAAGTGATCGAGACGGAATTCAGATTACCAAAGGTTGAATTGGCCGGAGTCACCCAGTCGACATGAAATTCCTCTATCGCGAGATGATAGGGATTGGCATCGTATAAGTAGGTGAAATAATTAGGGGTCCCGGAAGGCGGAAAAGTGCCGTCGCAATCTGAAGGAAGCCAGGACCAGGCGTCATTTGAGCTGGATGTGCTGAACTGCACAATGGTTGGCGAAGCGTTGCCGGCCAACATGGCCGTTCTGTCAAAGGCACAGACATAGGTTCCCGACCAATTGGATCCGCCGGCAAACCGGTTGGCCGACATATAATACCCGTCGGGCCAGACCCCGAATTTCGGGTAGTCCGGCATATCCGTAAAGGAATATTCCCAGCGGTACCAGGATCCGGTCGGATCATTGGTTTGTGAAACGGCGATCATCTGCAGGTACGGCCCCGAAGGATAATTCGGCAGGGAGAACTGTGAAAACAGCCAGCGGTCTGCCTGCTCGTCATAAAGCACCACGGCGTCCCCGTCGTTGGAGTTATTCGGGAGCCCGTTCCAGATAGTGCTGCTGGCCGTCGGCCCCAGGAGGAGCGTCCCGGTTTTGCTGTAAATGGCATATTTGCAATTGACCACCTGGAAGTAATAGTTGGAGCTTACATCGCCGTCCGTATCGGGAGGCCAGCCGTCGCCGTTCGGCATTCCCGTTCCGGCAAAATTCTGAAGCGTGGTATCCAGCGGGACGTAAATATAATGCTGCTGCCGGGCCGGGTCGACGAAGGAAGGCGGCAGGATGTCCTGAGGGTTCTTTTTACGCACATTGAAGAAATTCTTTACGATCCCGTCTTTCCAAGTCATATCAGCTTTAGCGGGTGCATTCTTCACCATATCCCGTAAGGGTGGGGAGACATCAAAGTAGATGGGTTTGCCAATCCGCGAAGGATGTGAAACCTGCCCTTGTCCGAATAGTATCACGCTGCTCATCAGCATGACGAACAAGAAAGCGGAAATCTTTTTCATAGATAATATTCAGTTAGGATGGATAAAAAGGTGCGCAAAATTAACAAAATATTCCCGATTATAAATATAAAAACCCGGTATAATTTAAGATTCTTATACCGGGTTGGACCAGCAGGAAACTCTCCCCCGGATCAGGCTTTTGCTGCTTTCTTTTCGTATCCCAGGATCCAGCCGATGAGTCCTCCGGTGAGCGCCCCGATGACGGTGGTGGCCACGATATCCACGAACATGGCAGTATAGGTGTAAAGGTTCATCTGCGACATCATGAAGAGATCATAGATCAGGGACATGGAGAACCCCAGAAACAGTCCTCCGGTCAGTCCCTTTACAAAGGTCCTGATCTCTGCCCATCGCGAGAGCACGATGGTATAAAAGAACCCCGTGAGCAGGTTCGCCAGGAAGATCAGGTACAGGTTGGGCATGGGGTTCATCAGTCCTTCGTAATGAACCACCTGGGATTCCATAAAATGCATCAGCAGGATCCCGTATATCAGCCATCCGAGAAGGAAGGAAAAAATCCCTCCGGCTACGGAAGCTATCCAGAATTTTGCATTCATAAGGTCATGATTTAAGGTGAATATGATATTAAATCTCAGGATTCAAAATAACCCCTCCACCGAAAAATAGCGCTCCCCGGTATCATACGAAAAGGTGAGCACTTTGCTTTTTTCAGGAAGCTCGGGGATCTTTTTGGCAACCGCTGCCAGCGCCGCCCCGGTGGAGATCCCTGCCAGGATCCCTTCCTCCCTGGCAAAGCGCCGGGCAAAATCAAACGATTCCTCCTTCCCGACCTGGATCACTCCGTCGAGAACCTCGGTATGGAGGTTCTTCGGGATAAAACCCGCGCCGAGTCCCTGGATCGGGTGCGGCGACGGGGATCCGCCGCTGATCACGGGCGACAGTTCCGGCTCAACCGCGAATACCTTCATTTTCGGAAAAGATTTTTTCAGTACCTCTCCCACCCCGGTGATATGACCGCCGGTGCCTACTCCGGTGATCAGGACATCGAATCCGCCCGGGAAGTCCTTCAGGATCTCGACCGCCGTTGTTTCCTTATGCACCCTGATGTTGGAGGGATTATCAAACTGCGACGGGATCCAGGAATTCGGGATGGAGGCCGCCAGCTCATTCGCTTTCTCGATCGCGCCCTTCATTCCTCTTTCCCGCGGCGTCAGCTCGAGGCGCGCCCCGAACAGGGACATCTGGCGCCGCCGCTCCAGCGTCATGCTCTCGGGCATCACCAGGATGATCTCATAGTTCTTTACCGCGGCTACCATCGCCAGTCCGATCCCGGTATTCCCGGAAGTAGGCTCGATAATGACGCTGCCCTTTTTCAACTTCCCTTCTTTTTCCGCGTCCTCAATCATGGACAGGGCGATACGGTCTTTAATGCTGGCAGCCGGATTCGCTCTTTCCAGTTTTATCCAGACTTCCACTTTGCTCGGAAATAATTTATTGATCCTTACATGAGGGGTATTCCCGATCGTTTCAAGAATGTTATTGGCTTTCATAATTATAGGTGTTAATCAATAATTCAGATATTAAAATCGACAGTTTCCTCCGGAGCCGCCTGGTTCCGGATTTTGATCTGCGATGTACTGTAAACCACCGAGTAGGGAGCCACGCTCGAGGTGAGCCAGACATTCCCCCCGATGACCGAATGGTGCCCGATGGTCGTGTTTCCTCCCAGGATGGTGCATTCGGCATACAGGACCACATCATCCTGAATGGTGGGATGCCGCTTGATGGAAGCGCCGCTCTTGTTCACCACCAGCGCGCCCAGGGTCACGCCCTGGTAAACTCTCACATTTTTTCCGATCACGGAAGTTTCGCCGATGACCAGTCCGGTGCCGTGGTCGATGGCAAAGGGGCTCCCGATCGTTGCTCCGGGATGGATGTCGATGGCGGTGCGGCTATGTGCGAATTCCGCCATCAGGCGCGGCAGGTAAGGGACTTTCAGGTGATGCAGCTCATGGGCGAACCGGTAAACGGCCGTGGCATAAAATCCCGGGTAGGTGATGATCACTTCTTCCCTTGAATTGGCGGCCGGATCGGAAGCCTCCAGGAACGCGGCATCCTCAAGCAGCAGATGATAGACCGGCAGCAGCCGGCTGAAAAATGCATCCGCCAGCCGGTTTGCCTGCACCTCGTCGGTGGCACAGCAGACCCGCAGCAGGGAAGCCAGCTCGTCCCGGGCATTCTCCAGGCAATCCTCGATAATGGTTTCATTCTTGGCACATCCCTGTCCGAACAGCAATCCGACCAGCCTTTCGATGAATTTTTCCGCCTGGGCCCGGTCCGGGATCAATGCCAACCTGCTTTTCTTGGTTTGAAAGATAACTTTCGCCAGCTCCTCCTCGTGTTCCATTGCTGCCTATTGTATGATCTTTTGGGTGTCTTTCTCCAGGATCAGGTTCAACGCCTTGACGAACAGCTTTTCCGTCATCACGATATTCTTGACCAGTGTTCCCCCTTCGATCCAGACCGTGGTCTTGACGATCAGGGAGCTGCCGGTTTCGCTGTAATAGGGAGTCACCAGCAACACATCTTTCCCGATCTTATTCAGCAGGTTGAGTTTATCCGCCTGGCTGGCATCGTTGATGGGCCAGTTCACCGACAGGGTAAAATACCGGCTGTCGTTATCCAGGTCGACATAGATGCTGTAAACATCCTTCATCTCAAAGAAATCATTCCCGGTCTCCTTGATCTCCAGGTAAGAATTCTCAAAAATGCTTTTCAACAGGTCGATCGTCACGTTGCTCTTGGAAATCACATCATTCGGCCCGGCTCCGTTCTGTGCCTGAACGGATCCCGAAAGGAGCAGGACGACCGGGATCAGCCCTGTAAACCATCGTCTCATTGTAATATTCATTTTTACTATTTTTCACGCTTTGAAAATAATCCCGATGCAAAAGTATACATTATTTTGCCTTTGTATTAATTCAATCTAAATAAATTTTGTTAAATTTTCGGACTCCGCCCGGAATTTTCGGGGAAACCGGTAAGAAAATTCAACAGGGAATCTCAGGATAGAACCGCACGGGGCTTTAATTTCCGGTTACCGGGGCTCGTCTGTAAGGTCCTCTTCCCTGGCATTTTTGATCTTCTCCGGCAGAGCTGAAAGATTCTCTTCACACGCCCCGGTAATACCTGTTCCGCCCTTTGGAGCCGCTTTTATATAAAGATAAAAAAAAGGGATTCCCCGGACCCGCTTGCCGGAAAATCCCATGTTGCAATACGTGCCAGTACTGCGGTCCGTTTCCGGACCGGATAAGCTTATCCCCATTTCTGCACGGCCGCTGCAACCGCAGGTCCGGCTTTCTGCAGATCTTCCATAGACATGACCGGTACAAAATACACATTTGCATTGAACCAGAGGAAAAAGGGTTCGGCCATTGCAGGGATCTGGGAGGCATCCGTCATGTTGACGACGATATACGCTCCCCGTTGTCCGTTGACCGAGGTAAAATAAGCTGCTTCCGCCTTTACTTCGGTCAGCAGCTGGTTCATCTTCTCCCCGAACTTGGGATCGCCGATGCGGCTGTTTCCTTTATCAATCGGGATTTCTATTTTCATTATATATCTCATGGCATCTAGTTTTAAGGGTTAGTCAAACATATCCTTCCCGGGAATTATATCCCTGAAGTTCCTTTCAAATAAAGTTCAAAGTTAATTTAGATTTAATAAAATTTTTATAGCAGGGTGAAAAAAGTGATCATTTCCGCCACTCCGCCCCGAAAATATTATTTTTGTTTAGTCTAATTATATTTTATATGGATACGTATCTGATCATTTCCTATCATACGGCGGAGGATTGCGACCGTGCCCTGCAGTATTTTCATGAATACCATTCCGATTACCTCACCAAATTCTGGTGGGGATGCCTCGACCATGACCATAACGGATATGCGATCATCGACGCGGACAGCCATGAGCAGGCTAAGATGGCGGTCCCCCCGCTGGCCCGGGATAAAGCACGGATCATCAAGCTCACTCATTTTGACACCGTGATGCATCATCCGGCATAGGGGAGGGAAGGCCGGTGTGACCGGGAGAATCTTTTATTTCCACCGCAGCAGCTTCTTCAGGTGCGGGGAGAAGATCTCCAGGATGACGAGATCCGGTTTGACTTTTTCCACCATTTCCCAGTTGGGTCCGTAATACCAGCCGTCGAAAAGGTATTCTGTTCTCTTGAAATTCTCTGACAGGAACGGAACCAGGTATGCCCCGTAAGAATCATGGATCACGATAGCGGTCGGAAGACGGGGATCCTCCACTTCGTACACATTTTCCAACCCGTTATTATCCCTGAATTCAGGCGGAGGAATGTATCCCATTTTACTGCCGGGATGGGACCGCTTTCCGGGGATCTTCGCTTCCGGCACAACCTCCGTATAAATATTCCGCAACCCGAGCTCGGCCACCAGGTTCCCGGCGGTGAAGAGCGAATCCACGAAAGTGAACTGCGACTCCCGCAGCGGCTGGACGGCGGGAAAGTCCCGGTGGATCTTGTCCGCCAGGTCCCGGTAAGCATAATAGGCTCCGCGGAAGTTCCAGTGATTGTCGGTCAGGTGATACAGCAGCCCGGCTTCTTTGTGCCGTAACAGGATCTCTTTCCCCCACACCAGCCGGATCGCGGTGTCCCGCTTGAGGGCCGCCGCCACAAAATCGGTAAAGACCGAATCGGATTTCCGGTAGTAATAGGTAGGATTCATTTCCGGGTATATGTCGCATTTCATGGGAGGGATCAGGATATAGAATCTGATCCCGCGGGCCCGGTAGGCCAGGGTACGGTCATGCAGGATCTTCACGAGGCTGTCCACCAGTCCACGGGTGAAAGGTATGCTTCCGTCCCAGTAAGGCCGCTCGTATTCCAGGAAGAGCCAGCCCTTCTTTCCGACATACAGTCCATTGATGTCGGGGATCTGTTTCAGAAGACTGAAGCGGATCTCCCGGATCTGGAAATTCATCAGGGAATACCGGAAGGGAAAATGATCGTTGTAAAATTTCTCGTAGCGGGAGGGAAAAGGATCCAGGTTGGAAAGGATGAAATCGGGCTTCCCCGCCAGTTGACGGTTCTCCTGCCAGCTTATGGTATCCGAGGGGGCCAGGTTCAGGATATCCACCGTCAGCGGAGCGCTGATCCCTGCCAGGAACACCAGGGAAATCAAGACCGAGTAGATATAGACCGCTTTCCTGCCCATCAGAATTTATAATAGATGAACGACTGGATCGAGCCGGTGACCAGTGTCAGGGTGGTATAAGCCAGCACCAGCAATACGCCCAGGATCGTCAGGACCTGAACTCCGTGGAAGGTGACGGAAGCCGGGATCCGGTGCCGGTTCTTCATGAGGCCGTTCGCCAGTTCCAGCAGTTTGCTCCAGACCGGGGTGCAGCCCAGGACCCCCAGGAAGGCCATGATCAGGAATTCCCGGTTGGTATAGGGGATAAAAATCGCCCAATCGGTCTTAGCCCCTCCCAGGCCGAACATGACGGTCAGGTAATGTCCGGCAAAGCCCAGGTCGGGTGACCGGAAGATGACCCAGGAGATCAGTACGAAGAACAGGGTATAAAACCTGGCGAGGAGCGCAGGCCCCTTGTCCAGCCATTTACCGAACCGGCTTCTCTCGAGAACCAGCAGGAGACCATACAGCATCCCCCAGGCGATAAAGGTCCATGCGGCTCCGTGCCAGAGCCCGCAGAGGAAGAAAGTGACCAGGGCGGCGACCCCGTAAAGGAGGAAATCGACCCGGATCCCCAGGTATTTTTCCTTTTTCAGGCGGCGTGAGGCAGCGTAGGCTATCGGAAGGAACAGGTAATCCCTGAGCCAGGTGGAAAGGGTAATATGCCACCGCTTCCAGAAATCCCGGATCGAACGGGCCATATAAGGAAAGTTGAAATTCTCCGTGATCCGGAAGCCGAGCATCCTCCCGATCCCGATCGCCATATCGGTGTAACCCGAAAAATCAAAATAGATCTGCAGCATGAAGCTCAGGGCTCCCAGCCAGGCCAGCGGAGCACTCAGCACCGCGGGGTCGGTGGCGAAAATACGGTCTGCCGTTAAGGCGATGGGAGTGGAGATAATCACTTTTTTCGTCAATCCCAGGCAAAACCTCAGAACGCCGGAGGCGAACAGCCCGGGAGTGAGGATCCTCTGCGTCAGTTGCGGACTGAAATCCCGGTACCGGTCTATGGGTCCGGCGATGACCGTTGCAAAAAATCCCAGGTAAAGCCCCAGGCGGATGATGTTTCGCTCTGCAGGCGATTCTCCCCTCTTTACCGTGATAAGGTAACAGATCCCCCGGAAAGTGAAGAAAGAAATGCCGAGAGGGAAGACGATATGAGCCACCGCTACCGGGTTCATCCGGAAGACCGGGATCAGGAGGTTGAAGTTGGAAACCAGGAATCCCGTGTACTTAAAGATCACCAGTCCGAGGATATTCAATATCAATCCCAGGACGAACCAGGATTTCTTCATTCCCGGCCGGGCATTTCCGATCAGGATCCCCGAGAGATAATTAATGAGGATGGAGCCGGCAAGCACGCAAACATACCATACCCCCGCCCAGGCGTAAAATACGAGGCTGGCTAAAAAAAGCAGCGTGTTCCGGAAATTCGGCCGGCTGATGAAAACGAAGAACAGGCAAATCGGGAGAAAGAAAAACAGGAATACCAGCGTGGTGAATTGCATGTTTACCGACTGTGTCGTAAAGGTAGGAACAACCTTTTAATAATCCATCCGGGTCAGCTCAATAAATCCATCAGATCGCCCTGCAGCTGAAGTATTCAATCCTCGGGGTATAATTTTTTTCCTTTTGTCTCCGGAAAGGTCCAGATCCAGGCACCGGTGAGTAGCGCGAACAGGGCGGCCAGCGAAATTCCACCCGCCATCTGGTACCGCATGGCGATTAGGGAGATTGCAACCGGGGTCAGGAATTGGATCCCACGGGCCAGGTTGAAGGCGGATCCCATCGCAGTGTTCCGAACGGAGGTTGGAAAAATTTCAGAAAATAAAGAGCCAAACCCGCCAAACATTCCTGTGCCAAATCCCACCATGAACATACAGGACAGGATCACCGGGGGGTGTTTTACAATATGATCCCATAAAAGGGTCACCATGATCAGCCCCACTGCCATAATTACGGAATAAATGCTATACGTGGGCCGCCTTCCTATCCGGTCCGAAACGAAACCGAACAGGAAATATCCCAGGAATCCCCCGGTCTGGGTCACCAGGATCCAGTAAACGGATTTGGTGAAGGAGAAATTCCTCTCCATCACCAGGTATCCGGGCATCCAGGAATACGTTAGCCAGTAGGCCGACATATCGAAGATGGCAAGTACCAGTCCCAACAGGAAAAATTTCCGGGTTTGCGGGGAAAATAACCGGATAAACTGTTGGATCCCTGATGTTGCTCCTCTTTTAGTAAATCCTGATCCCGGCAGTGAATTCTCCTTCCGGTTCAGCCACAGGTCGGACTCCGGCAGATGCCGGCGGATAAAAAAGACAAGGACTGCGGGCAGGGTGGAAACGAAGAAACAATACCGCCATCCGATCACCGGCGCGAGTAAACCACCAACCAGGGAAGCAAGCGCGATCCCTATCGGGGCGCCGGTTTGCATAAAGGCACAATAGCGGCCCCGGTTCCTGCAGGGGAAGGTTTCCCCGATATAGGTCTGCCCGGTCCCCCATTCCCCTCCTACTCCCAGCCCGGTGATGACCCGGAAGATCATCAGCAGCCAGAAAGTCCCTGCCAGTCCCGACAGAAGCGTCCCTGCGGAATAGGTCAGGATAGTCCATTGAAGAATAGCGCGTCGCCCGAAGCGATCGGCCAGGATCCCGAAGATCACACCTCCTATGGCAGTGGCCGCCAGGGTCGTCCCCATCACATAGGACATCTGCAGCTGGCTGAAATGATATTCCTGCGCGATCGGGATTATTAAGAAAGTGAACAGGATCAGATCATAAAAATCAAACACCCATCCTGCCCAGCTCATGAACAGGATGCGGTAATGCACAGGAGTTAGCCGCGAATGCTGATTGAGAAATAAGGGACGTTCAGCCGCTACGGAAGATTCACTCACGGCTACTGCTTAATCAACGAGAATAAAAGTTTAATTGATCACCAGCTTTTCGACTTTCAACTCACTTGCTGATTTTACGCGTACGAAATAAATTCCGCGATCAAACGTGCTGAGGTCGAGGTTCCGGGTCACGGATTTCTGCGGACCGGATACCTGTTCCGAATACACCTGCCTGCCCGAGAGATCGGTCAGCGTGATCATGGCGGCGGCATCCTGAAGGTTCGTCAGCACCAGGGAACAGCTGGTATGAGCAGGGTTCGGAAAGATCTGCAGGTCGAATCCTCCTCCTCCCGCGACCGGTGCGATCCCCACGGCCGGAGTAAAGGTCACCGTGATGCTGTCGACCGGGTTCATCGTGCAGGGAGGATGCGGGAAACCGGTCAGCGTGACGGTGAACGACCCCGCCATCCTTTCCTGCCAGCTGGTGGAATAAACCGGGTTCAGGATGAATTCGTTGTCGAATGTGCCATCCCCCAGGGTCCCCCACCTCAGCGACCAGCAGTTGGAATCGACTGCATTCAGCTGGTAGGAGAGCAGCGTGTAATAAATGGTGGTGTCGTTCCCGGCGAATACCACAGGTTGCGGATTCACCGTGACCTTGATCGTATCCGATTTTGAGTTGGTCCCGTCGCTCACCTCGCAAATGTATTGCGTGGTCGACAGGGGGGTCACAACCGGGTTGGGAACGGTATCCGTAAATCCTGCCGGGATGGAGGTCCAGGCGTACGTATAGGTTCCCGATCCTCCGGTGACCGTGGCCTGCAACTGGGAAGTATCCCCCTGGCAGACTGCACCGGGTGTCGCAGTCAGGTTCAGCGAGAGGATGTTTGCAAAGGAGAAGGACGCTATCCTGGTTTTCCAGTTCGAGCCGGAGGTGCTGGCGTAATATTCCTGGGTATACCAGAAAACGGCATTGGCATCGCAGGTCATTGAGCTGTAATCCCCCCAACGGCTGCTGGCGCTGGTCTGGGCACCCCCGCTGTAGTATATTCCTTTTTCTGCAATGGTCATGGTGTTAAGCGGGTCATTTTTCAGCCGGCCGGTATATTTGATGGCCGGGTACATCGAGCTGCTCGATTCGGAAAAGCCGAGTGCAATGTTTCCTGCCGTATCCATGGCGATGCTTCCCATCCAGCGGCAGTTGCCGTCCGGCGAATAGGTGGACTGCTGGTAGACCGTCCAGGACCCGGTGGTTTTTCTCAGCTCATACCAGCGGACACCTGCCACATTGGAGCCTGCATTGACGGTATGATTAAGGACCATGGACTCATGGTCGCTGAATTTACGGTACTGGCAGCGGTACATGAGACGGTCGGGGATGGCGTCCAGTTTATGGGTCGTGCCGTTCTCGGGGATGTTCGGCTGGTTGTCATTAAAGGTGGTCACGGGTAACGAATGGAAGTTTCCGAAAGTGGAATTGGACGGCGTGGTGAAGTCCGCATGAAATTCATATATGCCCAGGGAGCAGGGGGACGGATTCATGTATGTGAAATATTCAGGGGTCCCCATCGTCGGGAATTCACCGTCGCAGTCACCCGGCAATGCCGTAAAGGCAGGGTCCGAGGCAGCGAGGTCAAATTCCACCATCTGGGCTGTTGAATTGCCCGCCAGCATGGCGGAACGGTCCAGTGCCGCAACGCCGATCCCGTCGTAGTTGGCTCCTCCCGCAAAGCGGTTAAAGGAGAAATAATATCCGTCGGGCCATACCCCCCACTTGGGATAATCCGGCAGGGTGGTGTTGAAGGCGTACTGGTACCGGTACCAGCTGCCGGTCGGATCGGAGGTCTGGGATACCGCCACCATCTGCCAGTATTGGTTCCCGGTATAGGAAAGCTGGGTGACCAGCCACCGGTCGGCCTGTTCGTCATAATTCACGACGCCGTCGCCCCCGTTATAATTATTGGGCATCCCGCTCCAGATCGTGGTGTTGGCAGCATTGAGCAGCAGGCTGCCGGTTTTGTCAAAGATGGAATAGTTCATATTGACGATCTGGAAATAGTAATTCGGGCCGACGTCCCCGTAGGTATCCGGGGGGATCACGCCCTGGGAATTCACGCCGCCGTCGAAATTCTGGATGGTTGTATCGGTGGTGACCTTGGGCCCGTTGAAATGCTGGATCGCAGGATCTATATAATTCGCCGGAAATTGCCGGTTACTTTGCCGGAAAAAATTCTTCACGACTTCTTCTTTCCAGTTCCCGGACTGATTGGGAAGATTTTTTACCATGTCCCGCAGCGGGGGGGAAACATCAAAATAGACCGGGCTTTTCACAACCAGAGTGGCTCGCTGGGAAAAGGCTGGTATGCCCGACAGCGCAGATAAAACGAGAAGTAACAAAATTTTTTTCATTTTCTATTTCCGTTTAGTTTGTGAAAGTTGACCTAATTCAGGATTTTTACCCTCCAAAGGTAATGATTAATAAGATCGAAAAATTGAAGCAGGATTCTCTTCTGCTGATTAAAATACGGTCTCTGCTGAAAAGAGTTGGATTCCTTTTCAGTCAGGTTCTACCTTTGGGGCATTCTTCTTTCCTGAAAAAAACAGGAACCTATACAAAAAACCAAGAAAAACCAGGAAATGAATCGATTCTCCGCCATCAGGCTCGTCGGATACGGCCGATACGTCGGTCATTGCGACTCTGTCCGCGGATTATGGCAGGTACGACGGAAGAATCATTTACCTTTATGCCACCTATTTCTCAAAAGTTTACCAGTCGCTTGATGCGCAGCAGAAAAACCAGCTCACCTCCCTGGCAAATGACCTCGGTTACATGGATCCTGCGGGAGCCTTTCTTTACTCGACCCCGATCCCTATGCCGAATATTGAAAACACAGACTATTTCTTCAAATAAAGCATTCTCATGAAAAAATATGCCTGGGCACGGATCAACCGGAAGAAGTTTATAGTCACGGTATTATGGTTTCTCTTCCTGTTTGGCAACATCGGGGCTTACCCCCAAGCCTACAAGATCGTGAGCACGGATGTCGCTGTTTGTTACGACACCGCCAATCCCATACCCTGTCCCACTTCTCCGGGCGATCCTTTCTACGGGCAGTTCCCAGGAGTGAACCTCCCTTCCTTCCAGGCGAACAACAACGGAACCGTGACCGACCTGGTCACCGGCCTTACCTGGCAGAAAAGCCCGGATCAGAACGGGAATAATGACGGGGTGATCACCATCGACGACAAGCTTACCTGGCCGCAAATCCAGGCCCGGCTCCTGGTGCTGAATTCAACCAGCTGGGGCGGATTCAGCGATTGGCGGATCCCCACCATTAAAGAGCTCTACTCGCTGACTAACTGGAACGGAACCGATCCCAGCGGGCTTCAGGGAACAAATACTTCCGGGCTCACTCCTTTCCTCGACACCAACTATTTCCCGTTTGCATACGGAAATCCTCCCGTGGAAAGGATCATCGATGTACAATACGCATCCGGTAATCTGTACCAGGATAACCAGAATGATAAGCTGTTCGGGTTCAATTTTGCCGACGGAAGGATTAAAGGATATGGGTTGATCATGCCCGGCGGAGGGGATAAGGTATTTTCGTTTATTGCCGTTCGGGGGAATTCTTCTTACGGCTTCAATCATTTCACGGATAACGGGGACCAGACCGTCACAGACTCCTCCACGGGATTGATGTGGACACGGGACGACAGCCAGGTCGCCATGAACTGGGAGCAGGCCCTGGCGTGGGCGCAGGGAAAAAATGCAGCGAATTACTGCGGTCATAATGACTGGAGGCTCCCCAATACCAAGGAGCTGCAGAGCATCGTCGACTATACGCGGACGCCGGAATCCAACCATTCGGCTGCTATCGATCCTGTTTTTACCTGCACTTCCATTATCAATGAAGCAGGGTATCCCGACTGGCCCTGGTTCTGGACCAGTACGACGCATTTATCCTACGATGGGACTGCTTATCACGGGGGTTGGGCCGTTTATGTTTGTTTCGGCACGGCGGGGGGATGGATGCAACTGCCGGGCAACACCTATTATTCCTATGTGGATGTACATGGGGCGGGGGCCCAGCGAAGCTCCCCTAAATGCGGAACCTGGCTGGGAGACTACATGGGCCTGGATTCCCTGGGTAACCCTGTATACGGTAAAGGACCCCAGGGGGATGTGATCCGGGTAAATAATTTCGTCAGACTGGTACGAGATGTAATGATCAACGGAATAAATGACCGGGAAGGGCCGGAAAGGCTGAAGCTGTATCCTAACCCCGCGAATGTCTTCCTGACTCTCGATCTTGAACGGCTTCCCGGCGGCATTGCGACGATGGAAATCATGAATTCCCTGGGACAGATAGTTGTTTCCCTGGAGATCCCGGTGCCTCAAACTGCCGTAATCAACCTGGGAAAGATCGTACAGGGATGTTATACTGTAAAAGTTTTATTGGAGAATTCAATACTGACCGGCAAGTTTATCCGGAATTGACCGGGAGAAGAAACCCCATTCAACTAGGGTACAGGCGAAAGAAGCTATTATCCGGCTTTCAAAAATGATGCGTTATCTCTTGTACGAAACGGAACCGGATCGTCTTTTACGGGAACACGTATATCCCGGTAAGTGATCCCTATAAAGAAGGATTCCGAAAATTCATTGAAAACAATTTTCTGTAGTCCCGGGTCCCCTGCTTCCGGATGAAGGTTTCATCATTTTTTCACCACTCCCCTGCCGCCGGTCAGGTGGGTATATATTCCCGGGAGGAGGCGCCGCAGGATCTCCCCGGTTACAATGCATAAAGAAATCACCGCAAGCGGCAGGAGGAAATACGAGATCAGCCGCGTGGCCGGCAGATAATGAAACCATCCCAGAACCGGATTGATCGCATAAGCGACCAGCGGCGCATGCATCGCATAGATCATGAAAGCAAATGCGCTCAACCAGATAAACCATTTTTTGCTCATGCACCAGGTTACCCACCGGTCGAGTCCGAACCAGCAAAAGATCAGTCCGCTGAGCACCATGAGTTTATGCAGGATGAGCAGGACGAAATATACCGAATTGCCCATCACCGGTTGACCCTTGAAGGCAAGTATCGTTTTCACCCCTGCGATTCCGGCAAAAGCGATGCCCCACCAGAGGGGGCGCCATCTCCGCCCCGGAGATTCAATGTTGAACTGCGTTTTCCGGATCCAGACTCCCAGCGAAAAGAACAGGAGCCCTTCTCCTTCCACCAGGATGAACGACATAGTGCCCAGCCACATCACTACTGCGACCGTAAAAAATATCCAGCGAACGATCCTGTGCAGCACACACCATCGGATCAGGGGATATGCAAGATTGTAAATGAAAAGAACACGGATAAACCATAGCTGGTAAGGTACCGGGAGGAGGATCCATCGCCCCAGCATTTCATACCAGTGATAATCATGGAGCAGCATTCGTTGGTCATCGATCTGCACCACTCCCGAACCGGCTATGATCCCGCGTCCATAATGTGTCAGCTCCAGTCCGTAGGTAAAAGCCAGCCCCAGGGCACTCCAGATCAGGTACGGAATGATGAGGGTCTTGAACCGTTTCCACGTGAACGACCGGTAAGGCCGGTAGTCGTGCAAGGCATACAGAAATCCGGAGATGATGAACAGCATCGGGATCCGGAACCGGAGAAGTCCGTTGGCCAGGAAATATTCAAGAAAACTGGTGCCGGTGAGCGGTTCACCCGGGAGGGTCCAGGGCTGCAGGTACCGGATATGAAGATTGTATCCATGGACAAAAACCAGCAGGACCATGGAAATGAAGGACCAGAACCTGAATTTTGAACTGAGAAAAGAGGATAATTCCGGGGTTGTCAAGGGATGTGAAAAATATTGAGGCGGCATAAAATTAAAGGTTATTTTTTTGTCACGGAGAAAATCCCAGGAAGTATTTTTCCCAATGAAAATTTAGCTCCCATGCAATAAAATCAGACGGGTTAGGTTTACGGATAAATCTATATAAATTTATATGTTATGAAAGCAGCATATGTCAAGAACCTACTGCTGTTGAATGCCGTTCTGCTCTCCCTGTCTTCGAGGGCCGAAGCCCCCAAAACGGTGCCGAAGATCCGGGAAGAAACCGTTGAACTTGTTTCCGGAGGGGTGAGCTATAAGTGTTTCGTAGCCTATGATGAGAATATCAGGGGCCGGCGACCGGCTGTTCTGGTACTCCCCGAATGGTGGGGATTGACGGATTATCTGAAGATGCGGGCCCGGAAGCTGGCGGAGCTGGGATACCTGGCAATGGCAGTGGATGTATTCGGCCAGGGCCGAACCGCCAAAGATCCCAAGGAGGCCGGGGAGCTGACGAAACCCTATCACCAGGATCCCACGCTGGCAAAGACCCGGATCGACGACGCGATCCGGCGGGTGAAGCAGTTCCCTCAGTGCGATCCCCATCATATCGCTGCGATTGGCTATTGCTTCGGCGGAAACCTGGTGCTGAATGCCGCCAAACTGGGAGCCGGACTGGAGGCGGTGGTCAGCTTTCACGGGAGTTTCCCGCGTGCCCCGCTGGATAAAAAGCTATTCCATGCCAAAGTGCTGATCTGCCAGGGGGATAGCGATAAATTCGTCCCGGTGCAGGCCGTGGATGCCTTCAAGCGCCAGCTGGATTCGATCGGCGTGGAAAATACGGTCAGGATCTACCCGAATGCCACGCATGCCTTTACGAACCCCGACGCCACCCGGCTGGGCAAGCAGTTCAATATGCCCATTGCTTACAACCCCGAAGCGGATGAGGAATCATGGAATGAAATGATCGCGTTTTTTGACCGGATCTTCAAAAAATAGCGAACTCCGGCCGGAAGCTGATACATGTCATCCTGAGACATAGCTGATCTTTATTTTTTTGTACGTATATTTACGGACCTGACCTTTTGCAAAACAAGGTTCCCCGAATACAAACATAAACAGGTCCGCATGAGCCGTTCCCTCCTCTCCATGATCCTCTGCAGCTTCCTTCTAACTGCGGCAGGACAGAATCCTGTCATTTCCAAACTGGCTTATGACAGCATCTCCCCTCAGAGCGTCACCGTATCGTGGCAGACCGATCTGGCTGCCGATTCGCGGATCCGTTGGATGGCAACCGATTCGAATTACCAGCCGGTAGCCTTCACCGACTCGCTGTATTCTTCCGGTCTCGTATCCAATCATATCGTGACCATTGACAGTCTAAGCCCATCGACCATTTACAGGTACCAGGTCACCTCAGCCACCGCGACAGGATCTGCCACGGATTCCGGATATTTTGTAACACAATCGTTATCCGGCGGGAGCATCAGCGTTTATTTCAACCATACGGTCGATACTTCGGTGAGCACCGGGGAGTATGCCAACGGGGACGTTAACTTCGAGCATCTCCTGGATACGCAGATCGCCCAGGCTGATTCCAGCATCGATATCACCCTCTGGGAATTCAGCGATATCACTTCGGTGGCCACTGCTTTGATCGATGCCAGGAACCGCGGCGTCAGGATCCGTTTTATTTACAACTCAACCCCGAACACCCCTTTGCTTAATACCCTGATCGCTAACGGGATCCAGGTGATCAAACGGAATTACGATACGGTTGGTTTTTCGATGCACGATAAGTTCTGGATCTTCGATTACCGGTACAATACGGATCCGTCAAAAATGTATCTCTGGACCGGTTCCACCAATGTTTCCCATGCGATGTTCCATGAAGACCGGAACAACATCATTCTGATTCAGGACGAGGCGCTCTGTGCCGTTTACAGCCGAGAATTCGAGCAGATGTGGGGGTCCCATACCGATCTGCCCGTTCCCGCCATGGAAAAATTCGGCCCCTTGAAAAGGGACCTGGTTCCCCATGTTCTGAACACGGGAGGCACCAGGATAGAGGTCTATTTGTCCCCTGCCGACAGTATCGCCGATTCGATAGGTTCGATCATTCAGACCAAGACCCACAAAAGCCTTGCATTCTGCATGTATAAGTTTTCGCTCCCGCCCGTCGAGAACTCCCTGCATGAGATTTTTCAGAACGGGATCCAGGTGAGCGGGGTGTTTGATTCCTCCAATTCGGTGGACAAAGGCAGTGCATTCCCCCGGATGAAAGGCCACGCAGTTCCCGGGGCCTGGAATCCTCCTGCAGATGTCTTCATCGACACCCTGCCCGGGTTGCTTCACCATAAGTATTTCCTGGTGGATGCGGATAGCTCCGGCAATGACAGGATCGTCTCGACCGGTTCCTATAACTGGGAGGTCCCGGCGGAGACCGGCAACGACGAAAACCTCCTGATTATCCACGATTCCCGCGTGAATAACCTGTACTTTCAGGAATTCTCGGCGAGATACAAAGAATCGGGAGGAAAAATCTTCGGCATGGGAGTGGATACCGTACCGGGCAGATCCGGGATCCTGCTTCGGCAGAATTATCCGAACCCGTTCAGCGGGATTACATACATTCAATTCTCCCTCCCCGTTTCCGGCGACGTGACTTTGACGGTCAGTGACCTGACCGACCGCGTGGTAAAAATCATCCTCCGGGAGAAGCTGGAGCCGGGCATTTATACCCTCCCCCTTGACGGGACTGACTGGCCCGAAGGCATTTATTTCTGTACTTTGTCAAGTTCCGGTTTTTCTGTAACCCGGAAAATGTGCGTGGTCAGATAAATGACGGTGACGAGGGTCGGATTCCCCCCGTTTTTACTTAATCTCTCGCAAAGGCCGACTGGGCTTCCTTCTCCAGATCCTGGTACTGGGTTTTCTCAACGGTAATCCCCACAAATTGGATCGTGCCGCCTTTGAATTTTGCCGGGGCCTTGTATTCTTTGGTTACCGCATCTTCGCTGTCGAATCCCACGCATAACCCGTCCCCGGTCAGGGAGAAATACCCGGGCTGGGTTTTCATGGGTCCTGTAGCTACCACCTTGTCGTTTATATAAAGCTTTACCGTACCGATGGCTTCATGGTAGGTCCCTGCTTTTTCCCACGTGAATTCAACCCCGAAAGTGTATTTTCCGGGTTTCAGCACCGGCGAAATAAACTCTTGTTCGGGCTGTATGCCCAGGAAGTTATAGACATAACAGAGTTTTTTATCCTTGATAAATAACGCGTGTCCGCCGAATCGGGAACCTTGGGCGAAGATGACCCCGGAACAGGCAGGATCTGTGATCTCCACGTTGGAAAGTATTTTATAGGACCTGCCGTTAACGGACACTGCATCCGCTTCCGGGACCGGCGTAGTCCCCGGAAAGTAGATATACCGTTCCTTGGGCGGTTCATTTGAAGGTCGGTTGTTTCTTAATATCTCCAGGGTGTTACGGTCATCCAGGGGCAATACGAAATTCTTTTGCGCTTCATCGTTCCAGGCGGCAATAAGTTCTTTCAGTTTCTCTGGATTTTCTTTGGCAAGGTTTTTGGATTCGGACCGATCCGCATCCACATTATAAAGTTCCCACTGATCCTGGTCGAAATGGCTTTTATCAGACAGGGGACTATGGAGTGCAGCAGCTTTCCAGCCATCTTTCCAAATGCCGCGAGTGCCCAGCATCGCATAGTATTGGATATGTTTTTGCGAAGGATCATCAGGTTTTGCAGTAAACGAATATACCATGGAAACACCCGAAAGCGGATATTGTTCCACCCCCCGGTAGACCTTTGGCATCTCGAGACCGCAAACCTCCAGTATCGTGGGGACGATATCGGTGGAATGATGGTATTGGTTCCGCACCTCTCCGTGTGCCTTGATTCCTTTAGGCCAGCAGATCACCAGCGGATCGCAGGTCCCTCCGGCAAACTGGGAATAACGCTTGAACATCTTGAACGGAGTGGAAAATGCAGCGGCCCACCCGGTGGGGAAATGCTCATACGTATTGGGTCCGCCCAGTTCATCCAGGAGTTTTATGTTTTCCTTGATATCATCCGGATATCCGTTAAAGAATTTATTTTCATTGACCGAACCGCTGGGGCTGCCTTCCCCCGAAGCCCCGTTATCAGCAGTGTAGATGATCAGGGTGTTATCAAACTGACCGGTACTTTTCAGATAATCAATGATCCGGCCGATCTGGACATCCGTATATTCTGAGAAACCCGCATAGACTTCAGCCAGGCGCGAGAAGAGCTTTTTCTCATCCGGGGAAAGGGTATTCCACGGTCTTACATAATCCGCAGGGTTGGCGATCTCTTCCGGGAGAGGATTAAAAGGAGTAAGCTGGGTTCCTTTGGGGAGGATGCCTTTTGCGATCATCCTCGGAAGTACCCATTCACGGTATGCTTCATACCCATCGTCAAACTTTCCCTTGTACTTTTTGATGTAATCCTGCGGGCACTGGTGAGGAGCATGGTTGGCCCCCGGGCAATACCACATGTACCAGGGCTTGGATGGATTGGCAGCTTTCTGATCCTTGATCATGGAGATGGCCTGGTCGGCCAGGTCTTTGGAAAGGTGATATCCTTCTTCCGGGGTGTAAGGTGGCTCAATATACCGGCTATCTTCCACCAGGTTGGGATACCATTGACTGGTTTCTCCTCCGATAAACCCGTAAAAGCGGTCAAATCCCATGGAGAGCGGCCACTGTTTGCGGCTTCCTCCCATCGCGATGTCCTGGACCGGTACATTATGATCTTTCCCCAGCCAGAAGGTGCTCCAGCCGTTGTCCTGGAGGATCTCGGCAAGGGTGGCGCACTGCGGCGGGATATTCCCGTTGGACCCCGGAAACCCGGTAGATCCCTCTGTGATGGAAGCCATCCCGTTCAAATGATGGTTCCTCCCGGTAAGCAAAGTAGAACGGGTGGGAGACGATAACGCACAGGTATGGAACTGGGAATAGATCAGGCCCTGGTTGGCGAGCATCTGCAAGGTGGGCATGTCGACCCGCCCTCCAAAGGTCGACCACGTAGCGATGCCGGTATCATCAAACAAGATAAGGAGAATGTTCGGAGCATTCTTAGGAGGCTTCTTGGGGGTATAGGGAGCCCAGTCTTCTTTTGAGTCCCGGATATCCAGCTTGATGACTCCGTTGAATTTGTTTTCGGATTCCTTTGCCGGATGCTGGCAAGCGGTGAGCCCTGCCAGGGAGAGCGGGACCATTCCAGCTGTAATTGCATTAAATGTAAATTTTCTCATACCATTTGTGTTTGGGTTTTTATCAATAACTGATCTTTAATCCGTTCTTAAACTATAACAAATATCACAATTCTAGACATAATAATGAATGATTCGTTTTTTATTCCCGCTTATTTTATTTAAGGTTTGTCCGGTACGGCAGAATATCCTTCCCCTTCCCTCCCTGTTTCACATTATCTTGAGAATATCATTCTGAATTACGAGGTTATGGCAACAGGCACGGCAAGTGAGGAAAATTCTACTTTCCTTCCAAAGAGATCGTTAAAAATGCAACCGTTAAAGAGTATGAAACCCTGTACCGGAAGTCAACAGAGGATCCGGAAGGATTCCGGGCGGCCGAAGCTAAACAGCTCAGGTTGTACAAAAAATGGGACAAGGTCCCGGATACTTCAACAAAACCTTTTTATAAATGGTTCAGCGGCGGGTCATCAA
>DATJQF010000230.1:0-69300 GCA_035505995.1 Bacteroidales bacterium
AAGGTGATCCAGATCTCCGCGATCTCTCCGGGCGCAAAAAGCTTCCCGATATGATCCACCAGGGTCCGGATGAAAACGACGTTATCCAGTTTCTTTTCCTCGACGGTCTTGCACCCCCGCCAAAGCCGGGCTCCCTTGACATCGATCCCTGCATAATTACGGTCAGGATTGCGCTCCGCAAGACCCACCGTATACTCTCCCTTCCCGCAGCCGAGCTCAACCACGATCGGATGGGAATTCCGGAAAACTTCCGCATTCCATTTCCCCCGGAGATGGAACCCGTTCAGGAGCTCATGGTAGCGGGGCTGGAACAGGTGGGGAAAGGTGAGGTTCTCACCGAATCGGATCAGTTTTTTCTTAGGCACGGGGGGGTCCTATTTTTGAAGAAGCCAGGCGCCGGAAAATTCCCGGGAGCGCACGGCTGCCAGCTGCCTGAGGGCCTGGTCTTTTTCGGTAAAAGATTCCAGGCACACCCGGTACAGCCCGCCCCGGGTCACATCCAGGATGAAGGCACCGAAACCTTCGCCCTGCAGCCGGCTTACCAGGTTATCCGCATTCTCCCTGATCCTGAAGGCTCCGACGATGACAGAGAACGGACGACTTTCTTCCGGTCGGCTGGTCTCTGAAAAGTTCAGGGTAAAGGGCGGCTGGTGAACAATATGCGGAAGGGGGGCAATATAAACCATCTTTTTCTGATGGACCGGCGACGGGGCCATCGTGGAAGCCGTCCGGGAGAACAGCATGCCCGATTCATTCTGCATCACGCTCATGATGCGGTCGAAATTCATGACCCCCAGGGTGGCGGCGATGCCGATGGGCAGGGCCAGGACGGCGGCCCATTTCAGCGCTTTGGGAAGGGTTCTCCGGGGAACCGCCGGTGATTCTATGTACCGGGCGATCCTGCGCTCCATCCTTTTCTGGATCCCGGTCCTCCGGATGGCAGGGGATATAAGGGGCGAGAGGCCGAATGATTCCGGCAGGTAATTGATCTCGCGGTCCTGTTCAAACTGAAGGTTCCCTTCCCGGTCCAGGTAAAACCGCCCCACCCAATCCAGGGTGACGGAATTCCCGTTTTGCAGGGATCTCTTCCACGATTCCGCCTGGGAAGTGATCATGCGAAGTGCCTCCAGGAAGGAGATGTGCTCGCCATTGGCAATATGATTGGCCAGCAGGCCATCATTCTGCTTCAGGTTGACGTTGAACAGGAGAGTCTTGGACGGGGGATGGAAGGCATGATGGACCGGGTTGATCTGTGCGGGAGCATAATTGCCGACAAATCCCCCGAAACCGGGGATGATCACGCATTCATGATCGTAAAGAAGTTCGGAAATGTATTTCCCTGTATTCATAGCCTTGGTGAGGATCGCTAATTTAGTAAAATCCGCTCCTAAAATCCGTCCGTGTTAGTAATTTTTAATAAATCGGCCGGCGTATCAATGGACAGGCTGTCCCGGTCGGTCAAAGCCACATGCACCCGGAAGCCGTTCTCGATCCATCGCAACTGTTCCAAAGATTCGGCCTTTTCCAGCGGCGACGGCTGTAATTTCACCAGCTGCTGAAGGATCCCGGCCCGGTACCCGTAAAGACCAATATGCTTGTAATAGGCAGTCGAGCTCAGCCATTGCTCAGGCACTGCTTCCCGGCAATAGGGCAGCGCCTGCCGGCTGAAACAGATGGCCCGGTGCTGGATATCGAAGGTCGCTTTCACCGTATGGGGACTGAACAGCTCCTCCGGGCTGGCGATCCGCTTGACCAGCGTTCCGATCTCCACCTCCTTGTTCCGGAACAGGCCGGCAACCTGGGAAACCTGGTCGGGATGAATGAAAGGCTCATCCCCCTGGATGTTGATCACGATATCGCCGGGCCTGGCTTTTATTAACCGGGCGGCTTCCCCGCAACGCTCGGTGCCGCTGGCGTGGTCCGGAGAGGTCAGGATCACTTTCCCTCCGAATGAAGCAACCTCCTGCCCGATTCGCTCATCGTCGGTAGCTACCGCCAGCTCATCCAGATCCCGGCAGGCAAGGCATCGCTCGTACACCCTGCGGATCATGGTCCGGTCCCCGATCCTCGCCAGGGGTTTCCCCGGGAAGCGGGTCGAGGCATAACGGGCCGGTATGATGCCAAAGATCTTCATGGAAAGAAAGAGATCAGAAAAGACCGTGAAGGTCTGCATTGACCCGCTCGATCACGCTGCCCAGGTGCTCCGGGTTTTCGGCAATATTCAGGTTATCTACTTCCACGATCATCAGCTTTCCCAGGTTGTAGCCGCCGATCCATTCCTCGTACCGCTCATTCAGTCCTTTCAGGTAATCGAGACGGATGGCGCTTTCATATTCCCTGCCGCGCTTCTGGATCTGGTTAACGAGTGTCGGCACGCTGGCCCGCAGGTAGATGAGCAGGTCGGGCGCCTGGATGAAGGAACTCATCAGGTCGAACAGGGCCCGGTAATTATCGTAATCGCGGGTAGTCATCAGGTTCATCGAATGGAGATTCGGCGCAAAGATGTAAGCATCCTCATATATAGTGCGGTCCTGCACCACCGCTTTCCCCGATTTCCGGATCTCGAGCACCCTGCGGAACCGGCTGTTCAGGAAATAGATCTGCAGGTTGAACGACCACCGCTGCATATCTTCGTAAAAACTGTTCAGGTAAGGATTGGTTTCCACCTCCTCGTAGTGCGGCTCCCACCCGAAGTGCTTCGCCAGCAGTCCGGCCAGCGTCGTCTTACCGGAGCCTATGTTCCCTGCGATTGCAACATGCATATTCCTTCATGGTTGAATAATCAAACTTACATAAAAAACTCTATCCTCTCTCCTCCTTCTGCTCCAAACATAATATTTCCTCCACGATCTTCCGGTCGTTGGATAACCGGGGGACCTTGTACTGTGCTCCGAGCTTCCCTTTCGATTTAAGCCATTTGTAAAAAGTTTCCGTCGGCATGCTCCGGATCAGCGGCTCGCGGAGGATCAAATCGTGGTACCGCTTGGCTTCGTAATCGGAATTGACCGATTTCAGGGCCTGGTCCAGGAGCAGGGTGAACTGCGCCAGGTCCTGCGGCGGGGTGACGAACTCGATCAGCCATTCATGGGTGCCCTTTCGTTCCCCCTCCAGGTAAACCGGGGCCACGGTGTATTCCGAGACCACCGATTTCGTTTGTCCGCACGCGATCGCCAGCGCTTTTTCCGCATTATCGATGATCAGTTCTTCCCCGAAGGCATTGATAAAATTCTTGGTCCGCCCGGTGATCTTGATCCGGTAAGGGTTTAGGGAAGTGAACTGGATCGTATCGCCGATCATATACCGCCAGAGTCCCGCGTTGGTGGAGATGACGATCGCATAATTCTGGTTGAGCTCCACTTCATGCAGGAGCTTCGTCTTCGGATCCGCCGCTCCTACCTGGTCGAGCGGAAGGAACTCATAAAAGATCCCGTAATCGAGCATCAGCAGCATTTCTTCCTTCCCGTCCTGGTCCTGGATGCTGAAGAATCCCTCGGAAGCATTATAGGTTTCGAGGTAATGCACCTCCGGGGAAGGAAGGATCGCATGGAATTGCCTGCGGTAGGGATGAAAGCTCACCCCTCCGTGCATGAACAGTTCAAATTCCGGCCACACTTCCATGATATTGCTCTTGCCGGTGATCTCCAGGACTTTCTTGAACAAAAGCAGGGTCCAGGAAGGAACCCCGGATGCGCTGGTCACCCGGTGCCGGCTGGTCACCTCCGCCATCCTGCCGATCTTGCTTTCCCATTCCGACATCAGTGCTACCGACAGCCCGGGGGTTCTCCGCAATTCCACCCATAAAGGCACATGGCGGATGATGATGGCGGAAAGGTCTCCCTCGTAAACGAAGGAGGCGGGACCGGTTTTCCGGACGATATAGCTGCCTCCCATGGAGATCCCCCTGCCGTCGAACAGGCGGCTGTCCGGGCGATTATGACAGTATATGGCAAGCAGGTCCCTGCCGCCTCTGTAATGGCAATCATTCAATGCTTCAACTGTGACCGGGATATACTTGCTCCGGTCGCCGGTAGTACCCGAGGATTTGGCAAACCATTTCACGGTCCCGGGCCACAGGATATTCCGTTCCCCTTTTCTCAGCCGGTCCACGAACGGCATGATGGATTCGTAATCGTTGATGGGCACCCGTTCCCGGAACGTGTCGGGACGATCGATGGAATTATATTCGAACCTTTTCCCCCACTCGGTATAGCGAGCCGTATGGATCAGCCGCCGGAACCAATCCAGCTGTACCTCATGGGGATACCGGAGGAACATTCCGATCTCCCTCATCCGCTGTTTCACCATCCAGGTGAGGAACGAGTTGACGACTGCCATAAATTCGAAGGATAATCCCTGAAATCTTTCGTAAAAATAATAATCTTCCATAAATTTGCCTTGATTTTACAGCGATTCTAAACATCTCCGTTTCATCCTATCCTCATCGTTTTATGAAAATTCTTGTTTTGAACTGCGGCAGCTCCTCGATCAAATACCAGCTGATCAACATGAACCAGGAACCTGAATTACTGGCTAAAGGGCTGCTGGACCGCATCGGACTGGAAGGAAGCTTATTGACCCACCAGGTGACCGGAAGGGAAAAATTCAAGATCTCGCGCGACGTGCCGGATCACCAGTTCGGGATCAACCTGATCCTGAAAACCCTGAAAAATCCGGAGTGCGGGGTGATCGAAAGCGAAACGGAGATCGCTGCCGTGGGGCATCGGGTCGCACACGGCGGGGAGAATTTCAAAGGCAGCATCCTGATCGATGCTTACGTAAAAAAAGAGATTGAACGGCTGATCGAGCTGGCCCCGCTGCATAACCCGGCCAACCTGAAAGGGATCATGTCGATCGAATCTATCCTCCCCAAAGTCCCGCAGGTAGCGGTATTCGATACCTCGTTTCACCAGACCATGCCGCCGCATTCCTACCTTTATGCCCTGCCGTATGATCTGTACGAAAAATACAAGATCCGCCGGTACGGTTTCCACGGGACTTCCCACAAGTTTGTCGCGCAAAAGGCCTGCCGTTTCCTGGGGAAAGAAATGAACGATCTCAACATCATCACGTGTCACCTGGGAAACGGATCTTCCATAGCGGCGATCCGGAAGGGAAAATCGATGGACACCTCCATGGGGTTCACCCCGGTGGAGGGATTGATGATGGGTACGCGCAGCGGCGATGTGGATGTGGGCGTGCTGCTTTTCCTTTCAGAGAAAGAGAACCTGAGCAACAAGGAAACCAACAACCTGTTCAACCGGAAAAGCGGGGTGCTGGGGATCTCCGGGATTTCCTACGATATGCGCGACGTGGAGGAAGCGGCCGGAAAAGGGCACGAGCGGGCCGAGCTCGCCCTCGATATGTATGCTTACCGCGTGAAGAAATACATCGGGGCCTATACCGCCGCCATGGGGGGAGTGGATCTGATCGTTTTCACCGGGGGCATCGGGGAGAATGATTTTGATACCCGCCGCCGTTCCATGGAAGGGATGGAGTTCATGGGCATCGATTTTGATTTCGACCGCAATAAAGGACTGCGATCCCAGGAAGTGGTGCTGACGCGTCCGGGATCAAAGGTGACGGTGATGGTCATGCCCACCAATGAGGAACTCGTCATCGCCATGGATACCCACCACATCGTGACGGGTCAGAAATAAGCAAGGGGGAAAATTCAATCCAGCTTTTCTATCAGCTCTTCGGTGAGCGTGAGGTTGTGGTAAACATTCTGCACATCCTCGTCTTCCTCGATCAGTTCGATCAGCTTTAAAACTTTTTTGGCAGCATCCACGTCGAGGGTTTCGGTGTTCTTCGGGATCCGCTGGAGGGAGGCGCTTTCGGGCTCGATTTTCAGCTGCTCCAGCTTTTTCATCATGTTCCCGAAATCCTCCATGGCCGTGGTGATGGTGAACACGTCGTCATCCAGCACGATATCTTCGGCGCCGGCATCGATGACCTCCATCTCGAACTCATCCTGGTTCAGGTTCCCTTTCGGGACTACGAAGACCCCTTTCCGGTCGAACAGGTAATTCAGCGATCCGTTCTTGCCGAGCTCTCCGCCATGCTTGCTGAAGTAGGCGCGGATGTTGCTGACGGTGCGCTGGATGTTATCGGTGGTGGCTTCCACAAAGATGGCGATCCCCTGGGGTCCTTTTCCTTCATAAGTGGTTTCCGTGAGCGAAGCGGCATCCTTTTCAGAACCTTTGTTAATGGCCCGCTGGAGTGTCTCCTTCGGCATACTGGCGCCTTTTGCATTGGCGATGGCGAGCCTCAGGCGGGGATTGTGTTCCGGGTCGGGACCGCTTTCCTTCACTGCAATCGTGATGTCCTTGATGATCTTGGAAAAGATCTTTGACCTCTTGGCATCCAGTGCCCCTTTCTTCCGTTTAATGGTCGACCATTTATTGTGTCCTGACATAAAATCTACCGGATCGGCTCCTTTTATTAATGTAACTGATTGACAATGTATTTCCCCGTAAAATTAAAAAAAAATTGATTTCGTTATACAAAAACGATTGGTAAATTTGGCAATCCAAAGCCATCCGCAACTTCCGTGAACATGCTGCGAAAAATCCCGGGACTCCTTTCTTTCCTTCTTCCGGCCGTGTTGATCCTGAGCCGGTGCGCCAACCCGGTGACCCCCCAGGGAGGGCCCAAGGACGTTTCGCCGCCCAAAGTCGTAAAAGCCACTCCCCCGAATCATTCCATACATTTCAACAGCCACGATATCGAGCTCCGTTTCGGGGAATTCATCCAGTTGAAGGAGCCCCAGAACAAGATCACGGTGTCCCCGCCTTACCTGTCGGATATCGATTACCGGCTCCAGGGAAAGACCCTCCTCATCAAGCTGCGTGATTCACTCCGGCAGAACATGACCTACTCCATCTATTTTGGAGATGCTATTTCCGATATCACGGAAAGCAATATCCTGAAGAACTTTTCCTATGTCTTCTCCACCGGTTCCTATATCGATTCCTTAAGCCTGGAGGGCGATCTGGTGGATGCTTTCACCCTGCAAACGGAACCCGACGTGTGGGCCACGCTCTACGCCAATGAAAACGATACGCTGCCGCTCGATTCCCTGCCGATGCACGTTCCGCCTTTATACCGCACCCGCTCCGATGACCACGGGCATTTCGTGCTGCATAACCTTAAGGAAGGAAAATTTCTCCTCTTTGCCGTAAAGGACCTGAATGGCAACACGTATTTCGATCAGCCGACCGAGGCCATCGCCTTTTGCGATTCCCTGGTGAACCCGGTTTACATCCCACCCTCCGCGGAGGATACGTTGAAGCATGACACGGTGGCCCGGAAAGACAGCCTGATCCGGCAGGACAGCCTTCCGGCCCTCATACCCTCCTTCCCCGTTTACAAGCTCCGGATGTTCCTCCAGGAAGATTCGATCCAGCGAATCCTCAGGAAAACCCTGGTCAGCGACCGGCAGGTCATGCTGGTTTTCAAATATCCGCTGGTTAATCCACAGTTCGAGGCCCTGCATTTTATCCCCGGGGAAAGCTGGATGAAACCTGAGTTCAGCAAAAGGATGGATACGGCCACGCTCTGGCTGACCTCTTACCCGTATGATTCCCTGATCCTGAAGATCAGCGACAAAGGGAAAGCATTTGATACGGCGTCGTTTGATCTTACCCTGAAACGGGAAAAGAAAAAAGTCTCCAGATCCGGGACGGAAAATCAACCGCATCTTGTAGTGACCATCAACCCGCCAGACGGCAGACTGAACCCTTTCCGGAGCAACCCGGTCCTGGTCTCTTCCATGCCCTTGGAAAAATACGATCTGACCTGTGCAAAGCTCGTTGCCGACAAGGACACGGTCCCGGTTCCCCTGGTATTAGCCGACTCCATCAAAAGGAAAATGATGGTCCCCTACAAGTGGAAAGAGGGAAAGTCGTATGTACTGATCGTTCCGGACTCCGCCTTTACCGCCATAAACGGACGGTCGAACGATTCTCTCCGGTTCAGCTTTAAAACCTACGAGGCAAGGGATTTCGGCACCATCCTGATCCGGCTTAAAGGGACCCTCCGCAAAGGAGACCTGCTCCTGCAGCTCCTCGGGAATAATGATGCGGTGGTGATACAGAAAACCGTGACCGCTCCCGGGGATGTTTTGTTCGATTACCTGCTGCCGGCCACGTACCGGCTCCGCCTCATCTTCGATGAGAACAGCAATGGCAGATGGGATAGCGGGAATTTTCCCCGGAAGCTCCAACCGGAGGAAGTGCAATACTTCCCGAAGTCAATCGAGGTCAGGGGAAATTGGGATATAGATGAAACCTGGGAGTTCTGATCAGGCCATGCTGCAGCGGTTGATGCAGTCCACCACTTCAACCAGATGGTCATATTTCAGGGAATAAAGGATCATCTTCCCATCACGTTTGGATTCCAGCAATCCTTTGTTCTTCAGAATATTCAGATGATGGGAGGCAGAGGCCTGCTCGATATCCAGACGCTCATAGATTTCAGTGACGGTAAGCCTTTTGTTGCGGGTTAACAGGTCGATGATGGCGATCCGCATCGGGTGGGCGATAGCTCTTAAGCGGCTGGCTGCCATTTCCAATTTTTCAATGTCCAGTTTAACGGTTTTCATAAAATATAATCTAATTATTGAAATAGGTGTCTGCAAATATAGAAAAAAATATTATAGTCAAGTAAATATATAAATATTTTAGCTTCCTTTTGCGAAAATCCCGGTTAATTTGAAGTTTTTTCCGTCGAACAACCCCCGGTCGCTCATTTTCAGTTCCGGGATGACGAGCAACGCCATAAAGGAAAGGGTCATGAACGGGGCCCGCAGCGGGCTGCCCAGTTCCCGGGCTTTCCGGTCCAGGGAATCATAGGCTTCCGCCACTTTCAGGCCGTTTTCTCCCGACATGATCCCGGCAAAAGGCAACGGCAGGATCAGGTCCTCCCGGTCGCCGACCACCGAGATGCCTCCCCGCGTAGCGATGATAAGGTTGATCGCCCGGATCAGCGATACATCCTCCGCCCCCACGGCGATGATATTATGGCTGTCGTGTGCAACCGAAGAGGCAATCGCTCCCTTTTTCAGTCCAAAGCCATGGATGAATCCCACGGCAGGCGGTGCATCCGTGTAACGATCCTTCACCACGATCTTCAGGATATCCTGCTCCGGTGATCCGCTGAGCTGTCCCTGCACTGAGGGCAGGACCGCCTCCGATTCCCCGGTGACCAGCTGTCCGTCGAATGCACGGATCACCCTAACTGGTTTGCCTTTATCGGGAATGGCTATTTGCTCCGCAGTTACCGGGGAGGCATGAAAGATGTTTTTCGGCTCCTCCTTCACCTCTTCCAGCAAGGATTTTCCATTTTCAGCGACCTTAATTCCATTTATAAATACCGATTGAATATTGAACCCGGCCAGGTCATCCACCTGTATGAGATCGGCCGGATCCCCGGGTTGGAGCAGTCCTGCGCCCAGGGAATAATGTCGGACCGGATTCAGGGTGCAGGCACGGAGGACGTTCATGGTATCAAGTCCTCTGCCGATCGCCCGTTTCACGAGTTCGTTGATATGTCCGGTCCGGAGATCGTTCGGGTGCTTGTCGTCGGAACAAAGCATGACGCTGTCCGGATATTCATCGATCAGGTCTGCCAGCGCCTCGAAATTCCTGGCGGCGCTCCCTTCCCGGATGAGGATCTTCATCCCGGCCCGGATCTTATCCAGGGCTTCCTCCCGGGTGAAGCATTCGTGGTCGGTGGTGATCCCCGCGGCGGCATACCGGGCGGCATCCTCTCCCCTCAATCCGGGTGCGTGCCCGTCGACCGGCTTTCCATATTTTCTCGCCAGGGCCAGCTTTCTCAACACGATCTCATCCTGGAAAAGCACCCCGGGAAAATTCATCATCTCCGACAAATAATGGACCTCCTCCAGGCGCAGCAATTCCTCGACTTCTTCCGGTCCGATCACCGCGCCGGCTGTTTCGAAAGGAGTGGCCGGGACACATGACGGGGCCCCGAAATAGAACCGGAAAGGCACCTTTTTCCCGTTGGCGATCATGAACCGGACCCCATCGATCCCAAGGACATTCGCGATCTCATGCGGATCCGAAACGGTCGCCACCGTACCGTGCACCACCGCCATCCGGGCAAACCCGGAAGGGATCAGCATGGAGCTTTCGATGTGAATGTGCGCATCGATCAGGCCGGGAAGGATATAGCCGCTTTCCCGGGTCTCCTCTTCCCGGATCCCTGCGATCTTCCCCTGCTCAACCCGTACGGTCCCCCGGAAGATCCTCTTCCCGACCACATCCACGATATGCCCGGATAGTTCGAAGGGGGCTGGATTATTGGTCATGGGTCATTGGTCATTAGTCATTGGTCATTGGTCATTGGTCATTCTTAATCCGTAATCCGTAATCCGTAATCCGTAATCCGTAATTACTTTCCCCGCCAGCTGTCCGCAGGCTGCATCAATATCCCCGCCCCTGCTTTTTCTCAAATTTACGACGAGATTCCTTCTTTCCAGCTCCCGCCGGAAAGCTTCAACCCTCAGGGGATCGGGCTTGCGGTACCCGGACCCTTCCACCGGGTTATATCCGATCAGGTTGATCTTGACCGGGAAGCTGCGGCAGAATGCTGCCAGTTCTTTCGCATCTTCAACGGAATCGTTGAATTCACGGAACAGGATGAATTCGATGGTGAATCGCTTCCCGGTAACTTTATGATAATACTTCATGGCCTCCGAAAGGGACTCTACCGGGTATTTCCGGTTTACGGGCACGATCCGGTTCCTCTTTTCATTGTTGGCGGTATGAAGTGAAAGGGCGAAATGATACCGGGGCCGGTCATCCGCCATTTTACGGATCAGGTCAGGGATGCCGACACTGGAAACCGTGATCCGCTGCGGCGACATACCCAGCCCCCCGGGCGAAGTGATCTTCTCGATCGCCAGCTTCACCTGCTCATAGTTCAGCAGGGGTTCTCCCATTCCCATGAAGACGAGGTTGGACAAGGGGTTCGCTTCCGGCATGCGGGGACGGGCTTTCCCGGTCAGCCCTTCTTCCCCTGCCGAAAGACAGGACACCTGGTCGAAGATCTCTCCCGCGGTCAGGTTCCTCCGGAACCCTAACCGGCCCGTAGCGCAAAAGACGCATCCCAGCGGGCAGCCCGATTGCGACGAGATGCAGGCAGTATGCCGGGAGCCGGAAGGAATAAGCACGCTTTCGGTCAGGTTCCCGTCGTCTGTCCGGAAAGCCACTTTTAAGGTGCCATCCCGGCTTTTCTGAATGTGTTCAGGATGTAAGGCAGGAAAACTAAAATGATCGCCGAGCTCCCGGCGGATCTCTTTCGGCAGGTTGGTCATTTCGGAGAACGACCGCGCGGATTTTTTCCACAGCCATTCGGAAACCTGCCGGGCATGAAAGCGGGGCTTATTCCTCGCGGAGAAAAAATCCCCGATCTCTTCAACGGTAACCTGCCGGATATCGGGCTTTACCATTCATCCTTCTTTATCACTTTCGGTTTCATTCCCTCTTTCAGGCTGTGGATCAGGGCCTGCATGGTCGTGTCGGTCTGGTAAAGATAGGAAGCCCAGTTGGGGTTAAAGGCAGGATCGTTGACGTTCATCCATTTCTCGATCGGGTACCGGCTGGCCGACTTCAGGTTGAAATCCGTCAGGGTGTACCGGTATTTGTTCTCCTTGAACTCCACGCGGATATCATACATGATCACGCCTGCATCCCGGGTAAGCCCGTCATCGTCCTTGTAATAGATCTTGAATCTGCCCTCTCCTTCCAGCTTTCCGTTCACCTTATCCTGGACCCTGAACACACTGGTCGGGCTCAGGTAATATTGCCGGAACCATTCCGCCCCGCGGTCATACAGGACATCCTTGGTCCCTTGCTGGTCCACGACTTCCCGGTACTGGATCAGCTTGGTATCCGGATCCACCGGAAGCTTGGGCATCGACTCGGCCCCCGGGATCTGCTCCTGTGCACAGGCCACCCGGAACAGGAACAAGGCCGGAAATATCAGTAAAAAGCTGCGCATCATGACTCAGGTGTATTGATCTCTGCAATTTTACAATATATCGGGACAGCTTATTCAGGGGTTCCCTAAATTTTTTTCCACACAAATAATAACACCCCAACCCCGGAAAAAGTATAGCGCCCGGGCATAAAAAAACCCCGGATGATCCGGGGTTTATAAAGTTTGCGGGAAGGTTTAGTACATATCTCCCATTCCGCCGCCGTACCCGCCGGGTCCGCCCATCGGCATCTTGGGTTCCTTTTCTTCCTTGTGGGTCACGATCACGCATTCGGTCGTAAGGATCATGCCGGCAATAGACGCGGCATTTTCCAGGGCGATGCGGGCCACCTTGGTCGGATCAATGACACCGGTTTTCAGCAGGTTCTCATACTGCTCGGTGCGTGCATTGAAGCCGAAATCATCCTTTCCTTCCTTCACTTTCTGAGCTACCACGGAACCATCCAGTCCCGCGTTTTCCACGATCTGGCGCAGGGGTTCTTCGAGCGCCCTCTTCACGATGGAAATGCCGGTGTTCTCGTCGTCATTGTCGCCTTTCATCTTTTCGATGACCGGGATGGCGCGGATGAAAGCCACGCCTCCGCCCGGGATGATCCCTTCTTCAATGGCGGCGCGGGTTGCATGCAGGGCATCGTCGAACCGGTCCTTCTTTTCCTTCATTTCCACTTCGCTGGCAGCGCCGACGTAGATCACGGCCACTCCGCCGGCCAGTTTTGCCAGCCGTTCCTGGAGCTTTTCACGGTCGTAATCGGAAGTGGTCGTGCCGATCTGTGCCTTGATCTGGTTCACCCGTGCCTCGATGTCGGATTTCTTTCCCTTGCCGCTGACGATCGTCGTGTTATCCTTGTCGATGGTCACCTTTTCCGCTTCACCCAGGTACTGGAGCGTGGTGTCTTCCAGCTTGTATCCTTTTTCTTCGGAGATCACCATGCCTCCGGTCAGGACTGCAATGTCCTCCAGCATTTCCTTTCTCCGGTCGCCGAACCCGGGAGCCTTTACGGCCGCCACCTTCAGCGATCCGCGGATCTTGTTGACTACCAAAGTAGCCAGCGCTTCCCCTTCCACGTCCTCGGAGATGATGATCAGGGGACGGCCCGTCTGCACGACTTTCTCCAGCAGCGGAAGCAGATCCTTCATCACGGAGATCTTCTTGTCGTGGATCAGGATATAGGGAGTTTCGTACACGGCCTCCATTTTCTCGGTATCGGTAATGAAATACGGAGAAATATATCCGCGGTCAAACTGCATCCCTTCCACAACTTTTACCGTGGTCTCAATACCTTTTGCTTCCTCGATGGTGATCACGCCTTCCTTCTTCACCTTGCCCATGGCCTCGGCGATCATCTTCCCGATGAACGTATCGTTGTTCGCCGAAACGGAAGCTACCTGTTCGATCTTCTCTACGCTGTCGCCGATCTTTTTGGTTTGCTTTTTCAGGGTCTCTATGACTTCTGCAACGGCTTTGTCGATCCCTCTTTTCAGATCCATCGGGTTGGCGCCTGCCGTTACGTTCTTCAGCCCGGTCGTAAAGATCGACTGGGCCAGTACAGTTGCCGTGGTGGTTCCGTCGCCGGCGAGCTCGCTGGTCTTGGAAGCCACTTCCTTCACCAGCTGGGCGCCCATGTTCTCGATCGGGTCTTTCACTTCCACTTCCTTGGCTACGGTGACGCCGTCCTTCGTGATGACGGGTGCTCCGTATGATTTTTCAATGATCACATTGCGTCCGCTCGGACCCAGGGTCACCTTCACTGCATTGGAAAGCTCATCCACACCTTTTTTCAGAGCTTCTCTTGCCTTTATGCTAAACAGAATGTCTTTTGCCATTTTCATTAAGTATTTAAGTTAGACTTTCATTTTTCCTGGTACTTGCGGATCAGATAATGGCTACGATATCCGATTCACGCATGATAAGGTAGTTGTTCCCGTCGATCGTGATCTCCGACCCGGAATATTTTCCGTATAATACCACGTCGCCTACCTTTACCGTCATGGGTTCGTCTTTTTTGCCGGTGCCTACCGCTACGACCGTGCCTTTCTGCGGTTTCTCTTTCGCAGTATCCGGTATGATGATGCCCGCAGCTGTTTTTTCCTCGGCCGGTGCCGGTTCGACTAATACCCTGTCGGCCAATGGTTTAATCTTCAATTTTGCCATAGTATTCATGAATTTGGTTAAACAAATAATATTTTTCAGTGGAATGGTGGGGGTATGTCATATATTGTGCCACAGAAAAAAAAGTTAACGACCTGGACATTTTTACAGTAATACGAAAATTTAAGGGAAAAAAAATGTCAGAATATTCTGACATTCTGACATTCTGCCTGTATCGTATCTTACTTGTGCGGTTGTGCCGGAGGTGCCTGGAAATCCTTCACAGGTTGAGTCTTCGCATTATCGACCTGTTTCTTGATCTCGCTTTCCTGAACCGCGGTAGTTCCCTGGTTCTTCGGGATCACGAAAATGGAAAGGAGGCTTAAGCAGAGCAGGACAACGGCCAGGGTCCAGGTAGATTTTTCAAGGAAATCAGCGGTTTTCCTCACCCCCATGAACTGGTTCGAAGAGGAGAAGTTGGAGGCAAGGCCTCCTCCTTTGGAATTCTGGACCAGCACCACCAGGACCAGCAGCACGCAGGTGATAAGGATCAGGATCGAAATTAAAATGTAAATTCCCATAACGTTAGTTGTTTTACCCCCACCCAACCCTCCCCCAAATGGGGTATGGCCGGGAGCGGGTTATCTCAGTTTTTCAATTTGGCCTGCAAAGTAACGGCTTTTTTCCGGATAAAGCAAGCTCAGCTTCTCATAAATCTTGATGGCTTTCAATTTGTTCCCCTGTTCACTGTAAAGGCGGGCCAGGGTTTCGCTGATGATCTCTTCCTCATCCTCATTGCTCCGGATGGCATTTTCGGACGGATTAAAGAAGGTAGCCCTGGGGGCGGAGATCCGGGGCTCTTCCCGGATGAATTTCTCGATGATCTCCGCTTTGGTCGGTCCCGACCCAACGGACTCTTCCCGATATGGAGAAAGCAATTCCTCCGGGAAATCTCCGGTCAGCGCCGGCCAGTCGGCGGTCACTTCGGCAGGTTCCGGGGAAGGCTCATCGGGGATCACCGTAACCGGAGTGCCCGTTTCCATGACCGGAAGCTGTTCTTCCGGTTCCGGTGCTGCCACTGGCTCCGCCGGATGCACCAGGTTCTGCTGGAACCGGTCGAACAGGAGCTTCAGTTTTTTACGGCTCGGGGCATACGCTGCCGCTTTCCGGAACTGTGCGGGGAAATCCAGGTCGTCCTCACGGAAAAGTCCCAGCGCCAGCAGCACCTGGGCCGAGGAGCAGTAGGGGAACCGCTCCACCATCCCGCGAATCATATCCAGCCCGGTCTTTTCCATCCGGTCCGGCTGATTTAATATGCGGATATATTCCTGGCGGTTCATGGATATTACCAGTTTACCATCGTGCGGTTGAAAATATCCTGGACCAGCTCATCGGTGATCTCTTTGATCAACCCGTCCTGGACCGCCGACAGGTTCTGGGAGCTGGGATAGTCGGAATACCTTGAAAAAGCAACCGATTCAAAATCCTGCTTGGGATTCTTCCGGTTGGTGAATTTAACCGTTACCGTGATGGTCAGACGGTTCAGGGCAGCGGTTTCGTTGCCCTGGATCGCCGTCGGTTTCACGTCGTAGCCGGTAATGGTCCCTTCGATCGTCAGGTCCCCGTTATGGTCCACCAGCATCAGGTTGGTCTGGGAGGTGAAATAGTCACGCAGCGCCTCTGTAAAGCTCCGGCTCAGGGTGGTGACCACCAGCGGGGCATTGTTCGGGAAATAAGGGATAGCGACCGTTTTAACATCGGGGGAAACGGACGCCCCGGTGAAGGAATAGTTCACTTTGCAGGAACCGAGGAACAGCATCATCGTCGCCAGCAAAAGGATTCCGTAGGCTGCCGGCCGGTTATTCGATATGATATTCCTTGATCTTGCGGTAAAGCGTTCTTTCTGATATGCCCAGTTCTTTGGCCGCATCTTTTCTTTTTCCGTCGTATTTCTGAAGGGCTTTCCGGATAAAATCGATCTCCTTTTTCTCCAGGGAGAGGGATTCCTCCACTTCCTCATGTTCCGCGATCGGCTCCGGCGCCACTTTGTCGGAAGGAGCGACAATGACCGGGGCTTCCCGTTCGTTATCTTCTCCCATCCCTTTGTACAGGCGCTGGATCAGGTGGGTGTTTTCCGCCACCTTCGATTGGGAGATCTCGCTTTGCATCAGGTTCCCGACCAGTTGCTTCAGGTCGTTCACATCCTTCTTCATATCGAAAAGCACCTTGAAGAGCAGTTCCCTTTCCGTAAAATGACCCGGTTCACTTCCTTTGTACAGGACCGGGAGATCGGTCATGGGCCCCTGGGGCAGGTATTTCATCAGGGTATCGGCCGTGATGATCCGGTTCTTTTCGATGATGGAGATCTGTTCGGTAATGTTTTTCAGTTGCCGTACATTCCCGGGCCACCGGTAGGCGGTCAGGGTCTTTACGGCATCCTCATCCAGCTGGATCGGGGGCATCCGGTATTTTTCGGCCGCATCCGATGCAAATTTCCGGAACAGGAGATGGATATCTTCTTTCCGGTCGCGCAGGGGCGGGACGAAGATGGGAACGGTATTCAGCCGGTAGAACAGGTCCTGCCTGAATTTCCCCGCCGAGATGGCATCGGGGATGTTCAGGTTGGTGGCCCCTACGATCCTGACATTGGTCTTCAGCACTTTGGAAGAACCGACGCGGATGAATTCCCCGCTCTCGAGTACCCGCAACAGCCTGACCTGCGTGGCAGCCGGCAATTCCGCCACCTCATCGAGGAAGATCGTACCCCCGTTCGCGACCTCGAAATATCCTTTCCGGGCTTCGTGAGCGCCGGTGAAGGATCCCTTCTCATGTCCGAACAGCTCCGAGTCGATCGTCCCTTCGGGGATGGCGCCGCAGTTAACGGCGATGTAAGGGCCGTGCTTGCGGGAACTGAGCTGGTGAATGATCTTGGGAAAAAATTCCTTCCCCGTTCCGCTCTCCCCCGAAATCAGCACCGTGATGTCCGTGGCGGATACCTGCCGGGCAATATCGATCGCCCGGTCGAGCAGGGCGGAGGTACCGATAATTCCGAACCGTTGTTTGATCGCAAGGATATCCATCTGGCTCCGGCTTTCTTACTATACAGGTTATTTTTTACCTTCTTTCACTTCTCTTTTCAGCCTGGCCAGGTGACCTCTGCCCAGCGCTTTCACTTCGCAGCCCAGCTTGAAATATCTTCGGATCTGGGCATCGTTCAGGATGCCGAAAGCGTCGATCACGGCGATCGGGCCGCCGGCCCATTTCACGATCTCATCCGGATCCAGGTTCAGGTAAGGGGTATGGGGCACGGCAAGGATCAGGGCCTCCACCCCTTTCATCGCTTTTTTCAGGTCCTTCTGGACCACGATGCTTTTCAGCTGTTCCTGGTTCCTGAAGAAGCGTTTCCAGGAATGGCCCGGGGCGGGATATTCGTCCTGGTCCTCCAGTTCATACCAGTGATCCACATACGGGTCATGCACACTCACCTCGGCGTTCATCTCCGTCAGTTTGCGGACGACCATTTCGCTTCCGCTGTACCGGGTATCCCCCACATCCTGGCGGTAGCTGGCCCCGCAAAGGAGCACGCGCGCACCGGCAATATACCGGCCCATATTGCGCAGGGCATCACGGGTCAGTTCCGATACATGCAGTCCGCGGGTGTCATTGATATCGATGGCCGTTGGAGTAAGCTGGAAGATCTTGTCGCCATCCTCAAAACCCAGGATATGCTTGTAGGCCCAGTACCCGAGCCCGCCGTCCTTCGGCAGGCAATACCCTCCGATGCCCGGTCCCGGGAAGATCATGTTGCTGTGTGTCGGCCGCATCCGGATCGCCTGGATTACCTTGATCAGGTCCACCCCGTTGCGTTCGGCAAACAGGCTCCATTCGTTAAGAAATGCCAGGATGGTGGCACGATATGAATTTTCCACGATCTTGGTGGTTTCCGATTCGATGGGACGGTCCATGACAGTCAACGGGTAATCGCGGGTGTTCAGTACTTCGTGAAGGAATTTTTCCACCCGCTTGCGGGCTATCTCTTCGCATCCTGAACAAACCCTCCAGAAATCGCGGATGCTGGCCACGTATTGCTTTCCGGGCATCACGCGCTCGAAGCTGTGTGCCAGCAACGGGGTCTTCCGGAGGCCGCGCTTCTGGAACTCCTTTTTCAGGATCGGCCAGGCGACAAATTCCGTGGTGCCCGGCGCCACGGTGGTCTCGATCAGGACCAGGCACGACGGGTTGATCTTTTCCCCGATGGTCCGCATCGTTTCTTCCAGGGCTACAATATCGGCGGATCCGGTCCGCATGTTCCCGAGGTCCTTCTTGGCAAAATCACACTGGACATCCACCACCACGCAATCGGCAAATTTCAGGCAATCGCTGTTGAAGGTGGCCACCAGGGTTTTTTCTTTCTTCACGCAACGGTCGATCAGGATGTCCACTTCAGGGTCTTCCGCTTTCACCGGTGATTCTCCGCGGTTCACCATCGGGATCTTCCAGTAACTCCGCGGGCTGGGGCGCTGGCAGCCGATGACCAGCTTGGAATAATTTCCTTTTTTATCCCGGGTATCCGCCACGATCGCCGCCATGACTGCGCCAACGAATCCCAGTCCCATCACCACCACGATCTCTTTCTTTTCGCGGCGGGCTTTGGTGACGAGCAATTCAAGCCTTTTCATTTCTTTTTCATAATCCGCCTTTTGCGGAAGCGGAAACTTCTCCCCGAAAGGATTTACCGAGTAATTTACCGGATCGTTCTTCGCCATCATCGTTATATCAGGTTGTTTTTAATGTCAGATATTCTTTATCGGATCTGCGCTCCGAGCTGATCGGTGAATGCTTTTGCCAGCTTCTCCATGACGGATTCAATGTCCGCCTCCGTCAGGGTCCGCGTTTCGTCCTGCAGGATAAAACTTACGGCATAAGACTTCTTCCCCTTGCCGATCCCCTCTCCTTCATAGACATCGAAAAGCCCCACCTTTTTGAGCAGTTTCTTCTCCCTGGAAAAAGCCAGCGACTCCACCGCGGAAAAGGGTACCTCCCGGTCCAGCAGCAGCGCAAGATCACGTCTCACTTCGGGAAACTTCGGAAGTTCCCTGATTTCCGGCACCGCCTTCGGAATTCCTTGCAGAATTCTTTCCCACCAAAGGTCGGCATAAAGCACTTCCTGCCTGCAATCGAATCTCTTCAGCCAGGCGGGAGACACACTCCCGAGGTAAGCCAGGGGTTCCTGCCCTGCCAGCAACGCCAGCCCTTCCCGGATCTCTTCCGATTGATACGGGACTTCGGTGATCCTGCCGGCAGGGAAACCGGCTTTTTGAAGCAGGGACAGCACCGTCCCCTTCAGATCGAAGAAGCTGACGCTCCGGACCGGGGAGTTCCACGACTCCGGGGCCGCTCTGCCGGTCATGAAAAGCGCCAGGTGTTTTTCCTCCTGGTATTTTTCCAGGGGATCCTTCACCGGTCTTCCGGAATGGTCTTTCCGGTAGGTTCTCCCGAACTCATAGAACCGGATATCCTGGATCCTGCGGTTCTGGTTATAGGCGATCGATTCCAGCCCTCCGTACAGCAGGGTCCGGCGCATGACTCCCAGGTCCCGGCTCAGGGGATTACAGACGGGAACGACCGTATCCATGCCGTAGGAGGCGTTCCCCTCATAATAGGAAGTCCGGGTGAGCGAATTATTATACATCTCGCAGAACCCGTTTGCGCTGAGCCATTCGGAGACATTGTTCCGGACCTTCTCCGGATCCGGCTTCTTTACGTAGGAAAGCGAGGAACGGATCTCTTCGCTGTAGTCAATGTTATTAAACCCGTAGATCCGGAGGATCTCTTCAATGACATCGGCTTCGCGGGTCACATCCACTTTGTAAGACGGGATTTCCAGCTCGAACCCGGATTCATTTTCCCTCCGGATGCCTATTCCCAGGTCCTGCAGGATCCCCCGTACCAGATCCCGGTCGATCTTCTGGCCGGCCAGCCGGTCGAAATTCTTAAAGGTGAATGCTACCACCCGCGCATCCGCTTTGCCGGGATAAACATCCACGATATCGGAGGATATTTCACCGCCGGCAATTTCCCCGATCATCAGGGCCGCCCTCATCAGGGCAAATACGGTTATGCCGATATCCGCTCCCCGCTCAAACCGGAAAGAAGCATCGGTCTGGAGATTATGATGCCGGGCCGTCCTGCGGATCGACGTCGGATTGAAGCAGGCGCTTTCCAGAAAGATGTTTTTGGTCTCGAACGTCACTCCTGACCGTATCCCGCCGAAAACGCCGGCAATACACATCGGTTCCCGGGTATTGCAGATCATCAGGTCGTTCCCGGTCAGGGTCCGCTCCAGTTCATCCAGCGTGACGAACTTCTCTCCCTCTTTCGCTTTCTTTATGATGACCGTCTCCCCTTCGATCCGGTCTGCATCAAATGCATGAAGCGGTTGACCCGTTTCGTGCAGGATGAAGTTCGTGAGATCCACGATATTGTTGATCGGCCTGAGGCCAATGGAATTCAGCCTGTTCTTCAGCCATTCGGGAGATTCGGCCACCCGGACATGGGTCATCGTCAGCCCCGAATACCGGGGGCAGGCTTGAGGATCTTCGATGATCACCCCGATCTTCCTTCCGTCGGGACCGGCGCGGAATGCCGTAACATCCGGCATCCGGAGTCCTTCGGGGAGGGATCCCCCGGTACGTCCCGCTTCGCAGCGCATCGCTGCCGCCAGGTCGCGGGCCGCTCCGATATGGGAGGCGGCATCCGGCCGGTTCGGAGTTAAGCCGACCTCAAAGATCATATCCGTTACGATCCGGAAATATTCCTTTGCGGGAGTACCCGGGACTGCACCCGGATCCAGCACCATGATCCCCTCATGCGAATCGCCCAGTCCGAGCTCATCCTCCGCACAGATCATTCCCTCCGACACCTGTCCGCGGATCTTTGATTTCTTTATGACAAGCTCTTTCCCTTTGAAATGCAGCGTTGTTCCGACCGTCGCCACAGCCACTTTTTGTCCCGCAGCCACATTCGGAGCTCCGCAAACGACAGGAAGAGGATCTCCCCTGCCGATATTCACGGTGGTCAAAGTCAGGTGATCCGAATCGGGGTGCTTTTCGCAGGTAAGCACCTCCCCGATCACGACCCCTTCAAGACCGCCTTCCACCGAGCTCCAGGGTTCCATGGATTCGACTTCCAGCCCGCAGCCCGTCAGAATGGCAGCCACACCGGCCGGATCCAGGTCGGTACTGACATATTGTTTCAACCAGTTATAGGAGATCTTCATTCCGGGGTCCCGTTATATGATGCAAAAGTATTGAGAATTTCCTAATTCTGAGTCATTACCGGCAGGAAAAACGGACGGATGCGTCCGGGCCGCCGTCATGGATATGGCGCAGGGGGTGTTATTGATGCTATCTTTGAGGATTCATATCCCGGCGATGCTTCAGGTTTTGAAATACGGTCTTCTGAATGGGGAAGCGGTCCATATCTCAAAGGTGGACAGGGGATTAAAGTGCAATTGTACCTGTCCCGCATGCGGGCAACCGCTGGTGGCTAAAAAAGGAGCATCCGGAAAGCGGCAGGAGCATTTTGCCCATTACCATACGGAACCTTGCCTGCATGCGTATGAGACCTCCCTTCACTTCAGTGCGAAGCAGTTGCTGGAGAAGGAGAAATCCATCGCACTGCCCTACCGGAAAAAAAGTTTCAATTCGCTTATTCCCGGAAAGCTATTCCAGGAGCTTCCGTTGGGGGAGCATCCCGGTGTGACAGAAACCAGGCTGTATTCCCTGGATAACATCCGTTCCGAAAAGAAGCTCCATGAGATTGTCCCGGATATCCGGGCTACGGTGGACGGCAGGGAGGTTCTGATCGAGATCGCGGTGACGCACAAGGTCAGGCAGCAAAAAGCGGAACAGATCCTGAAGATAGGCATCCCGCTGCTCGAGGTGGATCTGTCGTACCTGGATCATGATGTGGAAGAAGAAGAAATCCGGGAAGCGCTTCTCGGCACGTCGGCTAATAAAAAATGGATCTTCAACCCGAGGGAGGATCACACGGTTGCGGTGATGAACGGGCACCGTACCGAGCTTCAGCAATCCGTGCGGGAGCTGGCAACTCCCGTACGTAAGCAGGGAAAGCAGAATAATCCCACCATAAATTGTCCCGACCCCTTGCGATACAGCCACAAATTGGATCTTTTCACTTGCCGGCAGTGCATTTACCACCTGACGGAAAATCCGTACCATGTATTCTGCGGGGTGTTGAAATACCCGGAGATCCGGCAACTGATCGACCGGAAGAACCGGGAGATCCTAAACGGATAGGGCCGCGGGGCCGGGAGGTAAGTGTATGTACCCGGTATCCGCCTGACGGATTTTTTTCAATAATCTGATCCCATGTACCTCCAATATGATATTTTTGTATTTTTATTTAGTCTATATAAAAACGGAGGTTAACATGAAAAAACTGGGCACAAAATATACAGGCATTACTTCCATGGCTGTATTTACAGTCCTGCTCGCAGCAGCGCTGGCCGGATCCGGTTGTAAAAAAAGCAAGACCACCACTCCCATGATCACCACCTATGGTCCATCGATGCAGATCGTTTACCTGGTGTCGAATGTGAGTGGTTTCGGTGCCGCCAATATCGACCCCAACCTGGTGGATGCATGGGGCATCGCCATCAGCCCGAACGGCAGATTATGGGTTTCATCGGCTCAGAAAGGCCTGACCACGATTTATGATGGAACGGGAGCCACGGTGCTGAACCCGGTGACCGTATCTTCTGCGACAAGAGGCGCTGCCGGCGCGCCGACCGGGGTGGTATATAACGGCACGACGGACTTTATGATCCCCTCGGCCGGAGCGGCCGCCAAGTTCATCTATGCAGGAGGCGACGGATCCGTTTCCGGGTGGAGTTCCGGGGATTCCACCGTGGTGGTAGCCACGAAGTCCGGAGCAGTTTATACCGGGATCGCAATGGCCAATGACGGCACGGGGAATTTTCTCTATCTTGCCAATTATGGGGCAGGCACCATCGATGTCCTCGATTCAAAATTCAATTTCGTCAGCGGGAAGTCATTTTCAGATCCTTCTATTCCGACAGGTTTTAATCCGTATAATGTCGTGAATATCGGCGGAATGCTCTATGTCGCTTATGCGGCGGTACCCAATGGGCCGTTTGAAATCGGAGGTGTGAATGGCTATGTGAATATTTTCAATCCGAACGGGACCCTGGTCAAAAGATTTGCCGGCGGTACCAATCTGTTCTCTCCCTGGGGAATAACACCGGCGCCTGACGCTATGGGTCTTGGTTCGAACATGATCCTCGTGGGCAATTTCCTGGACGGCCATATCAGCGTATACGATGCGGACGGAAATTACAAGGGGCAGCTGCAGTCGGGGGGTACCATCATTACAATTGACGGTTTATGGGCCTTGACGGAAGCGCCCTCCGGTGCCTCTTCCCTCGACCAAACGGCCATATACTTCGCGGCCGGGCCGCAATTTGAAACGGAAGGGGCTGTAGGGTATTTTAAGAAACAATAGCCGGGGATCAGGAAAAGCTGACCGGAAAATATTCAACCGTCAACTGATCAATCCCCAGTTCTGAGCATATCGGGTCATCAGGCGCAGATGATCCGAGAGAACTTTATTTTTATCGTCCTCCAGTTCCGGGTCGTCGCGGATGATGTCTGCGGCCACATTCCGGGCATATTTCAATAATTTTTCATCCCGGACAATATCCGCGATTTTCAGGTTCAGCAACCCCGATTGCTGGGTCCCTTCCAGGTCGCCCGGTCCGCGGAGGCGAAGATCCGTTTCGGCAATCTCAAACCCGTCGGTCGTCCGGACCATGGTCTCCAGGCGTTTTTTAGCATCGTCCGACAGCTTATGGCCCGACATCAGGATGCAATAGGACTGATCGGAACCTCTGCCCACCCTCCCCCTCAGCTGATGGAGCTGCGAAAGCCCGAACCGCTCTGCATTTTCAATGACCATCACCGATGCATTCGGGATATCCACGCCAACCTCGATCACCGTCGTCGCCACCAGGATATCGGTTTCCCCGGACTGGAACCGCTGCATTTCCCCGTCTTTCTCCTGCGGCTTCATTTGTCCGTGGACCATGCTGACCCTGAACTCCGGGGCAGGGAAAACGGACCGGATCATCTCGTAGCCTTCCGCCAGGTTCTTCAGATCCAGCGTCTCGGATTCCTGGATCAGGGGATAGACCATATAAACCTGCTTCCCTTTCCGGATCTGCTTTCGCAGGAAGCCGAACACTTCCGGCCGTTTCGATTCGAAGACATGCCGGGTGATGATGGATTTCCTGCCGGGCGGCAGCTCATCGATCACGGAGGTATCCAGGTCGCCGTAAAGGGTCATTGCCAGGGTCCGCGGGATCGGCGTGGCGGTCATCACCAGCACATGCGGCGGGATCTCGTTCTTTTCCCAGAGCCGGGCCCGCTGGGCCACCCCGAAGCGGTGCTGCTCGTCGATCACCACCAGTCCCAGGTTCCGGAACTTTACTCTCTCTTCGAGCAGGGCATGGGTTCCGATCAGGATGGGGATCACCCCTTCTTCCAGGCCTTCCAGGATCTCTTTACGGGCAGCAGGACGGGTGGAACCGGTAAGCAGGGAGCACCTTAGCCCGAGGCCCGAGATCATGCCGGATATCGTCTGGAAATGCTGGGCGGCCAGTATTTCGGTGGGGGCCATCAGGCAGGACTGGTATCCGTTATCCAGTGCGATCAGCATGGTCATCAGGGCGACCAGGGTCTTGCCGCTTCCCACATCCCCCTGGAGCAGCCGGTTCATCTGTTTCCCCGACCGCAGGTCACCGCGGATCTCCCGGATCACTTTCTTCTGTGCCCCCGTCAGCTCGAAGGTAAGGTAACGGCTGTAAAAATCATTCAGGTTCTTCCCGACGACCGGGAAAGGATGTCCGGACTGCTTGTGCGTCCGGAAGAATTTCTGCTTCAGCAGCCGGAGCTGGATGTAAAAGAGCTCTTCAAATTTCAGGCGGTTTTCCGCTTTTTTCAGGATCTCATGGCCGGCAGGAAAATGGATATTCCGGAAAGCGGTATTCCGGTCGATCAGCTTAAGCCCGCTGAGGATCTCCTTCGTGAGGTTTTCCGGGACAAAGAATCTTTCCGAAGAGATCAGGGTCTTCATCAGCTTGGAGATGCCCCGGCTGTCGAGCCCTTTGGATTTCAGTTTCTCCGTCGAGCCATAATACGGCCGGATCGAGTCGGCCACCGCCCCCGGAAGCGCCGAAGGGATCTCCAGTTCCGGGTGGGGCAGATTCAGCCGTCCGTTGAACCAGGAGGGTTTCCCGAAGACCAGGTATTCGATTCCCGGCGTCAGCTTATCCAGGATCCATTGTTGCCCCCGGAACCAAACCAGGTCGATCTCCCCCGATTCGTCGGCCACGGTGGCAATGATCCTCCTGGCACGGGGAGGGCCGGCAGTCTGCACCCTGGTGATCTTTCCCCTGATCTGGACATAGGCCGTATCATCCCTGACCTCCCCGATGCTGAAGATCCGGGTCCGGTCGATGTAGCGAAAGGGGAAAAAGGAAAGAAACTCCCCGAAGGTGAATACCTGCAATTCCTTCCTGAGCATCTCCGCCCGGGCGGGACCGACGCCTTTAAGGTATTCGATAGGAGTTTCCAGGAAGGTTCCCTGCATGCCGTTGTATGCTGGTATGGACAAATTTATGGATTTTTGCCTGTCCCGGATTCAAAAAAAAACTCTCCGCGGGGGAGAGTTTTTCAAGCTTTTATAAAGAGCGCAGCTTAGTATTCCCAGAGATTCTGCTCGAAGGAGTGCAGGCTTTCCTTGGCCCGTTCCGATTCCAGCATGGCATCCACGCCCAGGGCATATTCATTGATCTGCCGGTCGTAGACGTTCTCTTCTTTATAGATATAGCTGTTGAACATCCTTTTCATAAAGACATCGTCATACGACAACCTGCCGGCCGATCCGTTCTTGAGGTTGAACTGCTCGCATTTCGCCAGGATGGGCCTGCATTCGGGGAAATAAACCCAGAAGAGAGGCTCGGTTGCACGGAATTCTCCTTTTTCGTCAAAATTATCCTTAACAGGACAGATGCCTAAAATTCGGACCTCGACAACTGAACGTTGTTTATCGAATACCCAATCTTCCTTTAGACGAAGATATTTCACATCTGAGGCATAAAAAGGTTTGGTAATGACCGTATCAAATTCTTCATCCGAATCAGGACGTTTCAGTGTTACTTTCTGAGGCGTTTCAAGCTTATCCATCAATTCCTTATAGGTAATCGGGTAAAGGAATTGATCAGAAGTCGGAGAATACGCCGTAATAGTCCCTTCTTTCATGGCATCGAGAATAATCTGCACGAAGCTTTTCCATCCATTCTGCGGCTGCACCGGGTAATAGAACGGCTGGTTGATCTTTTCCCGCATATCAATGGTTCTCCAGATTCTCCTGGACCAGACGATATCCGCTTCCCGGAGAGGGACGTAAGGGATCGGCTCCATCTGCACGATGGCTTGCTTATCATAAATGCCGTCCCTCGGAGGGCCTTCAAGAACCTGCGCTGAGGTGTTCAGTTTTACCCCCGTGATGAGCAGGGAGACTAAAACCAGAAAAAGAGCTTTTTTCATATTACCTCCTGATAGCTATGATGCTTAATTGATTTTTAATCCGATGCCGGCGATGGTCCGTTCCCCGTCCGGTCCTTTCACATTGATATCTTCAAACCAGATACGCTTGTTCTTTTTTGCATCCTGGATGATCTTGAGGATCTCGGGAGTCAATCGGTTTCCGGTTACCTTCATCGGAATGACATCACCCGAGATTTCGGTCACGAATGTGAATGAAGTACATACATAACGCAGATCGAAGTCAAATCCCACCGGCATTTCCGGGACCAGGTACGGGCTGGCGAGCAGCAGGCTCTTGGAAATGAATCCCTCGCTCTTGCCGCCCACCTTCGCGATCGGGTCGGGCACTCTTTTCAGGCGGAAGGTCATGCTGCCCATGTTTTTGGATTTTCCTGCAAATACTGCCGAAACGCCGACCACGGCTTCTTTGGTTCCTTTCGGAAGATCATATACGATCCAGGCTTTCCCTTCCGGACGGATCTTCCCGGCCGAGATGGTCGGGGTGACCCTTTCCGGTCCGCCGGGAACGGAAATATCCACCGGGTTCTCCACCCCTATATAAAAGACGTTCATCTTGGTGGGAGAGATCGTCAACCCGGGTTTGGCCACGATGAATTCATCTTTGAAATGAAAGGTCATGGTATCGCCCATCGGGCTAACAACGCGGATGATCCCCGCGAATTTCTTCAGTCCTTCCGCACCGGATGCAAGTTTCAGCGTGACGACCCCGCCGGAGCCCTGGATCGGGGTAGCCGACTTGAAATTGGCGGGAAGCAGCGTATCGGACCCGAGCACATAGCGCACATCGGGATTCTGTTTGGTGTCGTAAGCGGCCACCAGGATCTCCGCCTGGTATTCTTCGCCCATGAACACATAGCTGCTTTTCGGAATCACCTTGGCCTGGATCTCGTCGAATTTCCAGTCTTCCGCGGTAACGGACGAATAAAGATTGTTCACCACGTCGAATTCCGCATTATAGATCTCCGCCTTGACCTTATTCAGGAGGGTGACATCGGCGGCAAGGATGGTCCGGTAAAAATTATGCATTTCCCAGTTTTGCTTCCGGCCGTCCGCATCATAGAAGGGACCTTTGGTGTCCAGCCCCATTTTTATCACGCTCCGGTATTGGGGATCCACCAGGTCGAGCATCTGCTTGCGGTAATTTTCGATACGTTCCCTCAGCTTTCTGGACTCCCCGGCCGATCCGTCGTGGGAGCTGCCGATCATGTAATTAGTGGGAAGATCGTAGTTATCTTTTCTTTTCGCATTCCTGAGTATCAGGGTTTTGGCTTCCTCATAAGGAATTCTTTCGGTTTTTTTGATCGCCATGAATTTAACGCTGTCCACATAATACGCCATATCTTCCGACAGCTTCTGCGCGATTTTCGCTTTCTCCCAGTAGGGTCCCACTTTATTCGGGTTCAACTGATATTGCTGCTTGAATCTTGCAAACGTGTTATCGAGTTTCTTGGAGAAGTTCTCATTGGTAGTTTCCATGCTTTCATTCACCACAAGGAACGCATCGAGGATCTGTTTCGAGACATTCAGTGCAAGTAAGGCCGTAAGCACAAGATACATCATACCGATCATCTTTTGCCTCGGGGTCTCCTTATATCCAGCCATTTAGTATTAGAATTATAATTGGTTTAACCTGGGATTGATTTGTTCTTATAGTTTATTTGAGGTTGACATTCATGGCGGAAAGCATGTTCCCATACACCCGGTTCAGAGCGGAAATATTCTTTGCCAGTGCGTCCACTTCCTCTTTGAATTTCGCGGTCTTTTCCACAGAGTCATGCAGATTGGAGAGGAAATCATTGATGGTTTCATGCATTTTGATGGTCGCTTCCGCCTGTTTTTCGGAACCTTCGATCTGCTGCTCGAACACTTTGTTGAGGATCTCCACGCTGTCCTTGTACCGGGCCGTATTGACCACGGAATCCTGCAGGTTGTGGACCAGCTTGTTCATGGCCTCATTTACCTTGTTGGTGGATTCCATCTGGTGGTTTGAGCTTTGCAGGTGCAGTTCATACAGGGCGTTCAGGGCCGCCAGGTTCTTGGACACATTCTGCAGGTTCTTATTATAGTTGTTCCCTTCCAGCGCAGAGGAGCTCAGTGTTTCGGAGGTCTTGGAAAGCAGCTCTGCCGATTCATTATATTTTTCAACGAATTTTTTGGCAGAGGTGGTGGCATTTGCAATGGAGCTGTTAAATTCCTTATTGAGGGAGATTTCGTCCTTGATGGAATTGGAAGCCTGGAAATAAGCGTCCGAAAGCACGGAAGCATTCTTGGAGATGGATTGCAGGTGTTGCAGGTGTTCCTCGGAAACTGCTACATTATGATCCATCGCTTTCGAGGTCTTCTTATAGGATTCATTCAGTACGGAAGCGGATTCGGTGGCCGATTTCATGGTGTTGATGTACTGGTCGTTGGCCAGGGCTGCATTGCTCACATCCGAAAGCTTGGAGGTGGTTTCGGACAGGTTTCGCAGTCCTTGTCCCAGGTTTTCGATCAGCTCCGGCCCGATCTTGGCTTCCTCCAGCATTTTATCCAGTTCCTTGGTCACGCTTTCTCCTTCGGTGAGACTGGCCACATCCACGCTTTCGCCATGGTAGATCCCGGCCAGCTGGGGGTAAACGAGGCTCCAGTCCGGTTCCACATGGGGGGGTTCAAAGGCCGAAAAGAAAAAGATGACGGACTCCGTACCGAGGCCTACGATCAGCATGATATCCGCACCCCAGTAATGATTGATCTTGAAAAGTGCGCCAATGATCACAACGGAGGCTCCCCATCCGTAAAGTTTGGCCATGAAGTTGCGGTATTTCCTGGACCGCGCCAATGCAAATAGACCCGTACCCATAGTTTTGAATGATTAAGTATTTGGTTGTTTTAATAAATGAATTATCTGGCTCACGAGAGAGACTGTAACCGTTTTATTTGTACACATGAGATGCCCGGGAGGGATTGTCGTCCTTCTGCCGTCCCAGGAAGGTTTGTACACAACGGAACCCGACGTAGCATTTTGCAGAATCCTGGTATTCGTACGAGCGGCTCGACACGCGAAGGTAGTAGGCGACGTCTTTCCAGGAACCGCCTCGTGTCACTTTACGTTTCATGGCCGGTGGATCCGAATCCTTGGCATTGTATTTATAATCGGGATTCAGGTCCCAGGTGAAATTATAGGAAGAGGGATTGAAAGCGGAACTGGTCCATTCCGCCACGTTTCCGGCCATATCATACAGACCGAAATCATTGGCCGGGTAATGCGCCACGATCACCGGCACCGCGCCGCCGTCGTCGATATAATCACCCCGCATCGGCTTGAAGTTCGCCAGGAAGCAGCCTTTATCATTACGGGTGTACGGACCTCCCCACGGGTAGGGGTTGCCGTCGTTGCCACCCCGGGCTGCCCACTCCCATTCGGCTTCGGTGGGGAGCCGGTAATCGCTGATGTTCGACTCGCCTTTCTTGCCATACAGGAAGCTGTTCTTCAGCTGGGTCCGCCAGATGCAGAAGGCATTTGCCTGCTTCCAGGTGATGCCGACTACCGGGTAATTGTCATACGCCGGGTGCCAGAAATATTTTTCCGTCATCGGGTCGTTGAAAGAATATACGTAATCGTGGATCCAGCAGAGGGTATCGGGATATACGTTGATGACCTCTTTTCTCACATAGACCGAGCGGTCTTTCAGTCCCTGGGGACGGTTCATGAGGCCGGCCTCCTTCGGATCGCCGGGCTGCGTGAAATCCTTACGGGCGGCTGCTTTCAGATCCACATAGTAATATTCAAAATAAAGCTTGCGGGTATCAATCTCTTTTCTGCGGAAATAGCGTTCGCTTTCCGGCAGGTACATCTGGGCCAGGGCCGTCTGCGCATCCTGGTTCTGGGAGTTCCAGTCCAGCTTGGCGTTCCAGTTCAGGAACGGGGGATCAAAGGTTTCCCCGGTTTTCTTGTTTTCCGAAATAAGGTAGGTTGCTTCATCCACTTCGCCCAGCAGTCGGCGGGCAATGGAATCCCTCACCCAGTAAACGAATTGCCGGTATTCGTTATTGGTGATCTCCGTCTGGTCCATGTAAAAGGCCTGGATGGTGACTGTCTTGGGGTTGTTCAGCTGGGCATAGGGGACATCCTCGTCTCCCACCCCCATCGTGAAACTACCCATGGGGATATACACCATCCCGAAGGGTTCCGGTGCATAATATCGCTTCCTGTTTTTTACTCCGGTAAGCTCCCCGTTTCCTGAGTTTCCGCAGCTTCCCAGGATCAGGAGCAGAGCAAAATAGATGAGCAGTTTTTTCATTTTCAGGCTGGTTAATGTTAAAAAAATAACGCTGTTTAACATTTTTTAGTATTCAACCATTTTAATTATTGCGGCGTCAAACTCGCAAAGGTAAAAATTTTATTATAAGAACCGTGTGTTACGGTAACTTTTCCTGAATTTTTCAATTTTAAGCTTGAACAGGTATCCCAGCGTCACTTCCACGCTGCCGTCGTTGTATTTCGACAGGCTGGAAGTGCTGATGTCATAGGAGATCCCGACCCGGATGCTCTTGATGTTGATTCCGGCCAGGATCATCACTGCATCCTGGTACCGGTATCCCAATCCGCCCCAGAACTTATTATTATACAGGAGCAGGGCATCCACGTCGAAGGAAAAGGCGGCCCCGTCATACAGGAACATGGCCGACGGCTGCAATTCGAACAGCGGGTGTCCCGGGATCACCCAGTTATATCCGCCGGTCAGGTAATACTGCCTTTTCAGTTTGTAGAAGATCTTTTTCTCCTCGCTCTGCAGGATCTGGTCGGCCGAAAGTCCGACATAAAATTTATCCGGGATCCTGTAATAGGCGCCCAGGGTCATATCCGCTACCAGCCCGCTGCGCTGGGACTTGTCATCCAGCACGAAATCGCCCGATTCCTGGGCCGGTTTGAACTTGGCAAAATCGATTTTGGTATTGATGATATCGGCACCGATCCCGCCCGACAATACTCCCGGACCCACATTCGCCCGGTAGGCATAGCATACCTTGATCCCGATATTGCTGAAATAGCCCAGCTTGTCCTGGTAGATGCTCAGGGCGGCACCGCCATGCAGAATCGTGATCGGGGCATCGGCCGTTACCAGGTAGGTTTGCGGACCGATCTGGTCGCCATCCCCGTCCTTGAACCCGATCCATTGCTGCCTGATCCAGCCGTTCAGGTTGATCCCGTCACTCGATCCCGCATAAGCCGGGTTGAATTCCATATTATTGAACATGTACTGCGTCATGACAGTATTCTGCTGGGATTTCCCGATGAGCGGCAGCAGTAAAAGAAAAAATCCCCCCCCGAAAGGAAGCAAATACTTTAACAAGTGGAATTTTCTCTTTTCTTGCAAAAGCATCAAGGTTTGGGTGAGGCAGGTCTAAACAGCGTGCTAAAAGTACTATTTTTTTAACAACTGCCTTCAAAACGCAAAGCTATTCATTAAAATTACTTTCCCCCCAAAGCACCTGATTATTTTTTATCCCGACACCGGGAATTTTTATATCTCCCGATTATACTTTTTTTCCAGAAAAAAGTTTCAGGGGGAACCCTTGCAAATCCTGTGATAAATCTGACAAAGCACTATATTTGCAGCTATCGGAAAAATCGTCAAACCCAATTAAAACAGGCTATATGTCATTTTTTCTCATCAAGGAAAAACCGTTTACCCGCAAATGGTTCCTTTCCTACAGTCTCATCGTGGCAGGGTCATTTATTCTTGCCGCCGGATTCGTGTTGTTCATCACCCCCTATAAAATAGTGCCCGGAGGGGTTTACGGGATTTCCATCATCCTGCATTATCTTTTCGGGACGCCGGTCGGCATGGTCGCCCTGGCTTTCGACATCCCCCTCACCCTAATCGGGATCCGCATCCTGGGCCCCCGGTTCGGGTTCAAAACGGTCCTGGGGTTCTCCCTGACCGCCGTCTTTACCGATGTGCTTACCTATTTCTGGGGCTTTGAGCCGCTGGTGAAAGGGGATGCCTTGCTGTCGTCCGTTTTCGGGGGAGTGCTGGTCGGCGTTGGTCTCGGACTGATCTTTCGCTCGAAAGCCACATCCGGCGGTTCCGACATTGTCGCGATGATCATCGGGAAATACACCAAGCTCCCCCTTGGGCTCCTGATGATCTATATCGACTCGGCCATCGTGTTGCTGGGCCTGGTCTTTTTCCACGACTGGAAGATCCCCCTGTATTCCTGGATCGAGATCTTCATTGCCGGGAAAGTGATCGATGTGGTGCTGGAAGGGGTCAGCTACGACAAATGCCTTTTTATCATCTCAGAGAAATACGAGGAGATCCGGGAAAAGATCATCACCAATCTCAACCGGGGAGGCACGTATATCGACGGGAAAGGGATGTACAACCAGGCAGACCGGAAGATCATTTACACGGTGGTGAGCCGGCGCGAGCTCTTCATCCTCGAGGAATACATCCACCGGATCGATCCCGACGCCTTTCTCACCGTCATGGATGCCACGGAGATCCTCGGGGAAGGATTCAAATCTTTGAAGGAAAAGCTTTCAGATTAGCGGCTCGCAGAACGGATGATCCGACTCGTCGCCCGTTCCGCCGGGGCAGCTATTTAAAGAGCCGGATAATATCGTTCATATTCGCGAAGATCAGCAACCCGAAAAGGATCACCATCCCCGCGATCTGCGCGTATTCCAGGAACTTTTCTCCCGGCTTCCTCCGGAAGATGATCTCATACAGGAGGAAGATCACATGCCCGCCGTCCAGGGCCGGGATCGGAAGGACATTCAGGATCGCCAGGATGATGGACAGAAAAGCCGTCAGGGACCAGAAGGACTGCCAATCCCAGGAGGACGGGAAGATGCTCCCGATCGTGATAAACCCGCCCACCGACTCATATGCTTTTTCCTGGGAAAAGATCAGCTTGATCGACTTCAGGTAGGAGCCTGCTTCCGCGAAGGCCTTGCTGAATCCGGCGGGGATCGCGGTCAGGACATTAAAGGTATGTTCCTTCAGGACGAAATAATTGTCCAGGCTCTTGGGATACACGCCGATCTTTCCGTCCCCGGTGACCAGGACCGGTACCCGGAGGGTATCCTTCCCGCGCAGCGCCATGACCTGAATGGTCCGGTTCTTATATTTCGGGGTGACCGCCCGGAACTGGTCATAGAACGGCAGCAGGGTATCATTGATCCCGATCAGCCGGTCGTTGACCCTGAGCCCGGCCTTTTCCGCCGGGGATCCCGTGCTGAATTTCGATACCTCGAACGGGAACCGGATCGCGATGAAATCCGGGGTCCGGGACTTGATCAGCTTGCTGATGTATCCTTTGGGAATCACCACCTCTGTGGGAACCCCGTCGCGGATCACCTGGACCGTTTTGGCTTCTTCCAGGATGATCGTTTTCGGGATGGCATAAAAATCCTCTACGGTCTTATGGTCCACCGTCACGATCCGGTCGCCGTTGCGCAGCCCCATCTGATAGCCCAGGGAATCGACGGAGATCCCGTATTTCAGTTCCGAGACCGGCACGTACTTTTCCCCCCAGACGGACAGCAGGACAATATAGATCACGATGGCCAGGAGCACGTTTACGGTGACGCCCCCCAGCATGATGATCAGCCGCTGCCAGGCCGGCTTGGAGCGAAACTCCCAGGGTTGCGGAGGCTGCTTCATCTGTTCCCGGTCGAGGGATTCGTCGATCATTCCGGCGATCTTCACGTACCCGCCCATGGGAAGCCATCCGATGCCATATTCCGTATCCCCTTTCTTGAATTTGAACAGCGAAAACCAGGGATTGAAGAACAGGTAGAACTTTTCCACGCGGGTCTTGAAGATCCGGGCGGCAATAAAATGACCGGATTCATGAAAGATGATGAGGATGGATAAGCTCAGCAGCAGCTGTGCGACCTTAATGAGAATCTCCATGCAGCAGTTTTTAAATGAAAGCTTTTCAGCCTGTGGGGTTTGATTTTATAAATTCCCTGGCCCGGATCCGGGCTTCGGAATCGGAAGCGATGTAATCCTCATAGCCCGGATGCGCGACAAAGGTAACAGAATGCATGCATTTCTCCACCAGCTCCGGCATACCGAGGAAGGTGATGCGGTCCTCCAGGAAGGCCTGCACCGCAATTTCATTGGCCGCATTAAGAATACAGGGCATATTGCCATTCTGCTCCAGCGCCTCGTAAGCCAGTCCGAGGTTCCGGAAGACCTGGTGATCGGGCACTTCGAATGTCAGCCCGGGAGAGTCCCGGAAGCTGAACCGGGGAAAGCCGGAAGCCAGCCGCCCGGGGTAACCCAGCGCATACTGGATGGGCAGCCTCATATCGGGCAACCCCATCTGGGCTTTCATGGAGCCGTCGATGAACTGGACGATGGAATGGATGACGGACTGCGGATGGATCACGACCTCGATCTTCCTCGAATCCAGTCCGAACAGCCAGTGGGCTTCGATCACCTCCAGCCCTTTGTTCATCAGCGATGCGGAATCGATCGTGACCTTGTTCCCCATTTTCCAGCGGGGATGGTTCAGCGCCGCTTCTTTCGTCGCTTCCCGGAGATGCTCTATCTTTTTTCCCCGGAAGGGTCCGCCGGATGCCGTGAGGATCAGTTTTTCCACCGACGAGGGATCCTCTCCTTCCAGGCACTGGAAAATGGCGGAATGCTCTGAATCGACCGGCAGGATCCGCACCCCTTTCGACGCGGCCTCCTTCATCACCAGCTCCCCGGCCACCACCAGGGTCTCCTTGTTGGCCAGTGCAATATCCTTCCCGCTGCGGATCGCCCGCAGGGTGGGCTCGAGTCCCGCGAATCCAACCAGCGCATTCAGCACCAGGTCGATTTCTTCCGATTCCACGATCTGGGCGATCGAGGCCTGGCCGGCAAATACTTTCACCGGAAGCGGATGCAGCGCCTCCCTCACCTTTTCGTAATAGCAGTCCTCCCCGATCACCACGGCATTGGGAAGGAATTCCCTGGCCTGGTCGATCAGCAGGTCGCAGCGGGTCTGGGCGGTGAGCACCTCTACGGCAAAAAGGCTGCTGTGGCTGCGAATAACGTCCAGCGCCTGTGACCCGATGGAGCCGGTGGATCCGAGCAAGGCTATCCGCTTTTTCTGCATGTCCCGCCTGTTAAAATGAAATATAATCCTTGGGATTCACCGGGTTGCCATCACTCCAGATCTCCAGGTGCAGGTGCGGGCCGGTTGCCAGCTCGCCGCTCTCGCCGATAATGGCAATGGGATCCCCGGCCCTGACTATATCGCCGGCATGCTTCAGCAGGGCGGAATTATGCTTATAGATCGAGATGATGTTTCCCGGGTGCTGGATCGCGATAACATATCCGGTTTGGAGCGTCCACTCACTGAACAGGACGGTTCCGTCGAGGACCGACTTGATCGCTTCATTCTGTTTCGCCACGATATCAACCCCGAAATGTCGTTCCGACGGATTAAATTCGGAGGTGATGACCCCCTTCAGCGGGGTGAAAAAAAGGACGCCTCCGAGGGAGAGCTTCTGCGGAAAAGAAGTTTCGCGGTCTTCCTGCCGGAAAAGGTTATACTTTCCCTGGGTTTCCACCTCCAACCGGAGGAGCGAATCATCCTCGGATTTCTTCAGGCGGATGTTCCCGTACTTTTTCGTGGTATCCGGCAGGACCGGGCGGTCCTCCTGGAGGTCTTTTCCGTTTATGACATCCTGCAGGTTCTTCAGGAACAGATCTTTCTTCACGAGGGCTTTCTGAACCGAATCGGTTTTGATCTGGAGCTCGTAGAGCTGCTTCTGCAGGCCCACGTTGGTATACCCCGGGATATATTCCTTGAGCGGCGTGAAGGCAATAAGGATCGTGGTCAGGAAGATCAGGATGATCGTCAGCGTACCCAGCGCGATAAAGACATTCAGACGGGACAGCCTGAAAGTCAGCCTTTCTTCCAGGGTACTGTCGTTCATCAGCACCAGCCGGTATTTATTGCGCAGCTTTTTATACCAGCGGGTCTTTTTTCTTTCCCCGGTTGCGGATGCCATTCGTTCCTTTCTTTAGCGGGTGCAAATTTCGCAAAAAATACGGAACCGGCGTAATGAAAGGTGAACAAGGGCGGAGTTGCCGTAAATAATTGTCCCGCTGAATCAAAAATTTAAAATATTTTTGCAGAAATTCTGTTACTTAATATATTAATCCTGTTCCGATTTGATCCGTACGAGAACATACCCAGTTTTAACGGGCATCACGTTTCTCCTGGTTTTCCTTTTCCTGGCCTCCTGCTCTACCAAAAAGAATACGTTCACCCGGCGGGTGTACCATAATCTTACCGCGCATTATAATGTTTACTGGAACGGGATGGACAATTTCCGGACCGCGGTCAAGGATTATACGCTCAATGCCAAGGATAATTATGCGATGGTGCTCCCGGTCTTTAATTTCGCTGATAAATCGGCAGCCACCAAGATGGGTCAGTACGCGGATATCACCATCAAGAAATCCTCCAAGACGATCCAGAAGCATTCGATGATGTTCAGCGGGAAGGAATATGTCCGTTGGATCGACGACGCCTATATGCTGATCGGCAAATCCTATTTCTATAAGATGGATTACCCGATGGCGCGGAGGACCTTCGAATTCATCATCAAAACTTACAATAAGAACGATATCAAGTACGAAGCGATGGTCTGGCAGGCTCTTTCCAATATCCAGCTGGGAGATTTCAACCGGGCGGAGCCGATGCTGGACATGGTGATGAGCAAGATCAAGAAAGGGGAAGCCCCCGACAAATACGAGATCCTGACCAACCTTGCCTACGCCCAGTTCTTCATCGCCCAGAAACAATACCCGGCATCGGTGGAATTCATCAACCGGGCCCTGGAACTCAACCCGAAGCGGGACATCAAGACCCGCTGCTATTTCATCCTGGCCCAGATCCACCAGATGAACGGGGAATCCGCGCAGGCAGCCACCCTGTACAAGCTGGTCATCAAGCGGACTCCTTCCTTCGATATGGAGTTCAATGCCAAGATCAACCTTGCCGAATGTTATGATTCCTCGGCAGGCGACCGGGAATATATCGTCAAGAAGCTTCAGAAAATGCTGAAGGATGATAAGAACAAGGATCACCTGGATCAGGTCTATTACGCCCTTGCACAGATCTATATCAAGGACCGCGATACGGTCACTACCTCAGGCTACCTGCAGAAATCCGTCGCCACGAGCAAAGTGAACAAATACCAGAAAGCGATCTCCTCGCTGCAGCTGGCCGATATCTTTTTCGCCCAGAAGAACTACAAGCTTGCCCAGGCCTATTACGACAGCACCATGCAGTTCCTGCCGCCGGACTATCCCGATTTCCAGCAGCTCAAGAAAAAGACGCAGACCCTGACCGACCTGGTGACCAACCTGCAGGTGATCGAGCGCGAGGACAGCCTGCAGCACCTGGCCTCCTTACCGGAGAATATGCGGAACCAGGTGGTCGATAAGATCATCGCCGATCTGCTCGCCCAGGATATGAAGAAGCAGCAGGAAGAGCAGCAGTTGCAGGACAATCGAAATTTCTTCGGACCGGGGAGCCAGAATAATACGAATCTCACTCCTTCCGGCGGACCCGGGGTGGGGTCCTGGTATTTCTATAATCCTGCCGCCCTGTCGAACGGGTTCAGTAATTTCGTCCGCCAGTGGGGCCGGAGGAAAAACGAGGACCTCTGGTTCCTTTCCGACAAGAATGTGGTCACCTTCGCGAACGAAACTCCGCCGGAGGACACGACAACCGTTTCCACCGATACCACGCACGGCAAAAAGGTCATTTCGAGAAGCACCAACCCGAAGGACCGGAAATATTACCTGCAGGATATTCCCTCCACACCGGAAATGATCACGGCGTCCAATAACAAGATGATTCAGGCCTATTATAACCTGGGATTTATTTATGTGGAAGGCCTGGGCGACTATCAGCGCTCGATTGAATCCTTTGAAAAGCTGCTGGAACGGTTCCCCGACAACAAATACCGCATCGCCTGCTGCTACAAGCTGCATGATCTTTACCATACCCTCGGCAATGACGAGAAGAGCGACTATTACAAGAATCTTCTGCTGTCGAAATATCCGGAATCCGATTTTGCCAGGCTGCTGGTGAACCCCGATTACTATAAGGATATCCAGGCCCGTCAGAAGGAGGCCGGCTCGCTGTATACCGATACCTATACCGCCTTCCTGAACCAGCAGTATTATATGGTGATCAACAACTGCGAGCTTGCCGTGAAAAAATACCGTTCGGATTCGGTGCTGATGCCGAAATTCGAGTACCTGAAGGCCCTGTCGACCGGTAAAATTGATGTGGAGGATTCCATGGTAGCCTCCCTGAAAAGGATCATTTCGAAGTACCCGAAAAGTGACGTCGTGCCGCTGGCCCAGAATATCCTGGATTATGTGAAGCGTCAGAAATCCGGAGCCGGCACCGGCGGGGGTGTCGCCGATACCACCGGGGGGATCGAGGAACCGGTGAACCTTCCCTACACCTATAACCCGAACTCGGTTCATTTCTATGTCCTGATCGTGAATAACAGCAGCACCGACGTCAATGCACAGAAGGTCAAGATCGCCGATTTCGACGACCGGTTTTACGACCTCGAAAACCTGGAGGTGAGCAGCATTTTGCTGGAAGGGAACCAGGAAATGATCACCGTCAACAGCTTCCCGAACGGCGAGAAAGCCATGTCGTATTTCGAGAATATCAGGGAGAATAAATATGTATTCACGAAGCTGGAGGGCATCGGCGGCTATTCCGATTTCGTGATCTCCGCCGAGAACTATCCCATTTTCTACCGGAGCAAGGATATAGGCCAATACCAGCGGTTCTTCAAAAAGAATTACCAGCATCAATAATCCGGGTTTTTATCTTACATTTGATACCCTTATAGTTACATCCCATGATCAAAGGAAAAGAAAACGAAGTTCCCTCCATCAACCTGCTGGGCGCAGGCACCGTCGTTAAAGGCGAGATCAAGCTGAACGGCGATTTCCGGATCGACGGAACATTCATCGGAACCATCCACTGCAAAGGAAAGGTCGTTGTCGGAACGACGGGGGTCATCGAGGGGGAGATCAACTGCCAGAACGCGGATTTCTCCGGGGAAGTAAAAGCCACCGTGAAAGTCAGCGAACTGTTAACCCTCAAGGAAACAGCTAAATTCACAGGGGATATCACCACGAACAAGCTGTCGATCGAGCCCGGGGCAAAGTTCTCCGGAAACTGCATTATGGAGGGCTCCCTGACAAAACCTGCAATGCCGCCTCTCCGACCCGATGAACCCCGATCCAAAGAAACGGTGGCCTGAGGAATATGCCCGGTATTCCAGCATTGCCTTTCAGATGCTGGCCATTATCCTGCTCGGCGTCTTTGCAGGATATAAGTTGGATCATTGGCTGCATACCCGGCCCCTGCTGATCATTATCTTTTCTTTCGGCTCCGTGATCCTGGCGATCTATTTCGTCACCCGGGATCTGCTGAGGAAAAAGTGAATCCCGCCGTGCAATTTTCCTTTACTTTTGCGACATGAAACCCATCCTGCTTTCTTTCACGCGGAACCTGGCCATTCTCGCCCTGGTCCTGGGAGTTGTCATTACGGTCCTGTACTTCCTCTTGCCCCATTCTTATTTCACCCCGGCACTGCCCTGGCTTTTTATCTTTTTCCTTACCGTCACGTTCGCCGGATTCTGGGTGCTGATCTATGCCACACGGGGGAAATTCATCCGGTTCCTGAACCTTTACCTGCTCACTACGATCGTAAAGCTGGTCTTCTTTATCGGCATCCTGGTGGCTTACCTGTTCGTTTACCGGAAAGATGCCGTACCGTTCGGGCTCTGGTTTTTCATCCTGTACCTGGTATTTACCTTCTTCGAGGCGGTCGCCCTGATCTCCTATTCGAAAAAACTGCAGACCTGAACCGTGAGAACCTCTGGCAAAAAATATCTCAGGATCCCGGGGATTCTGCTCCTGCTTTTTGCTTTTTTGCCGGCTCGTCCACAGCCTTCCGTTGCCACCGATAGCGTGGTCCCCCGCATCGACAGCAATTATATTGCCGACTACACGAATCTTCTTACGGCAAGGTTATACCTGCTGGACGAGAATTCCTCCTTCGTTTTCATAAAAGAGGCCAATCACCAGATCGTCTATAAGCCCAATGTCAATTTCAGGATTGGGATTGCAGGATTCTACAAATGGTTCGGATTGGGGGTCTCCGTCAAGAGTCCTTTGCTGGAAAGGAACACCTCGAAGTACGGCACTACCAGCTCCCTCGACCTCAGGATCAACGCGTATGGCAACCAGTTCGCCGGGGAGCTGTTCTTTCAGAGCTATAAGGGATTTTATATCAGTACCCCGGTGGCGGAAGACGGCTCCTTCTATAAAGTTCCTTCCATGATGCTTTGGTCGGCCGGGGCGACCGGGTACTGGATCCTGAATTACCACCGGTTCTCGATCCGCGCCGCCTTCATTCAGAACGAAAGGCAGAAGAAAAGCGCCGGCAGCCTGATCATCAGTCCTTTCTTCTATTACTACAGCATTCAATCCCCGGGCGGCATCCTCCCCCAGGAGCTGATCAATGATTACCAGATCCGCAATTATGAGATCCTCACCAGCGGGGATTTTTATGCGTTCGGACTGGCACCGGGGTACACGTATTCCTTCATCTTCCTGAAGTATTTCTATATCAATGCGGCGCTTTCCCCCGGGGTTTACTGGCAGCACGCTTCCTATAACACCCTGGCGGCGCCGAATACCACCCTGGACATCTCCTTCTTCCTGAACGGAAGGCTGGCTGCGGGCTACAATAACGGGAAATGGTTCATCGGCCTTTCCGTGATCACGGGTTTCAGCGATATTCCCTCTTTGTACGCCGGCTCCAAATTTTATTATAATGTCACGCAGATGCGGCTGTGGGGGGGCACGCGCTTCGACTGGTTCCGGAAAAAATCAAAAAAATTATAGTACCTTTGCAGGCTTTTTAAACGGATGGTTTACCTGACCCGCAAAGAACGGTTCAATGCAGCGCACCGGCTGTTCCGGGAGGAATATTCCGACGAGGAAAATTTCCGCATTTTCGGAAAATGCTCCAACCCGCTCTGGCATGGTCATAATTATACGCTGTACATCACCGTGAAAGGCCCGGTGAACCCCCGTACGGGTTTTGTGATGGACCTGCGGATCCTGAGCCGGCTGATCCAGGAACGGGTGATCGAAAAAGTAGATCACCGGAACCTGAACCTGGAAGTGGATTTCATGAAAGGCAGGCTGGCCTCCACCGAGAACCTGGCCATGGCGATCTGGCAGGAGCTGGACGGGGAGATCCGAAAGGAAGGAGCACAGCTGCATTCGGTAAAGATCGAAGAAACGGAGAATAATTCTTTTGAATATTTCGGAGACTGAGAGAAACAGCCTGAAACCAACTATGACAGAAAAAAAATTAAGCTACGAGAAATCCGAGGAGTTCGATCCCCAGAAGCTGGCCGACTTAAGTATGCATTACCGGGAGATCCTCCGGTTGATCGGCGAGAACCCCGACCGGGAAGGATTGCTGAAGACCCCGGAGCGGGTGGCCAAGGCCATCCAGTTCCTGACGCAGGGCTATGACCTCGATCCGGTGGATATCCTCTCCTCCGCCAAGTTCCGGGAAGACTACCGCGAAATGGTGATCGTCAAGGATATCGAGATCTATTCGCTCTGCGAGCATCATATGATCCCGTTCATCGGCAAAGCGCATGTGGCGTATATCCCTGACAAGTATATCACCGGGCTGAGCAAGATCGCCCGGGTGGTGGAGATCTATGCCCGGCGGCTCCAGGTGCAGGAGCGCCTCACCACGCAGATCAAGTCGGCCATTCATGAAACCCTGAAGCCCCTCGGCGTGGCAGTGGTCATCGAGGCCCAGCATCTGTGCATGTCGATGCGGGGGATCCAGAAACAGAATTCGGTCACTACCACTTCCGATTTTGTGGGAGCGTTCGAGCGGGAGACCACCCGGAGCGAATTCCTCCGGCTGATCTCAACGAAACTTCACTGACAGTAAATGTTCAACAACAAATCTTAAGGTAAAAAGGAGATATTCGTATGGCAGATATTCAAAATCAGGGCACTTATTACCCCAGATCTTCCGAAGAGACCGGGGTGATCGCCAGGTCCTTCATGTCGCAGGTGTTTACCTGGATGACCGTGGCCATGTTGCTGACAGCGGTAACGGCTTACCTGTTCGCCTCCTCCCCGTCCCTGATCGCAAGCCTGGTCAACTTCCAGACCGGCCGGATGACCGGATTGGGCTGGATCGTTACCCTGGCGCCGATCGGATTTGTCCTGCTGATGTCATTCGGTTTCCAGCGCCTCTCGCCTTCCGCGATGGTGCTGCTGTTCCTGGCATTTTCCGTCCTGATGGGGATGAGCCTGAGCTTCATCCTGCTCGTGTATACGGCAGCTTCGGTTTTCAAGACCTTTGCAGTCACGGCAGGGATGTTCGGGGTAATGGCTGTTATAGGATATACCACCAAGACCGACCTGACCCGGTTCGGCTCGATCATGATCATGGGTCTGTGGGGAATCATCCTGGCCATGATCGTGAATTTCTTCCTGAAGAGCCCCACGCTGGATTATATCGTAAGCATCATCGGGGTGCTGGTATTCACGGGCCTCACCGCCTACGATGTGCAGAAGCTGAAGAAGATCGGGGCCGGCATCGGGGTCGAAATGCAGGATCCTTCCGTCCGCAAGCTCAGCATCATGGGAGCGCTCACGCTCTACCTCGATTTCATCAACCTCTTCCTGTTCCTGCTGAGGTTCCTGGGGAATCGCAAGTAATAGAAAGGAACCCTAAACCCTAAACCCTAAACTCTAAACCCTAAACCCCAAACCACCAACCACCTCCCATGAAAGCATACGTCTTCCCCGGGCAGGGCGCCCAGTTTCCCGGTATGGGAAAAGACCTTTATGAGAAATTTCCGCAGGCGAAGGATCTTTTTGAGAAAGCCAACGTGATCCTCGGGTTCCGGATCACCGACCTGATGTTCGGCGGCACTGAGGAAGATCTCCGCCAGACCAAGGTCACCCAGCCCGCCATTTTCCTTCATTCGGTGATCCTGGCTTCCACGCTGGGCGACAGCTTTAAACCCGATATGGTGGCCGGTCATTCGCTTGGAGAATTTTCCTCGCTGGTCGCCAACCAGGCGCTTTCATTTGAAGACGGGTTGAAACTGGTCGCCGCACGCGCCCATGCCATGCAGAAAGCCTGCGAAGCACAGCCTTCCACGATGGCGGCCATCCTTGGACTGGAGGATGCCAAAGTAGAGGAGATCTGCAAAAGCATTGACGATGTGGTGGTCCCGGCCAATTATAACAGTCCCGGACAACTGGTGATTTCAGGCTCGGAAAGAGGCATTGCCCTCGCTTGTGAACAATTAAAGGCAGCCGGCGCCCGCAGAGCCCTACCGCTTAAAGTTGGCGGTGCCTTTCATTCCCCGTTCATGGAGCCCGCAAGGGTGGAGCTTGCAGCCGCCATCGAGGCGACACATTTCAATCAGCCGGTTTGTCCCGTTTATCAGAATGCGACCGCACAAAGGGTCACCGATCCTGCCGTCATCAGGCAAAACCTGGTTGCTCAACTTACCGCACCGGTCCTCTGGACACAGATCGTTCAGAACATGATCGCCGACGGGGCAACGGAATTTATCGAAGTCGGACCCGGAAATGTGCTGCAGGGATTGATCTCAAAGATCGGGAAAGGGGTTCAGGTCTCCGGGGCCTGAGATTTCTGCGGAAAATTACCTTTTGTTATACTGCTGCTCATAGTACTTCTGGTAATCCCCGGAAGTGACATTCTTCATCCACTCTTCGTTCGCCAGGTACCAGTCGACCGTTTTCTCAAATCCTTCCTCGAACTGTAATGAAGGTTTCCAGCCCAGTTCATTTCTGAATTTGGAGGAATCGATCGCATACCGCAGGTCGTGCCCGGCACGGTCTTTAACGAAGGTGATGAGCTTTTCGGAGGTCCCGGCCGGTCTGTTTAACTTCCGGTCCATGATCCTGCACAGGACCCGGATCAGGTCGATGTTCTTCCACTCGTTATTGCCCCCTATATTATAAGTTTCGCCGGGCTTCCCCTTATGGAAGATCAGGTCGATGGCCTCTGCATGGTCTTCCACATACAGCCAGTCGCGGATGTTCTCACCCTTCCCATATACGGGGATCGGCCGGTTATGCCGGATATTGTTGATGGCCAACGGGATCAGTTTTTCCGGGAACTGGTAAGGGCCATAATTGTTGGAGCAGTTGGAGATCACCACCGGAAGTCCGTAAGTATGATAAAAAGCCATGACGAGATGGTCGGAGCTGGCTTTGGAAGCGGAATAAGGACTTCTCGGATCATAGGCTGTCTTCTCGGTAAAATAACCGGTCTCCCCAAGCGATCCGTAAACCTCATCCGTCGAAATATGATAGAACAGCTTTCCTTCCGTCTTCCCGGCCCATAAGGCACGGAAGGCATTCAGCAGGTTTACGGTGCCGATAATGTTGGTATAAATGAACTGGTTCGGGTTGCTGATGGACCGGTCGACATGCGATTCGGCAGCCAGGTGGATCACCCCGTCGCAGCGGTAATGGGCAAAGATCTCTTCCATCCGCTCTTCCTCCACGATATCGGCTTTGACGAACTCGTAGTTCGGTTCCTTTTCAATATCCCTCAGGTTGGCGAGGTTCCCGGCATAGGTGAGATTATCGAGGTTGATGATCTTATATTCGGGGTATTTCCTCACAAACCTTCTGACGACATGGGACCCGATGAAACCGGCTCCCCCCGTGATCAGGATGGTCTTCATAACTTGCTTTTTAACCCGTGTTCTATCCCTTGTTCCCAACGCCAGGCTGAAAGGGTCATATCATCCAGCCCTTTTTCCGCTTTCCATCCCAGCTCCCGGTTCGCCAGGGTGGTATCCGCCCACACCTGTTCCACATCCCCCGGTCTCCGGTCCCGGATCTTGTAATTGAGCTTCAGTCCCGAGACCTTCTCAAAGGACCGGATCACTTCCATCACGGAATACCCGGTGCCTGTTCCCAGGTTGAACACCTCGGTTTTTGTCTTGTTTTTCCTGCTCATTAGCCTTTCCAGGGCGATGATATGGGCTTTGGCCAGGTCCACCACATGGATGTAGTCCCGGATGGCCGTGCCGTCGGGGGTATGGTAATTGTTCCCCCAGACATTCAGGTATTCCCTTTTCCCGATGGCCGTTTGCGTGATGAAGGGCATCAGGTTGTTGGGCACTCCCAGCGGAAGCTCGCCGATCAGGGCCGATTCATGGGCCCCGATGGGATTGAAATAGCGCAGGTGGATCGCGTTTGCCATATAGACCTGGCAGGTGTCGTTAATGATCTCCTCGCAGATCCGCTTGGTATTCCCGTACGGGGAGGCATATTTCTTGACGGGGGCCGTTTCCGAAACAGGAAGCTGGTCGGGCTGGCCGTAAACCGTGCACGAAGAGGAGAAGACCAGGTAAGGGATCTGCAGGCGGGTCATGTTCTCCAGCAGGTTGATCGTGGAACCGACGTTATTCCGGTAATACAGGATCGGGTGAGCCACCGAATCGTGGACCGCCTTCAGGGCTGCAAAATGAATGATCGCACCGATCCCCTGATTCCGCTGGAAAAAATCCCTCACTGCTTCCCGTTCCGAGAGATCGATCTTCTCAAACCCGGGTCTCACCCCGGTGATCTGCCGGATGCGGTCGGGGATCTCTTCCGTGGAATTGGAGAGGTTGTCGGCAATGAGTACCTCGTAGCCCTGCTTCTGGAGCTCCACCACGGTATGGGAACCGATGTAGCCGCTGCCTCCGGTGACCAGGATCTTCTGCTTCATTCTTTGGTCGAGGTGTGGGTGGATTTAGCCCGTGGCTGAAGAAAAGGATGATAATCACCCGTCAGTCCGACCGGGATGGCTTTCCGGATCCGGTAAACGATATCGATGCTCGGGTGAGCATCCTCGAGCCCGAATCCCCTGCCGGCCAGGATCTCACGGTAAACGGACGTATGCAGATCGGTGAACCCTTCGCTGAATTCCACCTCCTTCCCGTCCACGGTCAGTGAACGGTGGGTCCGGATTTCCTTTTTTCGGAGCGCGGCCGGGACATCGGAATAGTTGAGGCTCAGGAACCATCTGACCCTGGCATTTTCGAGTTGGAGGAATCCTGCCGCCCGGTCGGTTTCCAGCATGTGCACCCTGCTTTCTTTCACCTTTCCGAAGATCCAGATCAGCAGATCAAAGAAATGAACGCCGATATTGGTCGCAATGCCTCCCGATTTTGACGTGTCTCCTTTCCAGGAGAATTGATACCACTTCCCCCGGGAGGTGATATAAGTAAGATCCACGTCGTACATTTTCCCGCGGTCCTTCTGATTCAGGATCTCTTCCCGCAGCTTTATAATGGCAGGGTGGAGCCTGACCTGCAGCACGGTGAATACCTTCTTTCCCGTTTCCTGCTCGATCACCTTCAGGGCATCGAGGTTCCAGGGGTTCAGGACGATCGGCTTTTCGCAGATGGCATGGGCATTATTCCGCAGGGCCAGCCGGATATGGGAATCGTGCATGTAGTTGGGCGAGCAGATCGTAACATAGTCGACTTTAGCGGATTCGGCTTCTTTCCGGGCCAGGGCCATGCGCCGCAGCTTATCCAGATGGCGGTCGAACCTTTCGGGCTCGATGAAAAAATCCGCATTCGGGAAGTAGCTGTCGATGATGCCTACCCCGTCATAGGGATCCAACGCTGCCACCAGCCGGTTGCCCGTATCCCGGATGGCTTTCATATGCCGGGGAGCGATATATCCCGCGGCCCCGATCAGGGCAAAATTCATCGGTCTGGAGTGCGTTTTTGTGTTCATTTCCCGATTTTTGAAACTTTCCCGTCCCGTAACTGGTACTTTTCCTTGCTTTCCGGGCAGATCGCCAACCCTTCCCTGCTGAATTCCAGCCGGTGCCCGTATTCACTCATCCATCCGACATGCCGCGACGGGTTGCCGACCACCAGTGCGTAAGGAGGTACCTCCTTGGTCACCACGGCGCCCGCTCCCACGAAGGCAAATTCGCCGATCTCATGCCCGCAAACGATCGTTGCGTTCGCCCCGATGGTGGCTCCTTTCCGCACCAGGGTCCGTACATACTGATCGCGCCGGATCACCGCGCTGCGCGGGTTGAGGATATTCGTAAACACCATCGAAGGTCCGAGGAAGACGTCATCTTCACAGATCACCCCGGTATAGATCGAAACGTTGTTCTGGACTTTCACGTTCTTCCCCAGGATGACGCCGGGGGATACCACCACATTCTGCCCCAGGTTGCAGTTCTCCCCCACTTCACAGCCTTTCATCAGGTGGGTGAAATGCCAGATCCGGGTTCCCCTGCCGATCTTGCATCCTTCGTCAATGACAGCGGTTTCGTGGGCAAAGTATTCCTTTTCCATGTTATTACCGGTTAACAAATTCAAGCACCGATCCCGTGATGAACCCGAGTTGTTCCCGGTCCAGTTCCGTATGCATGGGCAGTGAGAAAACCGATGCAGCCAGGGCTTCGGTTACGGGAAAATCCCCCGGCTTGTATCGCGGGTCCAGGTAAGCTTTCTGCAGATGAAGCGGCACCGGGTAATAGATCATGGCCGGGATTCCTTTTGAACCGAGATGCTCGATCAGGCCCTTTCGGTCCACATTTCGTGTGACCAGCGTATATTGGTGAAATACATGGCTCGATCTCGGGTATCGTGCCGGTATTTTCAGCTTCGGATGATTGGCAAAAGCATGGTCGTAAAAGTCGGCTGCCTCTGCCCGCTTCTTGGCATATTCGTCGAGATGCCCCAGTTTGATATCCAGGATTGCGGCCTGGAGACTGTCGAGCCGGGAATTCACCCCGATATAGTCGTGGTAATACCGGACGGTCATGCCGTGGTTCACCACCACCCTTAGTTGTTTCGCCAGTTCATCGTCGTTGGTGAAGATCGCCCCGCCGTCGCCGTAGCAGCCCAGGTTCTTGGATGGGAAGAACGAGGTGCATCCCACTTCGCCCAGGGTGCCTGCTTTCTTCTTCGATCCGTCCTTCAGAATATAGTCTGCCCCGATTGCCTGGCAGGCATCCTCGATCACAAACAGGCGATGCTTCCGGGCTATCTCCAGGATCTCGTCCATGGGTGCGCATTGTCCGAAAAGGTGGACCGGCACGATGGCTTTCGTCCTCGGGGTGATGGCTTTTTCAACGGCCGCCGGATCTATGTTGAAGGTATCCGGGTCTACATCCACCACCACCGGGGTCAGCCGGAGCAGGGCGATCACTTCCGCCGTCGCGATGAACGTAAAGGAAGCGGTGATCACTTCGTCCCCGGGTTTAAGTCCCAGCGCCATCATCGATACCTGGAGGGCATCGGTGCCGTTCGCACAGGGGATCACGTGTTTTACGCCGAGATATTTTTCAAGATGTTCCTGGAAATTTTTGACGGCAGGTCCGTTGATAAAGGCGCAGGAATCGATCACCTCGCCGATGGCCCGGTCAATTTCCGGTTTTATATGCTGGTACTGACCGTGCAGGTCTACCATCTGAATCTTCCGCATCGTAAGCTTACCGTATGTTTTGTTATGTTGATGGAACCGCCAAATTTACAATTATTGGCCAGGATGGACTAATTTTTTTAATTTTAAATGCGAATTGGAACAGGCTCTAAAAAGCATAATTTGATGCGTATGAAAAAGTTTGCAGTCGTTTTGGCCGGTTGCGGGGTATATGACGGGGCTGAGATCCAGGAAGCGGTCCTGACCCTGCTGGCCATCTCAAAACAGGGAGCGGAATACACCATTTTCGCCCCCGATATGGAGCAGCATGATGTGGTCAACCACCTGTCAGGAGAGGAAATGAAAGAATCGAGGAATGTCCTGGTGGAGGCGGCCCGCATCGCCAGGGGAAACATCCTGCCCCTCGACGCCTTTCGCGCAGAAGCCTTCGACGCCCTGATCTTTCCCGGCGGATTCGGGGTGGCAAAGAACCTCTCTACGTTTGCCTTCGACAGCGCGGAGATGAAGGTCCACCCGGAGGTGGAGAAAGCCGTGCAGGCAATGCACCGGGCCGGCAAGCCGGTAGGGGCCCTCTGCATCTCCCCCGTGATCTTTGCCCGTCTTTTCAAGGGAGCCATCCTTACCCTCGGGAATGACCCTGAATCGGCAGGAGCCGTGAAGAGAATGGGGGCCGAGCACCGGATGACGACGCATGGGGAAGTGGTCGCCGATCCGAAGTTCAATATTTTTTCAACGCCCTGCTATATGCTGGATGCGTCGATCAGGGATATTGAAAAGGGTGCGGAAAATATCGTCAGGAAAATGATGGCGGCAATGGAATAGATCGTTCCGGACCCGCTCAGTAAACCATTGCTTTCAGCTCGCCGGTGATCACCATCAGCCCGTTCATGGCCAGGGCGCGCATCTCATCCTCCCCCGGGAATACATGGATGGGCGCCAGTTTGTACACCCTTTCCTGGATCAGCTCCACAAAAGCCTTGTCATAGGCAATGCCCCCGGTGATCAGGATGGCATCCACTTCGCCTTTCAGGACCGTGTACATTTCTCCGATCGTTTTTGAGACCTGGTACGCCATTGCCTCATAAATAAGCTTCGCTTTCATTTCGCCGGCTTCAATGCGCTTCACGACTTCCAGAACATTGTTGGTCCCCAGGTATGCCACCATGCCTCCTTCACCCTTGATCATTTTCATGACCTCCTTTTCCGAATACTTTCCGCTGAAGCAAAGCCGGACCATCTGACCCATCGGAAGGGTCATGCTCCGTTCCGGGCTGAAAGGCCCGTCTCCGTCGAGCCCCTGGTTCGTATCGATGACCCGGCCCTTGCGGTGCGCTCCCACGGTGATGCCGCCGCCCAGGTGGACTACGATCAGGTTCAGGTCTTCATATTTCCGGTGGATCCCTTTGGCATAATCGCGGGCAATTGCTTTCTGATTGAGGGCATGAAAGATGGAAATCCTCTCGAACAGGGGATGGCCGGCAATTCTCGCCAGCTCCTCAAATTCATCCACCACGATGGGGTCCGCGATATAGGCCCGGGCATTGGGGAGCGATTTTACGAGATCGTACGCAATCAGTCCCCCGAGATTGCTGGCATGTTCTCCCAGCGGACTGTTGCGAAGATCGGCCAGCATCTTCTCATTCACTTCGTAAACTCCCGACTGAACCGGTTTAAGCAGTCCTCCCCTCCCTACCACCGCCTGCACTTTGTCAATATTGATCTGGGCATCGCACAGCTGCTGAAGGATGATTTTCTTCCTGAGCTCAAACTGGTCGGTGATCTTCTGGAATGGGGCCAGCTCTTCGGTCGAATGGGAAATATTCTTGAGGAAGATCGGTTCCGTATTCTGGAACACGGCGATCTTGGTTGAAGTAGAGCCGGGGTTGATGGCCAGTATGCGGATATCTTTCATTCCTTCGGCGGAGTTAACGGTTCGACCGGCTTCCTGAGCCTGCTGTTCCGGATCCCGTAAGTGAAGTAGATCACGAATCCGATGACCATCCACACCACCAGCCGCGCCCAGGTCTGCCAGGGAAGGGAGGCCATCTGGAGAAAGCAGATCAGCGCCCCGAGCACAGGAACGACCGGCACAAACGGCGTGCGGAACGGCCGCGGGATCTCCGGTCTTGATTTACGGAGCACGATGATGCTGCAGCAAACGATCACGAAGGCCAGCAGGGTGCCGATGGAAACCAGCTCCCCGAGTACATGGATGGGCAGGATCCCGGCCAGGATAAGCGCCACAAAGCCGGTCATCAGGGTACTGACATACGGGGTCTTGAATTTCGGGTGCACCCGGGAGAATACCGGGGGAAGCAGCCCGTCCTTGGCCATGGAATGGAAGATCCTCGGCTGGCCCAGCAGCATCACCAGGATGACGGAGCTCAATCCCGCGATCGCGGCGATCTTCACAATCGGCCGCAGCCAGAACATCTTTTGCCCCATCGCATCCACACCCACAGCCACCGGGTCGGGTACATTCAGGGTGGTGTAGCTCACGATCCCGGTCAGCACGAGGGCGACCAGGATATACAATACCGTGGAGATGCCCAGCGAACCCATAATCCCTATCGGCATATGCTTCTGCGGGTTTTTGGCTTCCTGGGCGGCTGTCGAGACTGCATCGAATCCTATATAGGCAAAGAAGATCACTCCGGCCCCCCGCAGGATCCCGCTCCATCCGAACTGGCCCCACTTTCCCGTATTGGGCGGAATGAAGGGATGCCAGTGGCCTGCCGTGACAAAAGAGACCCCGACGACGATGAACAGGATGATCACGGAAACTTTGGTGATCACCATCAGGTTGTTGAAATTGGCGGATTCCTTGATCCCGATGACCAGCAGCAGGGTTACCAGGGCAATGATGAACATGGCCGGGATATTCATGATAGCCGTAACATGAGGCAGAGCGCTCACAGGAATCCCCTGCGCAGTCAGGCTGTTGGCCAGGTTCGGCGTAAGCTCCTCCCAGCCGGTCTTCGGAAGCTGTATCATCACCGTGCCGGAAGCGGACGTGAGCGAGACCGGCAGGTTGATCCCGAAATCTTTCAGGAAGCTCACGACATACCCCGACCAGCCGACTGAAACGGTGGCGGCTGCAAAAAGATATTCCAGGATCAGGTCCCAGCCGATCACCCAGGCGAAAAATTCTCCCAGCGTGGCATAAGCGTAGGTATAGGCGCTGCCGGCGATGGGGATCATGGATGCAAACTCCGCATAGCACAGCCCTGCAAATGCGCAGGCGATACCCGATATGATGAAGGAAAGGACGATGGCAGGACCCGCATACTGTGCGGCGGCCTGACCGGTCAGTACGAAAATGCCGGCGCCGATGATCGCACCGATCCCCAGGGTGGTGAGATTGGTGGCGGTGAGGGCTCTCCTGAACCCATGCTTCGTATCGGATGCCTGGGAAATAAGCTCATGGATCGATTTAGTCTGAAACAGTTTGTTGGTCATAGTTGGGTTTTTAGTCTTCCGGAGGTCACTGCCGGTTTCCGGATGAAAGCCCGCGGGCACTGGGTATCGATCAGTTGCCTGCAGCGGCCATGACAATGCTCGCCTGCTTGGATTCCTCGGTATCGGAGCGGGAGGTGAGTACGATCGGGGCTGCAGCTCCCAGGACGACTGCCGCCAGGCTGGCGCCGGCCGAGAATCCAAAGGCCTTGTACAGCACGTTCCCTGCTTCAATATCCGGGACCACCAGCATGTCGGCATCGCCTGCCACATCGCTCACGATCCCCTTATGGCGGGCGCTTTCGATGCTGACGGCGTTATCGTAGGCCAGCGGACCGTCCAGGATGCAATTCTTGATCTGTCCCCGCTGGTTCATTTTCGACAGGATGGCGGCTTCCATGGTCGCCGGCATTTGTTCGTTGACCATTTCCACGGCACACAACAGGGCAACTTTGGGCTTGGGAACTCCCAGCCGGTTCATGAATTCCACGGCGTTGTTGATGATCGCGATCTTGGTCTTCAGGTCGGGAGCGATCACCATGGCCGCATCGGTCAGACCGATCAGCTTATGATAGGTTGGCACTTCGAACAATGCAAAATGGGAAAGCACTTCGGACTTCCGCAAGCCGGCTTCCTTGTCCAGCACCCCCCTCAGGAAGGTCGCACTGGGGACATTGCCTTTCATCAATATATCAGCTTCCTTGTTGCGGACAACGGATACCGCTCGACGGACCGCCTGGGCATCCACCTCTTCATTGATCACCGGCATTCCGGAAATATCGAGTTTCAGCTTGGCAGCCAGTTCTTTGATCTTTTGTTCCGACCCTACCAGGATGGCATCCACCAGCCCGGATTTAACGACTGCACACACCGCCTCCAGGGAATGTTCATCCTGGGCAACGGCTACGGCAATTTTCTTTTTACGGGCACTTTTGGCCAGTTCATACAGGTCACTCAGTTTGGTAAGGCCGGTCTTGGTCCCGGCATTTTTTGCAGTACTCATGCTACAGGTTCCTCCTTGATATATTGATATTTATGATAATTCCGGAACAGGCATTCCGGTTCCACAAACCTACGTGAATTTTGGCAAATACACAAACCGGCTGGAAATTATTTTGTCAGTCGAAATATTCCTACCTTTGAGCGGAAAAGTAATTCGTCCCTATGGAGCTACCTTTTGCAGAATCCTTCCGGATCAAAATGGTGGAGAATATCCGGAAAAGCACCCGCCAGGAACGTGAAGTATGGATCAGGGATGCCCGGTATAACGTCTTTCAACTCAGGAGCGACCAGGTGTTTATCGACCTGCTGACCGATTCGGGCACCGGTGCCATGAGCGATGTGCAATGGTCGGAACTGATGAGAGGGGATGAAAGCTATGCCGGCGCTTCCTCCTATTTTAAGCTGAAGGAAGCCTTTCAGGAGATCACGGGATTTGAGTTCTTTCTGCCGGTACACCAGGGGAGAGCGGCTGAAAACGTGCTGTTTTCCGTCCTGGTGAGGGAAGGGAATATAGTTCCGGGAAATTCACATTTCGATACCACCAAGGGCCATATCGAATACCGGAAAGCGCATGCGGTGGATTGTACCATCCGGGAAGCCTTCGACACAACGATCGACCATCCCTTCAAGGGCAATGTGGACCTGGCCAAATTGGAAAAAGTGCTGGAGAAATCAGCCGATAAAGTCCCTTTTATCATCCTTACGGTCACGTGCAACACACCGGGCGGTCAACCGGTTTCCATGGAGAACCTGAAGCAGGTCAGGGAGATCGCCGACCGGTATGGCAAACTGGTGCTGTTTGATTCCGCCCGGTTTGCCGAGAATGCCTATTTCATCAAAATTCGGGAAAAGGGATACGGTAATAAAACCATCCGGGAGATCGCCCGGGAGATGTTCTCTTATGCCGACCTGATCACCATGAGCAGCAAGAAGGATGCGATTGTGAATATCGGCGGGCTGATCGGGATGAGAGACGAAGCGATCTTCCATAAAGCCAGCATGTATAATATCATGTTCGAGGGCTATATCACTTACGGGGGATTGGCCGGCCGCGACCTGAATGCCATGGCCCGGGGACTTTATGAAGGGACCGAATTCGACTACCTGGAAACCCGGGTGCATCAGGTACATTACCTCGGCAAGAAGCTGATGGAATACGGCATCCCCATACAACGCCCGATCGGCGGTCATGCCGTTTTTGTGGATGCCGTCCGCTTCCTTCCCCATATTCCCCGGGAGCAGTTCCCGGCCCAGTTACTGGCAGTGGAACTTTACCTTGAATCAGGCGTCCGGGGAGTGGAGATCGGAACACTGCTGGCCGACCGCGATCCCGATTCCAGGGAAAACCGGTTTCCCGCGCTGGAAATGCTGCGGCTCGCCATCCCCCGCCGCGTATACACCAATAACCATATGGATGTGGTCGCCACGTCCCTGAAAAATATTTACGACCGCCGCGATCAGATCCGGTCAGGATTCAGGATCCTTTACGAAGCCCCGATGATGAGGCACTTTACCGTTCAGCTGGAAAAGATCTGAAACGGGATGGAGGCAAACAGGAAGAAAGGACGCTACCGGAGAATCCTGAAACAGCTGGAAGAACTGCTGGGAAGCACCGGGGATGCGGATGCGCGCATGGCCACCATTGCGGCCCTCCTCCACCATAAAATGGAATATTTCTTCTGGACGGGATTTTATTGCCTGCAGGGAGGTGAGCTGATCGTCAGGACCTACCAGGGACCGCTGGCCTGCCAGGTGCTGGAAAAGAATAAAGGCGTTTGCTGGGCGGGGATCAACCGGCAGAAAACAATCCTCGTCCCCGACGTGCATGCCTTTCCGGGCCATATCGCCTGCGATCCCCGGTCGAAATCGGAAATTGTCGTCCCGATACGAGACCGTAGCCGGAAGATCATCGGAGTGCTGGACGTTGACAGTGATCTCCTGAATGCCTTTGACGAAATTGATGCCGAATATCTCGGGAAAATCGTCGAAATGATCCCCGCATGAACCTGGTTGAAATTATCCTGATTGCCCTGGGACTTTCCATGGATTGCTTTGCCGTAGCCGTTGGCTTCGGAATTACCCGCACCCTGACCCGGAAGGATATCCTGAAAATGGCTTTTTTCTTCGGGATATTCCAGGGATTGATGCCTTTGCTGGGATGGCTGATCGGGCATTTTTTCCAGGACCTGATCCGGCAGGTGGATCACTGGATCGCCTTCGGAATCCTGGCATTTATCGGGATCAAAATGATCCTGCAATCTTTCCGGATCGGAAAACGCAGGAAAAAGCTTGATATCAAGGATTTTTCGCTGCTGCTGACGCTTTCTGTAGCCACCAGCATCGATGCCCTTGCCACGGGGATCGGATTGGAATTTCTGGGGGTCAGGATCCTGCTGGCGGTGTCGATCATCGCACTGATCACTTTTTTCGTGTCCATTGCCGGCGCCCGGATCGGGGAAACCTCTTCCTTTATCCCTGCCCGCCGGGCCGAGCTGTTGGGCGGGCTTATCCTGATCGCGATCGGGCTGAAGATCCTCTTCCAGCACCTGGGGATATTGTAGTACATTTGTAAAAATCAGGATACATGCCGACGATCCGCATTACCAAGCTGTTCCGTTTTGAAGCCGCCCATGCGCTGAAGGATTATGATGGTCCCTGCCGGAATATTCACGGTCACTCCTACGAGCTATCCGTGACCATTGAAGGCAGTCCGGTGAGCGATCCCCATTCACCCAAAAAAGGGATGGTGATGGATTTCAGCGACCTCAAGTCGATCGTCAAAAAGAACGTGATCGATGTTTTCGACCATGCCCTGATCCTGAGCTCGGATTACCCGGCCGGGGAGTTTGAAAAGCTGCAGGGATCCTTCTCCGGGATGCTGATCGTAGCGTATCAGCCCACCACCGAAAACATGCTGACCGATTTCGCCGGCAGGATCGGGAACGCACTGCCCGCGGGGATAAAACTTTACTCGCTCAAATTAAGGGAAACGCCGAACTCTTTCGCAGAATGGTTTGCGGAATGACACCGCCCGGATGAAAAGGTATAAGTTCTCCTATTTATCCTTGTAATTATATCCGAAACTGTACCGGAATCCTACGTTAATACCGACCGACTGGGAATGATTGGCCGGCAACTCGCCGCTGGTGGTCACCGGGGTTAATGAATATTTATACCCGGGTTCGATGCAAATGCTTAAATTCCTGTTGAACAGGTACTCCAGGCTGAACCCGGCCCAGAGCTGCCAGTAGGACAACATCCTTTCGGGGGTCTGCCTGACCAATTTGGTTACGGTTCCGCCCGGATAGCTCGGGTTCGGGAGAGGCTCATCCTTTTGCAGCAGAAATGAAACGGCAGGACCGGCCTGGAAGGAGAACCTGAAATGATTGGATTCAAATGCCTTGAAGCCCAGTAGCATGGGAACCTGCAAATAAAGGTAATGATCGGTAGTTACCGCAGTGGTCGAATGCACTACGCTATCGGCAGGCTTCAACGTTGCGACCGAATCGGGGGTGGTGTACTCCGACAGGTATTGTCCCTGGTCGGCGAAATAGCCCAGACTGGCTCCCGTACGGAAGAAGAACCTTCCGAAATGGAACTGGAGATTCAATCCTCCCGAATAGCTTCCATAGGAATAGGAATGGTTCGATTTATAGAAGGTGATGTCGGGTTCCGCATCAATTCCGACAGCAAAATGGATCGGGAACGGCGTGAGGCTTTTAGCGGTCAGGATCTGCTCCTGGGGAGGCACATTGCTGACATGCCGGATCACGAAAGGAGGGGTCTCATTCTTGGCCTCCGGGGAATTGCTCATATTGACCGTAAAGGCGGAATAGCCCGGCAGGGCTGAGATCGGGGGTGCCAGCTGGCCGCTGTTCCGGGTCAGCAAAGGAGCCGGTGTGAGGATATTCTCTTCCGGAACTTCTTCCTTTTTCGTTACGGATTCATTGGCTGCTGTTTGTCCGGGCAGAACCGTTCTTTCCGGAATGACCCGCTTTGAAGTGGAAGCATATACCTGGTGTGCAGCACTCACTGCAGCATTCCTGTGAGCGGTCAGAGTATGGGTTACGGCCGGAACGACCGGGGAACCTGTCTTTGGATTTTCAGCATTGATTTCCTTCTTCGCAACGGGGACCTGCAAAGAAGAGGCAGGTGAGAGAAGGAACCAGATAACAGCCAGCAACACTACTGCAGAGGCAGCAGTAATCCAGGCGATCCCGGGAACATTCCTGAAATTCAGCCTCAGGATCTCTCCCCACAATAGCTTCCGGTTAATGCTTCCCCAGGCCCTTTCCGGCGGTTCCTCCCGGTAGTCCTGCAAGCCTTTCCGGAAAATCTCATCAATTGGATGAGGGCATTCGTTACCGTTTTTACCTGTTTTATCCATCGACAGGAACAGTTTTTATAGTAGGTCTTAATTCCGCCAGGCGCTTCCGGAGAAACCGCCGGGCTTTCAGTAATTGTGTTTTAGACGTGTTTTCCGATATATTCAATGATTCGGCAATATCTTTATGACTGTATTCTTCAAAAACATACATATTAAACACTACCCGATACCCCGGGGGCAGCTTCTGGATCAGTGAAAGCAGGGTATCCGATGAAATCTGGAAATCCACTTCCTTCGCCTCTTCCGCACTCAATATCTCAATTTCATTGATTTCTTCAATATCCTTATGAAACGGTAACCTTTTATTCTTCCTGAACTGGTTCAGGGCATTATTGATCATGATCCTTTTAATCCACCCCTCAAACGATCCTTCCTTCCTGTAGGACGAGATATTCTGGAAAACCTTCAGGAATCCTTCCTGCAACAGGTCTTCCGCTTCGCTCCGGTCCCTGGCATACCGCATGCACAATGCCATCATCGTCGACGCATATTTCCGGTAAAGCATATTTTGAGCCTTACGCCCTCCGGCCAAACAATCATCGAGCAGGGATTCATCGCTAATCATCCGGATCGGTCTGATTTTAAGACGTTCAACGGGCAAATTGGTTGCCTGACCCTCTCAAAGTTACTAAAAAACAAGGGGATCCATGAGGGGAATCACCTGCTTTCAGGTATCGGCAATTACCATATTTGCCTTGTATTTTTCAAAATTCTTGCTAAAAAACACCCTCCCCTTATCATTCAGGATCCCGAAGATATGATAGAGGAAGATTTCGTGAAAAACTTTGACCGAAGTCAGTTCATCATTAGTAAATACATCATTTTCTGACAGATACTCAAACCTGGCCACATGAAGCCGGGAAATGATATCGGCATTCATCTCTTTCCGGTATAATCCTTCCTTTTGCCCCTTGATCAGGTTCCGGTAGGTTGATTCATAGAGACCTTCCCTCCGGAGGTTCCGCAATTTCATGAAAAGAGAGGGGTAGTATTTTCTGACATCATATTCGATCGACGGGTGATAATCCCGGAGCACGCGGTTGATGATCCGGTAAACTTCCATCAGCTCCTCAATGGCATTCAGCTTTTTTTTCCGGATCTCATCAAAGTACCGCCGCTGCCTGTCGTGCTCCAGGAAAATAACAGATCCCACCAGGTCTTCCTTATTCCGGAAATGCTCATACAGGGTTTTTTTGGAAATCCCCAGGTGATGAGCCACCTCATCCATCGTCACACTTTTTATACCATAGCGGTGATACAACCCGGTGGCCTGGTGCAGGAAGGTAAGCGTCTTTTTCTCCATCGACGCAAAGATAACGGTTTTCCGGGAGGCCGGAAACTTTCTTCCGTCAATAGTTTCTCCTTCCCGGAAATTCTTTATATTTGCGCCTCATTTTTTAATCAATCCCGGTTCTATGAAAAAATTGCTGTTCCTCGCCGGTTTGGCACTTCTACTGACCGCCGGATGCGGCCCCCAGGATAAAAAAGCCAGGCTGGAGAAGCTGAAGAAACAACGCGATCAGATCACCAATGAAATCCAGCAACTCGAAAAGGGTTTGTATCCTGCCGGCACCACGCCCGCGTTACCGGTGTCCGTACAGCCGGTATCCATCCGGGAATTCGGGCATTATATCGAAGTGCAGGGCCGGGTGGACGGGAATGAGAATATCGGAGTAAGCCCGCAGACCGTCGGCGTGGTGACGAAGATCCTGGTGAACGAAGGGGATCATGTGCTCAAGGGGCAGCTCCTGGCCGAGCTGGATGCGGAAGTACTCAAGCAATCCCTCAACGAGCTTCAAACCCAGCTGAATTTTGCCACCGATCTATATCACAAGCAAAAGAATCTCTGGGACCAGAATATCGGATCGGAAGTTCAGTACCTGACCGCCAAGAACAATATGGAATCCATCCAGAACAAGATCGCCACGGTCCAGGACCAGATCAATCTTTCCAATATTACTTCCCCGATCGACGGCACCGTGGAAGATATTCCCATCAAGGTCGGCCAAACGGCGTCCCTGGGGGTGCCGGCGTTCCGGGTCATCAATTTCTCCAAGGCAAAAGCCGTGGCCGAGGTAGGGGAAGCCTACTCGGCGAAGATAAACACCGGTGACCAGGTCCGGATCTTCCTGCCCGACCTGAATGAGGAATTCACCCAGAAAGTCACCTTTGCCAGTAAATACATCAACCCGACCAATCGCACCTTTACCGTGGAAGCGGAGCTTCCCTCCAACCAGGAAGTTTACCGCGCCAATATGATCGCCGTGGTCCGGATCAAGGATTATTACAACCCCACGGCGATCGCGATCCCACAGACTTATATCCAGTCCTCCCAGGCGGAAGGTGCGTATGTCTTCGTGGCGCGCGAGGAAGGCGGCAGGAAGGTCGCGAAAAAGGCCTTCGTCAAAACGGGCGTAACTTATAACGGACTGACGGAGATTGATTCCGGTCTTAAGAACGGAGACCTGATCATCACCGCAGGGTATAAGGATCTCTACGACGGCCAGCTCATCCAATTCTAACGGTCACTCCCATGAAACAGGAAAAAAACAGGATCCGTGAGTTTTTCGCGACCAGCTGGGCCATCGACAACCGGACCAGCATCTATGTCCTTACCGTCTTCATCACGCTGCTCGGGATCATGTCCTACATCAATATCCCGAAGGAGCAGTTCCCGGAAATTGTCATCCCGACCATCATCGTAACTACCGCCTATCCGGGCACCTCCCCCCAGGATATCGAGAACCTCATCACCCGTCCGATCGAGAAGGAAGCCAAATCGCTGGCCAACGTAAAAAAGATCACCAGCAATTCGGTGCAGGATTTTTCGAGCATCGTCGTGGAATTCAACCCGGGAATCGCGGTGTCGGAAGCCAAGCAGCGGGTGCGGGACGCCGTCGACAAAGCCCGGTCGAGCCTCCCGAACAACCTGCCGAAAGAGCCGGATATCATGGAGATCGATATCTCTGAAGTGCCGATCATGTTCATTAATATTTCAGGCGATTATGATCTTCAGCGGCTTAAAAAATATGCCGAAGTGGCCCGGGACAAGATCGAAACCCTCAAGGAGATCACCCGGGTGGATATCGTGGGCGCCCTGGAGCGTGAGATCCAGATCGACGTCGATATGTATAAGATGCAGGCGGCCAGTGTCAGCTTCGCCGATATCCAGCGGGCCGTATCCAGCGAGAATGTGACGATCTCGGCCGGAACGATCACCACTTACGGGGCCAAGCGTACGATCCGGATCGCAGGGCAGTTCAAGTCGCCGGACCAGATCAAAGGCATTATGCTGAAATCCTCCAGCGGGGCCATCGTTTATATCGGGGACATTGCCGATGTGAAGGATTCCTTCAAGGAGCAGGAAAGCTTCTCCCGGTTCAATGGAAAAAATGTCATCACGCTCAATGTGATCAAGAAGAGCGGGGAGAACCTGATCAATGCCTCGGACGAGATCAAGGCCATGGTCGCCGACCTGAAAAAGAACACCTATCCCCCCGACCTGCAGGTGGAGATCACCGGGGATATGTCGCGCTATACCCGCAGCACCCTGGAAGAGCTGAACAATACGGAAGCGATCGGGTTTATCCTGGTGACGCTGGTGCTGATGTTTTTCATGGGATTCAACAACGCTTTCTTTGTGGGATTGTCCGTTCCCCTTTCCATATTCGTAGCCTACCTGGTCATGCCGGGGCTGGGATTCACCATGAACATGATCGTCATGTTCGCCTTCATTTTCGCCCTCGGGATCATCGTCGATGACGCCATCGTGGTGATCGAGAACACTCACCGGATACACCGGACGGAGAAGAACATCGTCAAGGCAGCCAAAATGGCGGCCGGGGAAGTATTCCTGCCGATCCTTTCGGGAACCCTGACCACCCTGGCCCCATTCTTCCCGCTGGCTTTCTGGCCGGGGATCACGGGAAAGTTCATGTATTATATGCCGGTCACCCTGATCCTGACGCTCTTCGCCTCGCTTTTCGTGGCCTACATCATCAATCCCGTTTTCGCGGTGTCCTTCATGAAGCACGAATTCGAAAAAACCGGGTACAAGACCAACTATAAAAAGCTATTGATATCCAGCGGGATCCTTCTCGGGCTGGCGCTCCTGTTCTATCTCGCCCGCGTGCCCGGAATGGGAAATGTACTGGTGTTATGCCTGATCCTGAATGCAGCCTACCGGCTCTGGATCAAGAATTCAACGTTCCAGTTCCAGACGAGGGCCTGGCCCTGGCTGATGAAGCTTTATGAAGCGACCCTGAAATTCTTCCTGAAGAAGAGAAGGCCGTATTACCTGCTGTACACCATTACCGGCATGCTGATCCTGACCTTCGTGATCACCGGCATGGTGAAGCCCAAGGTGTTGTTCTTCCCGGTGAACATGCCCAATAATGTCTATGTATATTTAAAAATGCCGGAAGGGACCGACCAGAAGGTCACGGACTCCGTGACCCGTCTCATCGAGAAAAGGGTCAATGATGTCCTTGGGCCGAATAACCCGCTGGTGGAATCGATCGTGACCAATGTCGGGTTCGGGGCCGGAGACGGGATGTTCGATCGCACCGTCGCCGCGAATAAGGGGAAGGTCACCATCAATTTTACAGAGAGCAAGTACCGGCACGGCGCTTCCACGCTGGACATCATGGACCGAATCCGCGAACACGTGAAGAATATCCCGGGCGCCCAGGTCTCCGTTGAAAAGAACCGGGCAGGACCTCCGACCGGAAAGCCTGTTAACATTGAAATAGCGGGGGAAAACCTCGATGAACTGATCAGCACGGCTACCCGTTTCAAGAATTATCTGGATTCCTTGCAGATCCCGGGCATTGAGAACCTCAAATCCGATTTTGAGAACGACCGTCCGGAGATCATTGTGGACATTGACCGCGAAAGGGCCAACCGGGAAGGGATCTCCCTCGGACAGGTGGGCATGGAGCTCCGTACCGCTATCTTCGGCACCGAGATCTCAAAGTACAAAGAAGACGAGGATGAATATCCGATCCAGCTGAGATATTCCGAACAGGAGCGCAAGAACATCAACAACATCCTGAACTCCAAGGTCACCTACCGGGACATGAACAACGGCCAGCTCCGGCAGATCCCGATCTCCTCGGTGGCGACGATCCATTATTCCGACACCTACGGGGGGATCAAGCGGAAGAACCTCAAAAGGGTGATCACCCTCTCCTCCGAGGTTCTTTCCGGGTACACCCCCAACGAAGTGGTGGCCTCGATCACCCAGGTAGTGCAGAATTTCGACTGCCCCCGAACCATCAACATCTCCCTCACCGGGGAACGGGAGGATCAGACCGAGACGATGATCTTCCTGTTCAAATCGATGCTCATCGCCATTGGCCTGATCTTCTTTATCCTGATCACACAGTTCCAGTCGCTCAGCAAATCCCTGATCATCCTGAGTGAAGTGATCTTCAGCATCATCGGGGTGCTTCTTGGATTGATCCTATTCGGTATGCCGATCATCATTGCCATGACCGGAGTCGGGATCATCGCACTGGGCGGGATCGCCGTCAGGAACGGGATCCTGATCGTCGAATTCACGGATGTGCTGAAAGCCCGCGGGTTGAAAACCCGGGATGCCATTGTGCAGGCAGGAAAGACGCGTATCACGCCCGTCGTGTTAACGGCAACCGCTACCATGATGGGACTGGTGCCCCTGGCTGTCGGGCTGAACATCAACTTTGTGACGCTATTCACGGAGCTTAACCCGCATATCTATTTCGGGGGCGATAATGTGGCCTTCTGGGGACCGCTATCCTGGACCATCATTTTCGGGCTGAGCTTCGCCACCTTCCTGACGCTGGTTTTTGTGCCGGCAATGTATCTCATCGACGTGGAGATGAAATCGATCCTTCGCCGGAGGAAGTCGAACAGGATCTATCGCAGGCAGCTGAAGGGCTAAACCTTTTCGAGAAGCTTGTAAAGCTTGATCCTGGATTTCAGCAGGACGTACATCGACTGGATGTAGTCGCTTTCCGATGCCAGGAACTGGTTATACCGCTGGTTAAGGTCGGTGCTGGAAGACATACCCTGCGTATATTTCGCAACGGTCTTGTCATAGATCTTTTTCGCAGAATCGAGCCCTTTCTTCTTGTTCACGAAAACCAGGTAAGAGTTATTGAAATCCGACTTTGCGGTCTCCACCTGCAGGGACAGGCCCTCTTTCATCTTAGTGTCCGAAATCTTCATCTTTTCCACATTCAGCCTGGCCTGATCCACGGCATATTTCCGGTTCCCGCTGCTCCAGATGGGGATGGCCAATGAAACCCCCCAGATGGCTGTTTCAAACCACGGCTGGTAGCCCTGGAAGAAATTCCAGTAGGCACGCTGGGCATTCTCACTAAAGGAGAGGTAGGTGGACAACGTAGGCTGGTAAGCCGTTTTGGAGAGCTTGTATTGCATATATACCAGGTGCTCCTGCTTCTGCAGCATCTTGTAATCGATGTTGTAATTGAAATCGAAAGGCTGGTTCATCAGGTAATCCTTTGCCAGGTTGACCAGGAAAAATCCTAGACTGTCGGTCAGGCTGATCTCCTGGTCTCCCTGGATGCCGATCACGAACTTCAGGTAATTATAGGCATACAACCCCTGGTTCTGCGTGTTGATCAGTGTTGCCTCCAGGTTGGACTTGTTCAGTTCCAGCTGCTCCACGTCAATATCTTCGATCAGCCCGTTGTTGTAAACCTCTTTGGCTTCATCCACCATTTTGGAGATCGTTTTATAGGTAGAATCCAGGATCAGGATGTTCTCCCGGACGATCAGCAATCCGATATAGGCTTCGGTGACCAGGTCACGGACGTTCATCTGGTCACTGACCATTTTCTGACGGACCGTTTCCAGGTAAGATTTGGCTGTCTGAACTCCCACGAGGTATTGCCCGCTATACAGCAGCTGGGTGGCGGTAGCCTTAAAAGTGAAGTTATACGGAGAGCCGAACTGCACCTCGATCGGTTCCTGCTGACCCAGAAATTCCCCGGGGATCAGGGTCGTGGGCAGCTCCAGGTAGTACATGTAATCGGCGCCGGCATTCACCTGGGGAAGCCCGATGGCCGTATTTTGACTGACGAGCTTTCTTGCTATTTCAACATCTTTGGCGGAATTCTTCAGATCATAATTATTCTCATAGGCATAATCCTGCGCCTGCTTGAGTGAAAATGCCAGCGTCGGATGCTGGCTGCTGGCAGCACCGGGAATAAGCAAAAGGCCTGAAAGGATAGCAAGGGAAAGGAAATGAAGTTTTTTCATTTAATTGAAATTATTAAAGTTGACTTTTCTCTTTTGTTCATCGTAATATTCCATCCCTTTTTGATTGGCAATGCCCCGGATGAAATTATCGAACATGACATCGAAGAGGGTTTGAAAGGAAAATTTATCGGCGGGGAAGAATTCCGGGTTATGAAGATCCATCAGTCTCCGGATATACAGCCGGGCAACGAGTTCAATGCTCAGATCGTCCCGGTACATGCCCTGGTTGATCCCCTTTTCAAGATTGATCTTGATCTTCTGGTAAATGAATTCGATCCGCTCGTCCACATGGGTATGATACACTTCCGGGTAATATTTTTTAAGGTCGAAGGTCATGGAAGGACTGACATCCCAGAAGTGATCCCCGACCTCTTTACTCACGGTCAGCAGGATATCAATCGCGTTGACCCCTTCAAAATTATACGTATCGAAAATGATCTCGAAGCTCTTCCTCTCCAGTTCCAGCAGTTTCATGACCAGATCATGCTTGCTTTTGAAATAGAGGTAAAGTTTTTTCTTGGATACCCCCAGATCCCGGCAAATGTCATCCATCGAAACGCTTCGGACTCCGTATTTGAAGAAAAGCTCCCGGACTCTTTCCAGGATGTCGCTTTCCGTTTTCGTTATTTCCGATTGATTCATGATCCGGTTTTAAAGGACATTATTTTAATAAAGTTCTGGATTTCAATTTATTTAAAATTATATGGGGCTGTGAGCGCCGGCAAAATTAACTAAAATTCAGAATAAACAAAACTCATATACAAAGTTTCTATGTCCCTCGTGTCTCTTTTGGGAGAACCTGCCCGGTTCATTAATTTTGCTTATGTTTGAGCAAAATAAATATGAGTATGATCCGGCTGTATATTGCTTTTTTCCTCTTATTGCCCGTCACGTTGCTCTGCCAGGTAACGGACTGGCAAACCTTCTATGAAAGTTCCGGCAGGAAGGAAACCCCGCGGTACCAGGAAACGGTCGATTTCTGCCGCCGGTTGGATGAAGCCTCCCCGAAGCTCACCTATACCTCTTTTGGAAAAAGCGGCCAGGGAAGGGACCTCCCCCTGGTCATTGCCGACAAGGACGGCTTGTCGGACCCTGCCTCCATCCATGCCTCGGGAAGAATGGTAGTGCTCATCCAGGCCTGCATCCACGCCGGGGAATCGGAAGGGAAAGATGCCGGACTGATGCTGATGAGAGACCTTGCCGTGGGGAACCGGTATCCCGGACTTCTCGATCATCTTTCCATTCTCTTCATCCCCATCTTCAATACCGACGGGCACGAGCGGTTTGGCCCCTACAACCGGATCAACCAGAACGGCCCGGAGGAGTCCGGCTGGCGGGTAACGGCCGATAACCATAACCTGAACCGTGATTACCTTAAGGCCGATACCCCGGAGATGCAGGCCTGGCTCCGGTTGTTCCATACCTGGATGCCGGATTTCTTTATTGATACCCATACTACCGACGGAGCCGATTATCAATACGTACTAACCTACCAGATGGAAACCCTGGGGGAAATGGATGAAAATCTTACGGCCTGGACGAAAGACCAGTTTCTCCCTCAGATGACCGGGGAGCTGGAGAACGCCGGGATCCCTGTTTTCACCTATATTGAATTCCGGAAGTGGTTCGACCTTAGCAGCGGACTGATCACGGAGGTGGCCCCGCCCATGCTTTCCCAGGGATATACTTCCCTGCTGAACCGGCCCGGACTGCTCATTGAGACCCATATGCTGAAACCTTACGACCAACGGGTGGATGCAACCTATCGCTGCCTGGTCAGCTCGCTCGGCATCCTGAACCGGGAATCCCGGAACCTGCAGGACCTGATCCGGAAAGCCGACCGGTATGCCTCCAGTCCCGAATTCCGGCACCAGGATTTTCCGCTCCAGTTCGAGACCCTGGAAAATGACAGCACGATGGTGAATTTTCTCGGCATCCAATTCGAAAGAGTGAAAAGCGATCTGACCGGACAATATTATTACCGTTATACCGGCGAAAAAACCGTTCTCCGGCTTCCTTTTTTTAACAAAACCCGGCCGACGGTGACGACCCGGCTGCCCGAAGCCTATCTCATCCCGCCGCAGTGGGAGGAGGTGATCCGCAAACTGGAGCTTCACGGGATCCGGGTGGATCGACTGAAAAAAGACACCGTCCTGAGTGTTCTGACCTGGAAACTCACTTCGCCCGAATGGCAGGCCAATCCTTACGAAGGCAGGCATCCCCTGGTCCGGTTCAACCAGCAGGATACGCTGATCCGGCAGGTCTTCCCGGCCGGCACCGCTCTGGTCGATGCCGGACAGCCCGGCATACGGATCCTTGCCCAGCTCCTGGAGCCAAAAGGGAACGGTTCCCTGCTTTACTGGGGCTTCTTCGATGCCATCTTTGAACAGAAGGAGTACGCTGAGCAATATGTGATGGAGCCCCTGGCGGAAGCCATGGTGAAAAAGGATCCTTCCCTGCTGGATGCATTTGAGCAAATGAAGAAGAAGGATCCGGCCTTTGCCGCCAGCTCCTCTTTGATGCTCAATTGGTTTTACAACAGATCTCCGTACCGGGATCCGGAAAAGAATATTTACCCGGTCGGACGGTTATATGACCGGAAAGTAGTGGACCGTCTGATCACGGCTCCGTAATTTCCTTCAGTACCCTTATTTTCCCCTCTTCTTTTGTTACCTTGCCGATCACGGCAGCTTCCCGGATTCCTGCCTTCCGCAGCTCCTGAACCAGCTTACCCGCCTTGCGGGCATCGACGGAAACCAGCAATCCGCCCGAGGTCTGAGCATCCGCCAGGATCAGTTTCCCGGCTTCCGTGATCCCCTGCTCAAAACGGGTCATCCCGGTCACATACGCGAGGTTGTTCCGGGTGCCTCCCGGTACCGCCCCTGCCGAAAGGGCCTCTGAAACCCCCGGGATGACCGGTATATTCGAAAAGCCGATCACGGCCCCGGTCCTGCTCCCGGTCATCATCTCTTTTAAATGCCCCAGCAACCCGAAACCGGTTATATCGGTACAGGCATGCACCGGGTAACCGGAAAGGATCTCTGCGGACCGCTTGTTCAGCCCGGCCATGATCCCGGTTATCTTCTTTTCGGCTGACCGGGTCAGGATGCCTTTCTTCATGGCCGTGGTGAGAATGCCGGTCCCGATCGGCTTGGTGATCACCAGGGCATCTCCCGGCCGGGCCCCGGTGTTGCGCAGGATCTTATCCGGATGCACAATGCCGGTCACCACCAGCCCGAATTTAGGCTCGGTCTCTTCCACGCTGTGCCCTCCCAGGATGGAGATCCCCGCCTCGGCAACTTTATCGGCAGCCCCTTTCAGGATGGTCCGCAGGACTTCCGGCGGGAGCAGGTTGACCGGAAAACCAACCACGCTGAGTGCAAACAGGGGCTTCCCTCCCATCGCATAAATATCGCTCAGGGCATTGGCCGCAGCGATCATGCCGTAATCATAGGGATCATCCACCACCGGGGGAATGAAATCCACGGTTTGCAGCAGGGCGGTCGCCGGATTGATCAGGTATGCGGCCGCATCATCCGAAGTGCGCATATCCACCAGGATTTCGGGGCGGGAGATAACCGGCAGATCCTTCACGAGGTCCTCGAGGAGCTGCGGGCGGATCTTGCAGGCACACCCCAGGCTATGCGTGTAGCTGGTCAGCCTGATCCCTTCTTTCTTTCCCGGGGTTGGGGACGAAGGGTTTCCCTGGTTCCGGAATAGTGCATCATATGTTTCCGTAATGTTCTTTATTGCCGCCCGGATATCTTCTCCGGTTGTCATCCTTCCGACGGAGAATCGTATGGCCCCCATCATAGCTTCAGGGGTCAGTTTCATGGCCTGGAGCACCGGGGAAGTAATATCCGCCC